>NZ_JBEWYW010000008.1:0-192693 GCF_041366475.1 Pseudalkalibacillus sp. JSM 102089
ATACATACGATTTTACAATCACCAAAGATTTCAAAAGAAATTAAACAACCTGAGCCCCTATAAGTATAGAGCTCAGGCTGCTTAAAAATGCTTTTTAATTCCTGTCTACTTGACAGGGGTCACTTCAGGGCGAGATTTCCTTATTTAATCTTCGTTCATTCCTATAAAGATGAACACAAAGCGAAGTAATTCTAATAGAGCAACTACTGCTGCTGCAACATATGTTAAAGCCGCTGCGTTCAATACTTTTTTCGTTTCTCTTTCTTCATCGTTTCGAATAACGCCAGTTGATACAACTTGTTCCATTGCTCGATTGGAAGCATTAAATTCAACTGGAAGTGTTACCAACTGGAATAACACAGCTGCACTCATAAAGACAATCCCAAGTAAAATGAAGTTTTGCGATGCCATCAAAATACCAGCGAGAATGATGAAATAGCTAAAGTTTGAACCAAGATTCGCCACAGGAACAAGCGTATGACGGAAACGAAGCGGTGCATAGTTCTGCTCATCTTGGATCGCGTGTCCTACCTCGTGTGCAGCGATCGCTGCTCCCGCCACTGATTGACCATGAAAATTACCTGATGATAGTCTTACTGTTTTTGAGCGAGGATCATAATGATCCGAAAGGTGCCCGCGCACTTCTTCAACCCCTACAGAATATAACCCATTTTCATCGAGAATTTTTCTTGCCACTTGAGCACCAGTCATCCCAGACGAGTTTGGAACATTTGAGTATTTTTTGTATGCGCTCTTTACTCTACTCTGAGCCCAGAGTGGAATGATTAACAGAAGCGCAAAATAGACTAGAAAACCAGCCATTTCCATTCCTCCATCATATGTGTAATTGCTTTCTAAACTGTTATTAACGTCAATTTTAGTCAAATCCCACTAGAAAGTCAATCACACTGTTTCAGGTTCACAAGATCTTCAAATTTAATCGGCTTGTTTCCTTTTTAAACCTTCTTTTTCGCCTCTATATTTTCGATAGGTCACATAAATCAGTGTAGCGATAATAATACCTCCAATTGAAACAATTAACCATAAAAGGGAAGATTCCTCAGATGAAGAAGGGTGGTAAGCTTGTTTGAAATCATCTTTCATGGTTTGCAATTGACCCGATAATTCTGAATTACGCTCAGACCCATATCGCTCAATAAAAGCAATATGCGAATCAAGTCGTTGCTGAGTTTCTGGCGAGAGATCAATTGCCATTGCTGGGCGTATTACACTATATGTTCCAATAAAACGATCCTTACTCGCATTGTAGACGTCTACGTCTCCGTGTTCAATAGCAGTGGACATTTCGGTAATAAGCGGGAGAATTTGGTCATCCGTCTGTTTCCACATTGGCTGATCTTCAGCTACTAACGCATCAACAGCCAGACGAAATTCCGTTAAGGACTGAATTCTTTGATCAACAGCTTTATCCATAGCTGTTACAGCCTTTAGTGCACGGTCATGTGTATTGAGGATCACTCTTAATTCAATAGTCGAAAGTTCACTAGACTGATCACCTGGAAAAGCATTAGAAAATTCATCAAGCATCGTTTTGGCACGGTCAAACTTCTCTTGTTTGCCAAATTCCAACGCATTTGCTGCTATATCATTCCAGACTTGTTTCGTATCTGTTTCCGAAGCATGTACATTGACGGGAAGCGTCAAAAGCAACACTACAAGGAGCCATCGTCTACCCATTCCCTGTCCCTCCTTCTTCCTACTTCAATGTATGAAGAAATGGACAAGAGTAGACCATCTTAGATGGAAAGCTGATAGTGTCCTTTTCGAACAGATAAGAAATAGACAAGAGCTAGAGAAAAGATCGACAGCCAGAATGTAAAATATCCAATAAGCGGTGTATACTCACTTAATATTGAATAACGTGGCATTTGACCGAAAACATAATCAATCACATCATTATGTAACGTCCATATCGCCACTAGCACGAGATGCCATAACTTGATTCTGTAAAAAGGGGTAAAAAGCAATCCTTCTATTGCCATTCCAAGATGAGATAAGATGAGCATAATTGCGATAGGAGATAGCTGTCCTGTCACAACCATCACTAGAGCATTCATAATGACAGCCCAAATCCCATATTTGAATAAAGTCACGGCAGCTAGACTTTCCATCAGTGGCCAATTTTTACCGAAAAGAAAGGCCAGTAAAACAAAACAGAAAAACAGACTCGCTGTAGGACTATCCGGAACAAATAGTAAAAAGATGGGCTTTGTTTCTGCTAACTGCCATCCATACCAGTAATAGCCGTAAATAGTACCCGGAATGTTAATGATCAACAGAAGTAGAAGAAAAGGTCTTGATTTTAGCAGGTATAAAAATTGAGAAATCATAGGAATCTCCTTTTCAATATCTTTCATCGATTGAAGTGCATAAGCAATTTAAAATGAGAAAAAGCTGACTGCAACAGTCAGCTTTTCATCTTATTTATTTGCTTCTACCGTTTCGACAATAAATTCAGCTAGCTTCTCACGTTCTTCCTCAGAACCTTTAAAAGCATTCGCTGGCATTCCGCCGATCCCGTTCACAGCAATGTCCATAATCGACTCTTTTGTTTGCTGTGTTTCAAGAAGAGATGGACCTGAACCACCTTGAAGGCTGTCCCCATGACAACCAATACATGACTGTCCAGAATAAATGGCGTAACCTTCTGATTCTTTGTCAACCTCAGCTTCAACAATTTCCCCTTGCTTTGCTGCTTTTTCCCAGTCATGAGTTACAACTGATTCCCACGTCAAGTATACCGTTGAAATAAGACCAAGTAACATAAGCGCTGTCGCAACAGGACGCTTAGCCGGTCTTCTTTCTGGACCGCGGTCAAGCCATGGAGCAAGAAGAAGTGCACCAAATGCAAGGCCGGGCATAACAACTGTACCTACAAGCGTATAGTCACCGGCGGCAAATTTGTACTTCAAGAGCTGGTATAAGAAGAGAAAGTACCAGTCAGGAAGCGGCGTATAGGTCGCATCTGTCGGATCCGCTACACGCTCGAGTGGAGATGGATGGGCAATTGTTAGTGCTAGATACCCAACTAGAAATACAGCACCTACCATCCACTCTTTTAATAAGAAGTTCGGCCAAAACGCTTCTGTTTTGCCGGGGTACTCTGAATAATCTTTTGGAATGTTAGGCTTTCTTTGCGCAGGAATACGCGAATCGCCAACAAACTTCATTCCTTTTCCGCGATGCATCTGTCCCCCTCCTTCGTATAAAAAATTGTGTCGAAATGATCATAATAAGTTCTGAGATTACATCTTATAGCGGGCCAGAAATACCCTGTTTACGAATCATGATAAAGTGAGCAGCTAGCAATCCAAGAAGTGCAGCTGGTAAGAAGAATACATGAATCGCAAAGAAACGAGCGAGCGTTTGAGCTCCGATAATTTCTCCACCTGCAAGAAGAGTTTTTGCCCATTCTCCAACCACTGGTATAGTCACTGCAATTTCAAGACCAACCTTTGTTGCGAATAGCGCTTTCATATCCCATGGTAAAAGATATCCTGTAAACCCTAGACCAAGCATAACGAAGAAAATCAATACACCTACAACCCAGTTTAATTCACGAGGTTTTTTGTAAGAGCCGGTAAAGAACACGCGAAGGGTATGTAGAAACATCATAACGATAACGAGACTGGCTCCCCAATGGTGCATTCCTCTTACAATTTGTCCGAATGCTACTTCGTTTTGAAGATAGTAGACAGACTCCCAGGCATTCACAATGTCAGGTACATAATACATCGTAAGGAACATCCCGGATAGAATTTGAATAACGGTAATAAAAAACGTTAAACCGCCGAAACAATAAACAAACGCCGAAAAGTGATGAGCAGGGTTAACGTGCTCTGGCACTTCGTGATCTGCAATATCGCGCCACATTGGCGTAATATCTAAGCGTTCATCTACCCAATCATAGATTTTATTTAACATAGATTACGCCCCCTAACGTGGTTCAGGTTTTCCGAGGTAAAGTTTTCCATCTTCAACTTTCTTGTTGTAAACATCAAGCGGCGCAAGAGGTGGTGTTCCTTTTACATTCACACCATCTTTTGTGTAACGGCCACCGTGGCACGGACAATAAAACTGATCTGGATATGCTGCATTTGAAGCCCAGTCCACCGTACACCCTAAGTGTTTACAAACAGGTGAAAGTGCGACGATTTCGTCTTTTTCATCTTTGTAAACCCATGCGGATTGAGTGACCTCAGATTCATACCAACCGTCTACCTGGTCAATTTTGAATTCTTTACGAACAGGTTTGTTCGTAATCTCACTTGTGTCCATTACAGGAACAAAATCCTGCTTGGCACCTTCTTTTAATAATGGATCAATTGCAAAACGAACCATCGGCATTAGCATTCCTGCTGCCATAAAACCGCCGACACCAGTCAGGCTGTAGTTTAGAAATTGGCGTCTTGTTACTTCCTTCTTCTTCGCCATTGGTTTCCCCCCTATCCTATGAAGTCAGTCCAGCCGGACATAAATAGTACATACATATAACTAGGACATTCCTATGATAGCGTAGTCACTCTTGCTCTGTCAATATTCGGATTGGTCTTTAGCATGCCACAAACTAACTATTTATATTACTTTGCCACGTATTTGTTACAAATTGTAAAACTTGTTTCACTTGCGCTGATACCGTTTCCATTTTATATTGCTCATCCATATGCTCTAGCGGGATCGCTGGCATCCATAGCATAGCACTATCTAACTGATATTCAAATTTCTTCCAATCAACATCGGCTGTTAGAGTAACAATGTGCTTAATTCCACCTTCGAATAACTCTTGTTCTACTTTTTTTAGACGTTCTACTTTTGATAATGATTCCTCAGAAGTCAAATAAGTAAAGGAAGGTAATAATAATAGACGCCCTTTTAACTGTCTTTCAAGCTCACTTGCTATTATGTTTATATATTCTCCCATCGATACAGTTGTTTTTATGCTACTCGTCATCGATATCGGGACGAGCGGAAGCACAGCAGTATCTACATATTCTTTTTCTTTTTCAAATAGAGCAATATCAGCTTCTGTCCATTTCATTTTGATAACTCCTTTTCTGTCCATATAAGTACCAAATGGTTTGGTGAGATTTCATTTCTAGCCACTTCGCTTCTTTCATTGGTAAATCAACCCAAATTGTTCTCGCTTCCTCGCTTGCACAGGTGCTTGCAATTCCCCACATTTCTTTACTATAAAGGACCGCTTCATTTAATACTTTCACATGCAAATAAGAAGCTCCCTTCTCCTCTTTCGTCATAATAAAGCTTCCATATTCATTTACAAAGATCTCAGTGCTATCAATGTAAGAAGACGATAGAGCAGGAACGAACGGAAGTGGATAATAGATTGAATACGGAAAAAAAGTATGACTATTATTTTCCCATTCTTTTTCTATTAGACCTTTCTTTTCTGTTCCGGTCACTTTTTGAAAAGGTAACGTCACGTTGTCACCAGAAACGGAATGAGGACTTATACGGGATGAGACTATAACTGCCTCAAGGTTCATATGTAAGTGAGGTGCTAACCGATTACCTGCTATGTTATACTCTTCAGTCGCATACCCGATCCATTTCACATTTGAATTTTGATGTGCTTCTTTACGTAAGAAGTTCATCAATGCTGAAGCAACACCTTTACCACGATAGTCAATATGAGTTCGCAATCTACCTAGAACGGCAGCTTCATCTTCATAGAGCGTTATCCCCGCTATGCCGATTAGTTTCCCTTCTTCAAAATAGCCGATCATCTTCTCTTCTTTAATCAACCTTTTAATAATCCGGACGACGTAGTCATCTTCAATCCCAGTCGGCATTTCTTCTACAAGAGCGATATCATTCCACTCTAAACTTCGGATCAACACGTTTTCTCCTCTCTGACTGTGAGTCGGTTAACTCAAAACGAATTCGACTAGCGACTTTCATTTCTTTCTTAGTATACCATCTGTAAGATCATCGATGAAGGGGTTTTCTCGAACGCACGTTCCAAATACATGATCATAACGATGGCCACCCAAATAAAAAAACCCTTGAAGAATCAAGGGTTATAAATTACTTAATTGCTTGCTTAAATTTTTGAACGCCATTTTATCATTTCGATCCAACGCTTCATCAATCTGCTTCAGAATCGATTCTTTCTTGAACCGAGTAAACGACTCATCAAGAACCATTTCAGCCATAAATGAATACTTTTTATCCGCTGCCATATTTTCTGGTAAAAATGGATTTTCCTCTAGAACAGCCACATAGTGCGGAGAAACGTTTTTACTCTTGAAATTCAATTGAATGTAGATAGGCTCGTCCTGATTCAGACGAATGTCATGAAATGATTTTTCAGGGTCAGTCGTGATGATGTTGTGCTTATAAAAACGGAATGGAGCATTTTCTACACAATGAGTTGAGATCACAAGCGCCTTTGGACAAAACTCAGCATTCTCAACAAAATGTACGTTACCCATGAGCACTTCATCGCTTATTAAATAATTTAACAGCCAGACACATTCACGTTTCTTCACCTGGTATTTCTTCAAAAACCATTTCAGAAAGTCTTTCTTTTCAACGACAGAAACGGAGCTGCTCATAGCGATTCCTCCCTGAGATTTTCCTAATTTAACAATTCGTCATTGAACATAAATTTCCTTCTTCGCCTTACTCCTCTTTAAATGTTTCTTCTTCAAAGCGCAGCACTTCTTCCTCTAGATGAACGAGCGTTGGGTCCAACTCCAAAGCTAGCTTAAATGCATTAACAGCTTCTTCACGCCGACCCTCTTCAAACAAAAATCCTCCATACTCTTCTAAAAAGATCGGATCGTTTCTGAAATAAGTATATGCGTTTTCATAACGTTTTATGGCATCTTTATACTCTTCTACCTGCGCATAAGCAGTTGCAGCAGACCAATCTAAGTAAGGATCGCTTTGATCTCCTTCTTCAATATTACGTAGTAGATCAAGGATGTCTTCATATCTTTCTTCCGTTCTAAGATACGTTGCAAGCGTCTTGGCTGCTTCAATGTGCGTTGGATTAATAGCTAGTAATTCGCGTAAGTACTGTTCTCCGCTTGCGTTATCATGAGTTTTATAACTTAACCTGCTCGCTTGCAAATAGAGCTCTTCGTTAAATTCATCCACCTTTATTCCGTCTGCTAGTACTTGAATTGCTTCACTAGTAGCTCCCTCTTCTTCATAGGCTTTCGCGAGGTATGGATAAAGCGTGCTATATTGTGGATCAACTTCCTTCAATTCGTTAAATGCATTAATAGCTTTACGGTATTCACTTATTTGTAACGCTGTAAAAGCATATCCAAAGAGCGCATTAATTTCGCGAGCATTCTCCAGGCCTTTCTCATAGTAAGTAAGCGCCTCTTCAAATTGTCCGCTTCCACTTAGGGCTTCAGCTAACCTCAGTTCAATGTTCTCATTCGCAAGCTCTCCCTTAGTTCCGAGTACTGATTCATAGTAAGGTACAGCTTTTAAATGATGCCCTTGAGTGAGATAAAACTCACCTAATCCAAAATCAATGATTGGCTCATCAGGTGAAAGACGCTTTGCTTCCATTAATTTTTGTTCCGCAACCTCTTCTAAGCCTTCTGTTTGATAGAGATCCGCAAGCAAGAGAAGCGCCGGCGGATAAGCAGCATCACTTTCATCTATTTTATTTAATGCGGCTATAGCCTCCTGCTCTTGTTCAAGATCAACATAGCATTCAGCTGCCTGTACAAGTAATTCTCCTTCATTTGGATAGTGTATTAACAGTTCCTCTACTACATCTCTAGAATCTTCAATCAGTCCAAGACTATAGTAAATGTTTGAGAGATCATATAATGTTTCATGATCTGCATCTTTTCGTACTTCTTTCAATTCTGTTAAACCTTTTTCAAAGTTCCCCGACTCAATTAATGAGACAGCCTGCTTAAGACGCTCCACGTTCCAAAACTCCTTCTAACACTACTTTTTTTATTTCGATGACTCGCAGTAAAAAACGATGGTCTGTGAATTTTCAAATGTTGACCATATCCTGGTTTTAGGAAAACATGATGATTCACTTTCAGTAATTCACCACGAAGTCCTGAAATGATTGGGTCTCTTCCATCATAATCAAGAAATAGTTCATCTTCAACTTGATTGCCTGAATTCGTTCGATAGAGATTAAAATCAAAATCCGTTCCTGTAAGAATTCCACCTTTTTGAGGATAAAACCCAATTCGCATTAATATTGGTTTAGGAAGCTCTCTCCTTATCAATAATTCAGGATAGTGAAATGCGTCTAGCCCTTTGAGTACCGCTTCATTAAGCAATTGTGTAAGCTTTAGTTCTATAGCATCAGAATCCCACGTTTCGATAAATGAAAAGAAAGGCACAAGCATGGCATGGTAAGGAAAATTCGCTTGAATGATCCATTCAGATACGAATTTTTTCCATTCTTCCTCACGTTTAAAATCCATTACAATGAACGGAACTTGGTAACGTGCACACTTCCTAATAACATCTGGAGTCACTTTTGTGCTGTCCATTCGTAAACCAAGAGCATAGTCGATAGGAGAATTCACTAGGTATGATAACGAACGACTGATTTCTTCTTCAAATGTACAAGCATGTTTTATTTCGGTTAACGCTAGAATCGAAGTGACGCCCTGTAACATGTATTCTCTCATTAATTCGATAAATTCACTCTCTGGTTCTCTATTGTTTATTTCCGAAAGATAAACTTTCCCAGCCCTCATTGAAAAACCATTCAAGTTGCAACGGACTCCTTTATTAAGCTTTCCAACCTTCGTCTTATAAGATAACAATTCATCCGCAACCAGCTTATAATCAGTGCCATCTATAGATGCATTTTCATAAAGACGTTTCAAACAAGCGCCTCCCTGCCATTTTGTTTATGACAGGCTATGTTTTAGAGTACTTATTTATGTTATAAAAGCACCAATGAAAAAAATTCCCTGTGCTAAAAGCCTTTGTTAGCGCTTTCAAAACACAGGGACAAAATAAATATGGATAGGAGTGGAGAGAAACCATTACTATTCTTAGTATAACAGGGTATTCCAGAAAATCAACAGATTCTTTAGAAAATTTCGGTTTTTTTATCCGAAAAGCGTAAGCGCCCATTTAGAGCCGACTAGCGCTAGAGACTTTCAATTTGAACACCCATTATGGTCAGAGTGAGAGACGAAAAGACTTTGAGCGCCAAATGATGGGATGTGTTGTCATATAAAAAAGCAGGTTCCTAGGAACCTGCTCTTAGTTGTTTCAAATGTTCAAAGAAATCAGGATATGAAACTTTGATTGCTTCAGGTAATTCAAGCTGAACAGACCCCTCTGTAATGCAACCTGCGACTGCAAGCATCATTCCAATACGGTGATCACCTAAACTTGAAACCTGTCCACCATGGAGGCGTGTAGGACCTTCTATAACCATTCCATCTGGTGTTCCTGTTACAGATGCGCCTAACGTTTGTAATGCTTCAACGACTGCATCGATACGGTTTGTTTCTTTTACTTTTAATTCTTCCGCATTTCGAATAACCGTTTTTCCATTAGCCTGCGTAGCAAGTAAAGCAATAACTGGAAGCTCATCAATCAATCTAGGGATCATCTCCCCTTCGATCGTTGTTCCCGAAAGATCGCTAGTACTAATTGTTAAATCAGCCACTTCTTCCTGATTCACAACCCGCTTGTTTTTAATGGACAAAGAAGCTCCCATCTGTTCAAGAACATCTAATATACCTGATCTTGTCTCGTTAATCCCTACGTTTAATAGGGTTAAGGTGCTATTAGGAACGATTGCTCCTGCTACTAGGAAAAATGCAGCTGAGGAGATATCACCAGGTACTTCTACATTTGTAGCGGTTAGATGCTGTCCCCCTTCAACGCTGACAGATAAACCGTCTCTCTTCACTTTGACACCAAAACTTTCTAACATATTTTCAGTGTGGTTTCGTGAACGATGAGTTTCTGTAACCGTTGTAACGCCATCAGCTTGAAGACCCGCAAGAAGAATACCTGATTTCACTTGGGCACTCGCTACAGGTGAATCATATGTAATACCACTAAGATTACCGCCTCTAATCGCTATCGGAGCAAACGTGCCATTCTCTCTCCCATCAATTGCTGCACCCATTTGACTTAATGGAACTGTTACGCGATTCATTGGTCGCTTTGCAATTGACTCATCTCCGGCTAATACAGAATGAAATGGTCTTCCAGCGAGTAAGCCCATCATTAAACGAAAGGTCGTTCCAGAATTCCCTACGTCGAGAAGCTCTGATGGCTCACGAAGACCATCGATACCTTTGCCTTCTACCACTACTGAAGCTCCGTCTTGTTCAATTTGAACACCCATTTGTTTAAAGCAAGAAATCGTACTTAAACAATCTGCCCCAGGAAGAAAATTTGTAATTCGAGTTGTACCTTTTGCAATAGAACCAAACATAATGGCACGATGAGAAATTGATTTATCTCCAGGAATTGTAACTGTTCCTTTAAGACTTTGTGCTTGCACAATCGTTTCCATAGTCACTTACTCCTTATTTATCATCTACATACGTATCGAAGTCATGATCAAGGACCACTTTTGCATTGTCACGGTCTTTTTCTGAGCGAAAACTCACTCTAAGAACACCCATAATATCTTCTCGTGTCTCGATGATTCGAATATTTGTTATTGAAATTTCTTCACTTGCAAGTTTTTGTGTAACGCTAGCGATGACACCAGGCTGGTCTTGAACGTCGAGAAACAAATCATAAAAAGCAGGGATAGCTCCTCTAGATCGAACAGGTAACCCATCTCGAAAGTCCTTAGCGTCTGAGAAGTAATCGTAAATACGATCTCCGTCTTCTTTTTTAATATAACCTTGAATTCGATCTAACTCGAGCTTCAAGTCTTCAGTCATCTGCAGTAAGACAGATTTGTTTCTTAGAAGAATATCACGCCACATCACAGGACTAGCTGATGCTATACGGGTAATATCCCGAAACCCTCCTGCCGCAAACCTCGCTACATTATAGCTCTGATTATTATTTCGATCACTAACAAAGTTAACCAGACTTGCTGCTAATATGTGAGGGAAATGACTAATTAATCCTACTAAATAATCGTGCTCTTCAGCGTCTAATTCAACAAATGTAGCATTAGTTGAACTTAGTAATGCTATTAGAGCATCTAATTTTGATTTGTTGACCGATTCATCAGGTGTCAAAATATAAAAAGCATTCTCAAACAAATGTGATTTTGCTGCTGTTACGCCGGTTTTGTGAGAACCAGCCATTGGGTGACCACCGATAAAGGTAACGGAAGGACTTAAGATTTTTTTAGCATGACTTACAATCGAATGCTTCGTGCTACCCACGTCAGAAATAATCACATTGCTTTTCAAATTGATTTTGGCTAATTGTTCTAAAATTTGTTCTGTTTGAACAACCGGAGCAGCAATCATAATAAAATCAGCGGTTTGAACGGCTTCTTCAAGCGAAGAAGCCGTTTGATCTACAACCCGAAGTGCCATAGCTAAATCCAACTGATTCTGGTTTACATCATACCCCGTAATGTCAGCATCGTGATGCCCTGCTTTTATAGCTAGAGCAATTGACCCTCCTATTAATCCAAGGCCAATAATCGCAACATGTTTGCTCATGACTGTTCCTTTCTCTTTTCATCAAGAAATTGAGAAAGACAGCTAATGATTTCTTTGTTTTGCTCCTCTGATCCAACTGTTATTCTAGCTGAAGTTGGAAAACCAAGCGCAGAACCTGAACGGACAATGTATCCTTGTTTCATCAAGTATTCAAACACTTCGTCTGCAGGTATACCAAAGTCAATTAATACAAAGTTCCCTTGAGAAGGATAAATGGATAAATCGTATTGTTCACAAAAATCATAATAAAGCTCTCTGCCCTTTTCATTTTCTATTCGACACATATCAATAAACTGTTGATCCTTGAGAGCAGCAATTGCCGCAGCTTGCGCCACACGTGAAGTGTTAAACGGCTCTCGTGAAGGTTCAATTGAGGCGATTACTTCCGGGTTAGCTACTCCATAACCAACGCGAAGAGCAGCAATCCCATATGCTTTAGAAAACGTTCGTAAAACTACAAGGTTTTTATACTCTGAAAGCGCTGATAGCGTATCAGGAAAATTCTTCGCAGTAACATATTCTTTGTAAGCCTCATCCATGACAACTAGAACATGATCAGGAACCTTTTTCAAAAATGAAAATAGTTCTTCTTCTGGAATATACTCTCCTGTAGGGTTATTAGGTGAACACACCCAAATGATGCGCGTATTCTCATCAATGGCTTTTAGCATCTCTTCTAGTTGATGCTTTCCTTCAGTCAGTGGAACTTCACGAATTTCTGCATCTTCAATAACTGCGTTATGACGATATTGCGGAAAAGTTGGTGTAGCCATCACTGTATTAGTTCCTTTTTCAAGATAAGTTCTGCAAAGGATTTGTACAACTTCGTCTGATCCATTACCGAAAACTAGCTGATCTTCATTTACATTAAGATGCTTTGCTACCTCAGTCCGAAGAGAAGCTGCATAGCCATCTGGATAAATGTGTAATTGCGACAGTTCCTTTTCAATGGCCTCTTTCACTGTCTGAGAGGAACCATATGGATTCTCGTTTGAAGCGAGTTTAATTACTTGTTTGAGACCAAGCTCTTTTTTCACTTCCTCAATTGGCTTACCTGGCTTGTAAGGGGTTAACCCTTTCATTTGTCTTTTTGGAATCATGCCTGCACCTCACGAATGGATTTTCACTTTCCCGTATGGAGAAATCAAATTTCGTACATATGCCCGAATTTGATCTATACCTTCTTTCTGGGATGCTTCTTTCTTCAACACTTCCACTTGTTCTTCAACTTGACGAATAATCGCACTACCAACAATAACGCCATCACAGTGCTCTTTTAGCTCTTCAACTTGTTCAGGAGCCGAGACTCCAAAGCCAACCGCAACCGGAATCATACTATGTTTCTTCACTCGATCGAGAAATGTAAAGACTGAGGAATGAAAGTCAGTCCTCGTTCCCGTAACACCGAGTGACGAGACGCAATAAAGAAATCCCGTAGCTTCTTTCGAAATAGCCTGCAGTCTTTTATCTGAAGTTGTTGGTGCAACAAGAGAAATCAGCGCAGTCTCATTAGCATTGCAACTTTCTCTCCACTCTTCACTTTCTTCAAAAGGAAGATCTGGAACTAATAGTCCGTCAATATCATTTTCTCGCACTAAAGCGAAGAAGCGTTCTTCTCCTAATTGTAACAAAAGATTGTAATAAGTAAATATCACAACTGGAATTTCAAGTCCTTTTTCTCGCATTTGTTTCACGAGACCCATCGCTTTCTCAAGGCTCATTCCATGTTCTAATGCACGTAGTGACGCACGCTGAATCACTGGACCATCTGCTAGAGGATCAGAATATGGAATACCGAGTTCAATTGCATTAGCTCCTTCTTCTTGAAGCATCAATGCTAAATTAATAGTCGTTTCTTCTGTTGGATCACCAGCTACAACAAAAGGTATGAATAGATCGTTTCGTCCATCTACATGTTTCTCAAATCGTTTATTCATTAACGTCACCTCCAAGATGTTCCATTATCGTGTGTACATCCTTATCCCCTCTTCCTGAGAGGCACACAAGAATAACTTCATTTTTGTTCATGTCTGGCGCTTGCTTAATTGCTTCAGAAAGCGCATGAGCACTTTCAATCGCCGGAATGATACCTTCCTCTTCAGATAGAACTTTTAATGCATCAAGTGCTTCATTATCAGTAATTTCTGTATAAGTCACGCGACCCGTTTCATTTAAATAGGCATGCTCAGGTCCTATTCCAGGATAATCGAGTCCGGCAGAAATGGAATGTGGCTCTTGAATTTGTCCCGTTTCGTTTTGCAATAAGTAAGTAATTGAGCCATGAATAACACCGAGACGACCTTCAGAGAGCGTAGCGGCATGTTCTCCAGTATGAATTCCCTTACCGGCAGCTTCTACGCCAATCAAGCGAACATCATCTTTAAGAAATGGATAGAACATGCCCATTGCATTACTTCCACCTCCAACACAAGCGATTACCTTATCGGGTAATGCTTCCATTTGTTCGCGTGATTCATCACCGATCACGCGCTGGAAATCCCTTACCATTTTCGGGTAAGGATGCGGACCAACTACAGAACCAATTAAATAGAACGTATCTTCCACATTTGCTACCCAGTACCGAATCGCTTCATTCGTCGCATCTTTTAACGTTTTGCTACCAGAAGAGACTGGGACAACTTCAGCACCGAGAAGCTTCATTCTGAACACATTCAATTCCTGACGTCTAATATCCTCTTCTCCCATAAACACTTTACATTCTAATCCAAATCGAGCGGCTACAGTTGCAGCTGCAACACCATGCTGGCCAGCACCTGTTTCAGCAACAATTTTTTCTTTCCCCATACGAACGGCAAGAAGAGCCTGTCCAATTGCATTATTTAATTTATGTGCCCCTGTATGGTTAAGATCTTCACGCTTCAAATAAATTTGCGCCCCGCCAAGTCTTTTTGATAAGTTTTCTGCATGTGTAATCGGCGTTGGTCGACCTGAATATTTTTTCAGTTCCTCATGATAATTCGTCATAAATTGTTCGTCTGCCATTGCTTCGTTTAGCGATTGTTCTAATTCTTCTAACGCAAACATCGCTGTTTCCGGAACATATTTACCGCCGTATCTTCCATATCTACCGCGTTGATCAGGTACTGTTGTTGACATTGTTATCCCAGCCTTTCGATTATGGTGTTCATTTTCGTTTTATCTTTCCTATCATTGGTTTCGATTCCACTTGATACATCTATTCCATCTGGATGGTAGCTTATCAATTCT
Organism: Pseudalkalibacillus sp. JSM 102089; assembly: GCF_041366475.1. Taxonomy (NCBI): domain Bacteria; kingdom Bacillati; phylum Bacillota; class Bacilli; order Caryophanales; family Fictibacillaceae; genus Pseudalkalibacillus; species Pseudalkalibacillus sp. JSM 102089. The sequence continues at coordinate 14,874 of NZ_JBEWYW010000008.1, forward strand.
TGAACATTATCTGGCTTTACTCCACCTGCCACAAATAAAGGCACCCTTTGCTCAGCCGCTTCAGCCTGATATGACGGGATAGAATCCCAATCAAATCGTTTTCCGGTTCCTCCCCATTGTCCAGGTAGTTTGGTGTCAACGATATATCCATCAGCTATACCTTCGTACCGTTTCATTTCATCTAGAGATCTTTTGCCATGATGAATCACTTTCCAAACCGTTTTCCCTGTCATTTGTTTAATCTTGGCCGCGAAAGCTGGTGTTTCATTACCATGGAGTTGGAGAATATCAAGCGGTACTTCACTTACCGTTTGCGCTAACTCTTCTAATTCCGGGTTCACAAACACCCCTACAATTTTCGTATCATTCAGCGGTGGATAATCGCTTAACCAACCTTTAACTTGTTCATCCGTAACGCGCCGTACGCTATTTGCAAAAATAAATCCTGCATATGGGACACCGCTCACTCTTACGCTCTCCCAATCCTCTAACGAGCGATTACCGCACAGCTTAAGTTCAGGCTTTCTCATGAACTGTTTCACCAAACAAATGCTTAATTCCCTTTTCATAAGTACCATCTCTCATAAGGGCCTCACCTACTAGTACGGCTTTCGCTCCCGCAATTTTCACGTCTTTAATATCCTCGTAAGTTGATATGCCGCTTTCGCTAATCATCAATGTTGACTGAGGAATATACTGGCTGAGTGAGTGTGTTTGTTTAGTAGACGTTTCAAATGTTGCGAGATTCCGATTGTTAATTCCTATGATTTCTGGAGTAAAGTGATCAGTAAGCGCTTCAAGCTCTTCTTTGGAATGTACTTCAACAAGGCATTCTAATCCTAAATTTGAAGCATAATCATAAAATTCCTTGGTCTTTGTTGCGCCAAGCGCTCGCACAATTAATAGAATAGCATCTGCACCAATACGTTTACTTTCTTCAATTTGTCTTTTATCAATAATAAAGTCTTTCCGTAATACCGGTAAAGACACGTGCTTTTTAACTTCTGTTAGGAAGGAATTTGCTCCCATAAAGAATGACTCATCCGTTAAAACAGAAATGGCATCCGCTCCTGCTTTTTCATAAGCTTTAGCTACTTCTACAGGATCAAAGTTGGCGTTGATAATACCTTTTGAAGGAGAGGCTTTTTTCACTTCTGCAATCAATCCTAATTCATGCGTTGGCTTACGTAAACTTCCTACAAATGAAACATTTGTCACTTTTTCATCATCAGGCATAATAAATCGTTCCATCTCTTCGTGCTTCACTTTAATAATTTGATCAAGCATGAACATTCAACTCCTTGTTTGCGCTTAATGCATTTAGTTGCTTTCGACCAGTACCATTCCTAATGGCATCTTTAGCCATCTGCACACCTTCTTTAATAGTTGCACACGCTCCTGCAAGGTAGAGAGCCGCTCCAGCATTATAGAGAACAATTCCAGTGCTAGCTTCATTTCCTTCATCGTTAAAAATTCGTTCAATTAAATTCGCACTTTCTTTTGAAGTGTTGACCACTAAATCCTGAGCGTTACCTGTTGATAGACCAACTTCTTCTGGTGTGCGGCGATAGGTCATGATCTCACCATTTCTTAATTCTACAAAATCAGTGTAAGTTGAAATAGAACACTCATCGATTCCTTCCCCACCAGTCACTAGTAAAGCGCGTTGTGTTCCTAGACGCTTTAATGCTTTCGCCATTTTCAATGCTTTGTCATGACTATAAACACCAATTAGCTGCGACTGACTACCGGCTGGATTTGCTAGCGGCCCAAGGCTATTAAAAACCGTTCTAAAACCAATCGCTTTTCGGGCACTTACAGCATGCTTCATAGCTACATGGTAATTCGGAGCAAATAGGAAACACATGTTTCTTTCCTTCAGAGTTGCAACAGCTTCGCTACGACTTGATTGTGTAGGGATACCGAGTTCATCAAGAACATCTGCGCTACCACTCTTAGAGGAAACAGCTTTATTACCATGTTTCGCAACTTTGACACCTAGACTAGAAACGAGTATGGCTGAAGCAGTTGAAATATTGAAGGTAGAGTGGCCGTCCCCTCCTGTACCACAAGTATCGATTAGCGGCAGTCCGCCATGATCAAGCTGAACAACATGGTTTCGAAGGGAGCGAACAAACCCAGTCAATTCATCAACCGTTTCTCCCCTCATTTGGAGAATGGTTAAGAAGCTAGCAATTTGTGCATCATTCGCTCTTCCTTCCATAATAACGTCCATGACCTGTTCTGCTATGGATTCAGCCAGCGTGTGCCCCTCCATCATTCTGCTTAATTGTTCTTTAAACATTTAGCTGCTCCTCCTTTTTGTCGAAAATAGCTTCCGCTACCTGTATCGCTTTAATAAGAGCACTCGCCTTATTTCGAGTCTCTTCCCATTCGCTCTCAGGTACGGAATCAGCTACGATCCCTGCTCCTGCTTGCACGTATGCTGTACCGTCTTTGATCACCATTGTTCGAATGGCGATACACGAATCAACATTGCCATCAAAACCTATATAACCAATCGCTCCTGAATAAATGGATCGCGAAGTTGGTTCAAGCTCGTTCAATATTTGCATCGCCCTTACTTTTGGCGCACCAGAAACTGTACCTGCAGGAAAGGAGGCTACTACCGCATCTAAACTAGTAAATCGAGGTGCCAAAACACCTGTTACTTTAGAAATAATGTGCATCACATGAGAGAAGCGTCCAATGTCCATTAACTGTGGTACTGAAACACTTCCGTATTCCGCTACTCTCCCAACGTCATTTCTTGCAAGATCGACGAGCATATAGTGCTCCGCTCGTTCCTTCTCATCTTCCAGCAACTCTTTAGCGAGCTCATTATCTTCTTGAGCTGTTTTTCCACGTTTTCTCGTCCCTGCAATTGGATCGATCTCAATTTTCCCATCTTGTACCTGAACTAATTTCTCAGGTGAACTACCGATGATTTCTACATCGTTCATTTTTAAATAAAACATATATGGTGATGGGTTAATGACCCGGAGAACTCGATAAAGATCTAATCCTCCAATGGTGACATCTTTTTCAAACCTTTGAGATAATACCGCCTGGAAGACATCCCCTTCTTCAATATAAGATTTTATTTTATTCACATCATTTAAGAATTGCTGCTTTTCATAGTTCGATTTAATTTCAGAGAAATCCACCTCATGTGAAGCATCTTCAGGAAGAAGCATCACTTCACCTTGATTAGGCTTTGATGCAAGAGAAACAAGTTCTTCCATAATCGAAAAAGCATCAGTATAAACTCGTTCAACATCTAAAGCCTCTTTTACCCTGGCGTGATGACAAACTGTCAATCGCTTTAAATGATGATCATAGATTAATAAATTCTCACAAACCATAAAATGAACTAACGGCATATCTTCGTCCCGGTCAGGATGAACTGGAATTTTGTCAAATTGACTAACGGCATCATAGCCAATATAGCCAACAGCTCCACCATAAAAAGGGAAGTCGTGATCTGGTAGCTTAGGATTTAAATATTCAAATAGCGCTTTTACTCCTGACTGGAAATCATTTCGTTGAAGGATTCTATTCCCATCCACATCATTAACAGAGAAAATACCTTTTTGTTCAACTAGGGAATAGACTGGATCTACTCCTATAAATGAATAGCGTGACCAGCTTGACTCTTGATCACTACTCTCTAATAGAAAGCTTGCTCGTTTACCTATATTTTGAAAAATTTGAATGGGTGTTGTCGTATCAAGGAAATACGATTTCATTAATGGGATCATCCCGTAAGTTTCGGAATCCCTTTGAAAAGAAGAATAATTTGAAGTCAACTTTCTCACCTCTCCATTGTTAGTCATGGAGAATGGAAAAGCTGAGTAATCCGAGGATAAAAATGTGGTATAACAAAGAACAGACTATAATTGTCTGAATGTTACCAATATCGAAAAAGGGTATATTAAAACCCCCTAATAACCTCAGGGGGTGTATAAACGTATCCCTCTAAGCTCTCCTCAACTCAACTATCCTATTCTCTGCTCTCTCAACTCGTAATACCTCATCGTGCCTCTGCTCTAAAACTTATTTCTATCCTAGTATGAGGAATCTGTTTTGTCAACTCGCAAGATCTGGACGAAGTGACACAGCTTTCTCTAAATAAATGTGATTAATTTCATCTTGGTCAATTGTTGTATTCACCGTCATTAACAGTCGAATACACAGCGGTAACGCTCCTTGAACAGGGATTTCTGATGAGCAAAGCAACGGAACGTTAGACCAGCCTTTAAATGCTCGAACTGCTTCTGCAGGGAATACAGCATCTAAATCCCCAGTCATCGTAAACTGAATGGACGCCACCATAGCCGGATCGATTCTATTATGCTCGATTAGTTGTTCTAGTAATGTCGTCGTTGCATGAATAATTTCATCTTTTTCATTAAGGTTAACTGTCGTTGCTCCTCTAATCCCTCGAATCAATGTGCTCCACTCCCTTTCATACTAGATCGAAGCAGCTCAAGGGCAGATTCATCGTCTATCATCACCTTAACAGGCTGACCGATCTTCTTTAATAATACAAATTGTAATGTTTTGTTTTCCGCTTTTTTGTCTTTCTTCATCCGGCCAACTAATTGGTGAATACTAAGCTCATTCGGAACTGCAGTAGGAAGACCGATATCTTGAAACCATTTCGTTATTTCATCCATACGAAGCGTTGTTTGAAAATATTCCTCACTTAGTTTGAGGGCATAGATCATACCAATAGCAACCGCTTCTCCGTGTGTCATTTTTCCATATCCAAGCTCTGATTCAATCGCGTGACCTAGCGTATGGCCAAAATTCAAGTAAGCTCTGATTCCTTGTTCGCGCTCATCTTCCTTCACAATTGCGCCTTTGACACCAATACCCTTCTTGATAATGAATTGAAGTTCTTCATCTGTGTAGTCCTGAACTTTTTTTCCTCTATCCATTAGCCATTGTAAAAACGATTCATCGTGTATGAGCGCATGCTTGATCACTTCACTAAATCCAGAACGCCATTCGCGATCTGGAAGGGTTCTCAGACACTCCGTATCATAAATAACGGCTGATGGTTGATGAAAGGCACCAATTAAATTCTTACCGACTTCATGGTTAATCCCTGTTTTCCCACCAACGCTTGAGTCATGAGCTAGTAACGTAGTTGGAATTTGAATAAATTCAATTCCTCTCATGTATGTTGCGGCAGCAAAGCCGGCTAGATCACCTACTACCCCACCACCAAGAGCGATGATGCAGGCTTTTCGATCCAACTCAGCTTTAAGTAATGCCGTCATTACCTCATGGTACATAGCGAAAGATTTCGATTCTTCTCCAGAAGGAACAACGAAAGTCCGGATATTCTCATGTCCTTGAATTGATGATAAATATCTTGCTTCAACTGCTTCATCTGTAATTATGAAAAAACTTGAGTAAGAAGCGTAATCAATCAGATCTCTCCATTTGTTTCGAATACCAGTTCCAATATGAACAGAATAACATCCCCCATTTGTATCAATCGTTAAACTGTCCATCCTTAAAACTCCCGGCTATATGTCCTGAAGCGTTCAAGCGCATCTGCAATTTCTTCAATACGATCATGACCAAACTTATCAAGAATTGAGCACGCTACTTCCCATGCGACAACATTCTCAGCAACAACGCTTGCGGCTGGAACCGCACAGCTATCAGATCGTTCTATACTCGCTTGAAATGGCTCTTTTGAATCGATATCTACACTTTGTAGTGGTTTGTATAATGTTGGAATAGGTTTCATAACCCCTTTTACAACGATAGGCATACCGGTTGTCATACCACCTTCAAAACCACCAAGACGATTTGTTTTACGTGTGTATCCCTCTTCCTCAGACCATTGAATTTCATCATGGACTTCACTTCCAGGAATTTTTGCTGCATCAAAACCTATTCCAAATTCAACACCTTTGAATGCATTAATACTCATAACAGCTCCAGCAATTTTCGAATCAAGCTTTCGGTCATAGTGAACATGACTTCCAAGACCTACAGGCAATCCTTCGACAATCACTTCGACGATTCCACCAATTGAGTCACCATTTTTCTTTGCATCATCAATTGCTTCCATCATTTTCTGACCAGCTACTTCATCAAGGCTTCGAACAGGCGATTCTTCTGAAACACGCTGAATTTCTTCAAGAGACATACCACCATCGTATTGACTCTCAATTCCTCCAATCATGCGCACGTGCCCAGCCACCTTAATACCAAGTGTCTTAAGTAGTTTTTTAGCTACAGCTCCAGCAGCAACTCTTACTGTTGTTTCTCTAGCAGATGATCGTTCTAACACGTTTCTCATATCTCGATGATTGTATTTAATAGCGCCGTTTAAATCTGCATGACCAGGTCGCGGACGTGAGATTTGACGCTTCATGTTTTCTTCTTGTTCTTTTGTTAATGGTTCAGCACCCATGTAATTTTTCCAATGTGTCCAGTCTTTATTTTCTACGACAAGTGCAACTGGTGCACCAGTTGATTTGGCGTGACGAACACCACTTAGAATTTGAACCTGATCCTTCTCAATTTGCATACGGCGACCTCTCCCGTATCCAAGTTGGCGCCTCGCAAGTTCTGTATTAATATCTTCTGCTACTAGCTCAAGACCAGAAGGAAGTCCTTCAAGTATTGTCGTTAGCTGTGGTCCGTGTGATTCTCCTGCTGTTAAGTATCTCATCTCTATCTCCTCCATTTTGCTTTGGCGCTTTTACGTACTACTATATCATACCATCTAAAATTCGTGTAATTATTTTTAACTTTTTCAATAATGGTTGGGCATATCCTAACATAATTTAACTAAAAAAACACAATTTTTTTATTCTTCCTCTTTGTTAAGATCCCCTCCTTGCTACTACTGTTAACCACGTTATGTTTATAGTTAAAAGCGATACTTGATTGCCTCATAAGCCATATTTCGTTAAAGTTGACGGTATAGTTTAACTTAAGGAAGTGTGCAGATGAAAATTACAAACCTAACCGCTCAATCCATGGCCAAAAAAATAATGACAAAAGAACTTTCACCTGTTGAAGTTGTGCAAAGTCATCTTGAACGAATAAAACAATTGAATCCTAAATTCAACTTATTTATCACTATTTTCGAAGAAGAAGCTTTAAAAGAAGCAAAAGGAGCTGAGGAAGAGCTGATGAAAAGTGGAGTACGTGGTCCTTTACACGGAATCCCAATCGCTCTTAAAGACCTCACCCCCGTGATGGGTCGCCTTACTACCTTTGGCTCCCCAATTTTTAAAGATCACATCGCCCAATCAGAACCAACGATAGTTAAAAGGATTCGTGATGCTGGTGCAATTATCATTGGAAAAACGAATACTCCCGAATTTGGACATAAAGGTACCACAGATAACCTTTTAGCTGGGCCAGCAAAAAATCCGTGGGATTCATCTAGAACTGCCGGTGGCTCTAGTGGTGGATCTGCTGCTGCAGTAGCAAGCAAATGCGTTCCGTTGGCAGAGGGAAGTGACGGTGGCGGATCGATTCGAATTCCTTCGAGTCTTAATGGCATTATCGGCCTCAAACCAACATTTGGCCGCGTTCCATTCGATAGTTCACCGATCAATCGCTTCGGAACTACACAGCCTTTTGTACATTATGGTCCAATGGCGAGATCAACCGAAGACGCGGCATTACTTCTATCGGTTATGGAAGGTTACGAACCAAATGACCCTTACTCGGTTCCACTACCAGAAAGTAACCTACAAAAAGAAATGCAGTTGGGAGTGAAAGGAAAGAAGTTTGCCTATACAGAGGATTTCGGGTTATACCCATATGACCCAATGATTCTAGGCCCAATTGAAGAAGCTATTTCCATATTACGTGATCAAGGGGCTATAGTAGAAAAAATCCCCTTCCAGTTTGAGATGAAATTAGAAGAATTAATTTCTTTCTTTAATAAAATGTGGTTTGCGGGGTTAGCGTCTGCTTACGGATCCCTTTACGACCGTTTCCCATCTCAATTTAGCTCATCTGTCTCTAACATGATTGCAGCAGGCAGAAAGCTCAGTGCAGTAGAACTGAGAGAAACTGAAATGAAGAGAACACAAGTGTGGAATTTCATCCAAAAAGAACTTAATCGTTTTGATGCCATTCTCTCTCCTGTAGTTGGGGTAACCGCTTTTTCACACCAGATCGAAGGACCGGATCGGATTAACGGAAAAGCATCCGCCCCTATCTCTGACTGGATGATGACACAGCTTTATAATTGTACCGGGCACCCGGCTATATCAATACCCGTTGGTTTAGCACAATCAGGCTTACCAGTAGGTCTTCAAGCGGCATCTAAGAAATTTAACGATAGTTTATTGCTTCAAATTGCCCATACTATTGAAATCGAAAAAGGTTTCCAATTTCCAAACTTATAACTTAAGACTTCATGTAATAAAAGAATCCGGACTAGTTGTCCGGATTCTTTTATATAAGCGCTTTCATTTTGTTGTAAAAATCAAACCCACTTTGAAATCGTTTTCGCATACTCATTTAATTCATTTTCATTAAAAAATAAAGCGATTTCTCTTTCAGCACTTTCTGGAGAATCTGAACCGTGAATGACATTCATACTTACTTGCACTCCATGGTCACCACGTATCGTTCCTGGACTTGCATCTTTCGGATTTGTTGCCCCCATCATTGTACGCGCTGTTGAGATGACGTTCTCACCTTCCCAAACCATCGCAAAGACAGGACCAGATGTAATGAAATCTACTAGTTCGCCGAAGAATGGACGCTCTTTATGTTCGCCATAGTGAGTTTCTGCAAGGTCTTTTGAAACCGTCATCAATTTTGCTCCTACTAAGTTAAAGCCTTTATTCTCGAAGCGTGATACAATGCCACCAATTAAATTACGTTGAACCCCGTCAGGTTTTACCATTAGAAATGTTTTCTCCACAAAAATCTCCTCACTTTCAACACTTTATATGTATAGGGCAGAAAGCATTTTTCTGCCCTTCAAAATTCTATCAAATATTCGCAAAAATAACAACATTTCCTTTTAATGTTTTCGTTTGCCTATATATTCTGCGATTTGTCTAAGTGAGGTTCTAGCAGAATGCGAAGGTAATTGATCCAATTCTTGAAACGCCTTTTGAAGATAGCGATCACTAATGTCCCGCGCGTGCTCAATACCTCCAGAAGACTTTACAATGCTTATGACTTGATTTACTTGCTCCTGAGAAGCATAGAGTTCTTCTGAGAACACATTCATGATTTCTTCCTTGTTACCTTGATTCATGGCATAAAGCACCGGTAACGTAATATTCCCCTGTAATAAATCGCCACCAGCGGGCTTTCCAAGCTGCTTAACCGTTCCCGTGTAGTCCAAAATATCATCCGTAATTTGATAGGACATTCCTACGTAATAACCGAACTTTTTAAGATGAAGCTGTTCTGCTTTCGAAGCACCTGCTGCTACCGCACCAAGTTCACAAGAGGTAGCAATAAGTAGAGCGGTTTTCCGCTTGATTCTCCGAAAATAATCTCGTACATTTTGATTCCAGTTAAATTGATCACGAATTTGTTCAATTTCACCGATGCTCATCTCAAGAATCGCAGTAGATAAAATGGTGTTAGCAGCTGGTTCTTTCAATTCTGTAACGAGCTCAATCGCTCGTGCAAAAATATAGTCCCCAGTATACATCGCCACACGATTATCCCATTTGGCTTTAATCGTTTTGGCTCCTCTTCTCATTTCTGCATCATCGATCACATCGTCATGTACGAGAGAAGCCATATGAATAAGTTCAAGAGCCACTGCCACATTCTTCATAAGGGGCAAATTATAATCCCCGAATTTACCTGAGAGCAAAACGAAAACAGGACGGATTCGTTTCCCTCCAGCTTTTAATAGGTGGTTAGAAGCATCCCGGAGAACAGGATGGTGAGCATCTACCGTTTGCTCCAGTTCGGATTCAATAAAAGATAAATCTTTTTTTAAAGAAGCGTATATCGTTTTTAATTTCATGAGATCCACCTTACTGATTTTCACAAAATATCTGTTCTCTTTTATGGTTTGGTTGGCTTAAATCCTCTATGCATCGCTGCAACGCCACCTGAGTATGGCTTTATGTCTACACGGCTAAATCCATTTTGAAAGAAAAGTTGCTTTAATTCATCGCGTCCAGGAAATGTGCTTGCTGATTCCTGTAACCATGAATACTCTTCGTAGCTCTTCGCAAAAACTTTACCAAGCACCGGCATTACGTGTTTAAAGTAACCATAGTAAACCTGCCTGAATACTGGAATCGTAGGTTGACTTGTCTCTAGACAAACCACCTGACCACCCGGTTTTACTACCCGAAACATTTCTTTAATAACTTGATTGTAATCCGGTACATTACGAAGTCCAAAGCCAATTGTCACATAGTCAAAGGAATTATCTTCAAAAGGGAGATTCATCGCATTTCCATGAAGAAGTGTAACATTATCTTTTTTCTTTTCCTTGACTTTCACTTGACCTACTTCAAGCATATTTTCGCTAAAATCAAGTCCAATTGCCGTTCCACTTTTACCGACGGCATCTGCCATAGCCAGTGTCCAGTCTGCAGTACCACAGCAAACGTCTAAAGCTGTTGTTCCCTTCTGAACGTCCATCAGTCGCATTGTATCTTTACGCCATGCTTTATGACGTTGAAAACTAATCACAGAATTCATGACATCATATCGTTTTGATATGGTTTGAAATACGTCGTGAACTCGTTCTTCTTTAGATGAAGCCATTCTTTATCCCTCTTCCGCCATTTTCTTTTCCTGTATGCCCAGTAAACCCCAATTATATTCAAATCGCTTCTGAAACAGATGATGAAGCTCTGAATGGTTATGAAGTAGCTGATCCATCTCTTTCTTCGCATGTGAAATATAAGAGTCCAGTACAATTCTTACTTTAGAAACTTGATTGGTTGTTAGCTTCGCATCTTTAACCGATAATAGCGTAGCAGCAATCTTATAAAGGACATCGGACCCAGATTGAATGAGTCCCTTCTTACGTTCAACAAGAAGACGGTTCATATAAAAATAGTGAGTTCCAAAATTGCTCCAGTTATTTAAACCATAATGTTCAGCAACTTTCCGAACTAATATAGACTCAATCGTCTTTATGTTATCAAAGACAGATTCAATTGATGTATAGTCCGTTTGATAAAAAGCCATCTTTGCCTCATTTATTTCCTGAATGGCCTCTGAAAGAGTACGAATCAGACCATTATCTCCCCACTTAGAAAGAATATGATAATACATGCTACTAAAATAGTCACCAGCAAGCACCGTTAGCTGACGATTTTTTCGTTCACTTTCGTTCTCAATATTATCGAGTGAGATTAATTCATGCGTATCAAGTGCAATCTGCACAAGCATGATGGACAGGAGCGTATCCTGCTTTCTTTTATGTTCGAGCTTCGCTTGTTCTAATATGCCATAGAACACATATAGCTTCTCTTCATCAATAACTGGAAAATCAATAAATCGAAGCAAATATGAATGGGATAGGCGAGACTGAAGCATGTCTCGAACTCCTGCTATTTTTTTATGTGTACTTTCTTTCGGATTTGTCATATCCCATACCCCTTACATGTCTTCCAATTAGAAAAGTGAGCCAGCCGCGTCTTTTTGCGAAAGCTTACGTTTTCCATATACTTTATTTTGTCGTTTTTTTCATTGTTAAAGTATAAATTATGTATTCATTCCTAGTATAGCACAATAACCCTCTAGCTAAAACGAACGGCTAAGGTTTTGAAATGAAAGAAAAGCAGGTTATAATGTCCTGCTTTACTCTTCCGTACTTATTTCACCATGCTCTGTTTGAATGACAGCTTTTCCTCTCACCTTAACCGCAGATGTATGCTCCGTGAATTGGGCAATCATAACTTCGCCTTTATCTAGTTTCTCTGAATGATGAAATCTTGTATCAGATCCACGCGTCAACCCAATAACGTTCACACCATTTTCAAGTGCTTTAATTACAAAAAAATCGTTGCTATCACTCTTCATATCGATCACTCCGCTTAAAAGGATTAGCCCTTGATCAAACCAAGTACTTCAGATCGTGCAGCAGCGTCATTTTCAAACACGCCTCTTACTGCTGATGTAACGGTTGATGAACCAGGCTTCTTAACGCCTCTCATAGTCATACACATGTGTTCTGCCTCAACTACGACCATAACACCATGTGGATCTAATGTGTCTACCATCGAATTTGCTATCGTAGAAGTAATTCGCTCTTGAAGCTGTGGACGTTTCGTTACAGATTCAACAGCTCTTGCTAGCTTACTAAGTCCTGTTACCTTCCCGCCTTTTGGAATATAGGCAACATGCGCTTTTCCGAAGAAAGGAACAAGATGGTGCTCGCAAGTTGAATAAAAAGGTATATCTTTAACTAAAACAAGCTCCTCGTGGTCTTCTCCAAAAATAGTCTGAAAATGCTCTTTTGGATCCTGATGCAGCCCCTGAAAGATTTCTTCGTACATTCTTGCTACACGTTTTGGAGTATCCAACAATCCTTCACGCTCAGGATCTTCACCGATCGCTTCAAGGATCATTTTCACTGCTTCTTGTATTTTTTCATGATTAACTTCGTACATTGTTCTTACTCCTCCATTCAGGGCCTTTATTACCTATCAAGATTCTAGCACATGGAGAAAAAGTTAGCAAAAAAGAAGAGCCGCAGAATGTGCGACTCTTCTTGGCCCTATGTATTTCTTACTTCACTGCATCCTTAAGGGCTTTACCAGGTTTAAATGCAGGAACCTTACTTGCAGCGATTTCGATTTCTTCGCCAGTTTGAGGGTTACGCCCTTTACGAGCAGAACGCTCACGGACTTCAAAGTTACCAAAACCAATTAGTTGAACTTTGTCACCCTCTTGCAAGGATTGCATAATGTTATCAAAAACTGAGTCAACAGCTTTTGTCGCTTCTTTTTTAGAAAGCTCTGCAGATTCTGCAACAGCATTGATTAGATCTGTCTTGTTCATTCTGTTCACCTCCTCTCAAGAGAGATGGATAAATACATTCATTTACTTAATGACCAATATTTATACGTTGCAATGCACGTTTAGTACGTTTGCAAGCCCTATATTATACGAAGATGCAAAAGAATTCAATACGTTTAGCTCGATTTCAACGATTTTTCAATGTTTTTTACTTATTATCTGCTAAATGAGCGTTTTGTAAACGCTCTAAAGGTGAATTTTATATTGTCTATTAATTCAAGCAATTCAACGCTTTAGATGGACAAATGTTAGATATACTCCAAAGTTGCCAACTTAGCCTAACAACTCACTAAAATAGATAATACCCCTTTTCTCGGTTCTTCTAAACCACTTAACGTAAAAAACCGACTCCAGGTATTGGAGTCGGTTTTGTTATAATATAATCGCAATTAAACCGCCGGATCCTTCGTTAATAATGCGTTCGAGCGTTTCTTTTAATTTATAACGAGCATTTTCAGGCATTAAACCAAGTTTTGCCTGAATCCCCTCTCTCACGATAGAATTCAGGGAACGACCGAAAATATCTGAATTCCATATTGAAAGCGGATCTTCTTCAAAATCTTGCATTAAATAACGAACAAGCTCTTCGCTCTGCTTTTCCGTTCCAATGATAGGTGCGAACTCCGATTCTACGTCTACTTTAATCATATGAATAGATGGGGCAACTGCTTTCAACCTGACACCAAACCTTGACCCTTGACGAATGATTTCAGGCTCATCGAGGCTCATATCTTCAATCGCTGGTGCTGCAATACCATAGCCAGTTTGTTTAACCATCCGAAGAGCGTCTGAGACGTGATCATATTCAGCTTTTGCAAATGCAAACTCCTGCATAAGTTGAAGAAGATGATCCTTTCCTCGAATTTCAACACCAACAACCTCTTTTAGAATTTGATCGTATAGATCTTCCGGAGCATAAAGATCAATTTCCGCTATTCCTTGCCCCATTTCAATTCCTGCTAAACGAGCATCCTGAATAAATTCAAATTCCTCAAACTGACCTACGACACGATCAACATCCCTAAGACGCTTAATGTCTTTCACAGTCTCTCTAACGGATTCTTCATAACTCTGTCGCAACCAATGATCTTGGTGGAGAACCATTACCCAACTTGGTAAGTTCACATTAACTTCTAGAACTGGAAATTCGTAAAGCACTTCTCTCATGACATTGTTAATATCATGCTCCGTCATAGTCTCTACGCTAAGAGAAATAACAGGAATATCATATTTATTACAAAGGTCTCCTCTTAATGCCTCCGTTTGTGGATGGTGTGGGTGTGCAGAATTGACAATCATAATAAATGGCTTACCTACTTCTTTTAATTCCTCCACGACTCTTTCCTCAGATTCCAGATAGTCGTGTCTTGGGATCTCCCCAATCGAACCATCAGTCGTTATCACGACGCCAAGCGTGGAATGTTCTTGAATTACTTTTCTTGTACCAATTTCAGCTGCTTCTTGAAACGGTATCGGCTCTTCATACCATGGTGTATTGATCATTCTTGGCCCATCTTCATCTTCGTATCCCTTAGCACCAGGCACGGCATATCCGACGCAATCGACAAGTCTAACATTAACATCAAGACCATCTTCCACATGAATTTGAACGGCGTGATTTGGTACAAATTTAGGCTCAGTCGTCATAATGGTACGGCCAGCAGAACTTTGGGGTAGTTCATCCAGTGCCCTCGTTCGATCAGAATCGCTTTCCATATTGGGCAGGACGATTAGTTCCATGAACTTTTTAATAAATGTTGATTTCCCTGTTCGAACAGAACCTACGACTCCAAGGTATATATCTCCCCCTGTACGCTCTGCGATATCTTTGAAGATATCTACTCTCTCCACGTGATCGCCTCCTGAATTCCGCCTCATTGGACGAAATGATTCAATCCAGACCGCAGACTTTCTTGAACACTACCATTCTATGATGTTGTCCAATAAATATGACAGTTCACAGTAAAAGGATTTGATGCTTTAAGTAAACTTTTCGTCCTCTATTGAATAAGCCCATAAAAAAGTCCCTCCTCTTTTTAATAGTTGTATTGCTAAAGAGGAGGGAAAATACCTATTTCACTAAAAAAACAGCTTTATCATTTTCAATTGTATACGCAACAGAAGCAACAGGAACATAAAACGAATTGTCTGCTAACAAATCTCGGATATCATCGCCCTTTTCATAGCTATGATCTGGATTACTTTCGATTGCCTTCGTAAGGTCGCTAGAATAATTAATATGTACATCACCTTTTTCATCTAAGAAAAATGGAAGTTGTTCATTTGTAAATGGACTTTTAACAGTCAGCTCTTCATCCATCCCCATTGCATCGTAATCGATGGAATACCGGTCTTTTGCAAGAACATCTTTGAATGGTGGATAGTTCTTTTTCCTTCTATAATCATTAATACGTAGCTGAAGATCTTTTACTTTTTCAATAGTGACTAAATCAATTAATCTTACTGTCGGCTCTTCTTCTACATGAATAAGTACATATTGAAATACCCCACCATTTTCAAATGAATTCCCAGGTGCTTGCTGTAAGAAAGCGGGCACTAATTTCTTGAAGTCAACTGGATACTTCTGATAGATTGGTGTTTCCTGATCTCTTGTTTTGATAGGAAGAATGGACTTATTTTCTTGGAATTGCTCTACTGCTGTTTGAACAGATTGAATTTGGTCTGTATAAGGAATTTGATTCTCGTTTTTTTGACTCTCTGGATACAGGCATCCTGACAATAGAGAAACAAGGCATGTCCATAATACAGCTTTAGTAGCTAAACGTTTCATTACACTCATTCCTTAGTTAGAAATTTACTTATTTAGTTAGTAGGTCCAGTAAACACGACGAGAAGCATGAGCACCCCCGCAACGAACATACACATATATGCAAAAGTTGACACAAGCACTCGGAAAACACCTTTAAGCTTCGTGCGACTTAGCATGATCGCCATAACCGCTATAAACATTAGCCCTAGTGCCGAAAGTGCTACCCACATCTTAATTAACGCTGGTGACATTTTAATCCCCCTAATATGACAAATCTAGTTTGCACTGCCCACCATTATATCAAATCTTTACTCCATTTACCTCTAAAGGTTTCAACAATTCAATGGTTCTACTCAATTACATCTCTTCAAAACATGCCAGCGTACTTTATCTTAAAAGGTAACGCTTCCATAAATAACAAATAAAAAGCTGAAGAAAGGGGCTTTTCTTCAGCTTTGACTATTCTAATTTCTTAAAGAAGTATGCTTCTGCACATTGATGGTTCATTATTAGTATATGGTCTTACATCGAAGGCGGTATCGTTGATTAGCCTAAGTTTCTACTAAATTCTTTATTTTTGACTGAAAATTTTTGCAATAGCAGACAAATCGAACGGCATATTCTTATTTACGATTGCCTTTACGATTCGATCTTCTTTTTCTTTTGTGACATTTACGTTAGCAACGCGTGCAACATTCGCAATTAATTTACGCACTGTTTTCTCATCAGTAAAATCTGCTCCCTGAACGGAATTAGCTAACTTAAAAATGTCTTCCTTTTTCACATTGGTTTTCTTTTCTATGTTATCGAACAGATCGCTCACGCAGTTTCCTCCTTACCATTAACGTTCAACATAGTGTATGCAAGGAGGAATACTTCGTGCTTAGCCTATTTAGAGTTCTTTTGGATTCAATTCAAAACGGTCCGCAAGCAAAGACGTTAGATCTTCTGTCTCATGAGTTCGAAGCCTACCCATCAGTTGATCTACACCATCTTTCGCATCTTTGTTATTAAATAGCACTTCAAATAACACAGAAGTTATAGGCATTTCTACGTTCTGTTTTTGTGCGAGATAATAAGCAGCCTTCGTAGTTCGAACACCTTCTACTACCATCCCCATATTTTCGAGAACTTCATCTAGATTATTTCCTTTTCCAAGAAGATTTCCGGCTCTCCAGTTACGACTATGTACACTTGTACACGTAACTACAAGGTCTCCTATACCTGTCAATCCCATAAAGGTAAGTGGATTTGCCCCCATAGCTGCACCAAGGCGAGCAATTTCAGCTAAACCTCTTGTGATAAGGGCAGCTTTCGCATTATCACCATAGCCGAGTCCATCAGATAAACCGGCCCCTAGAGCAATGATATTCTTTAATGCACCACCAAGCTCAACACCAATGATGTCATGATTAGTATATACTCTAAAATTCGAGTTAATGAAAAGATCCTGAACATACTCAGCTTGAATCATTGATTTAGAAGAGGCCGTTACGGTCGTAGGGTGACGAAGACTCACTTCTTCTGCATGACTCGGCCCAGATAAAACGACAACCGATTTTCTTAAATCCTCTGGGATTTCTTCTTCAATCACCTCTGAAATACGCTTGGATGTTTCTGGTTCAATTCCCTTACTAGCATGAATGAGCGTAACCGGTGTTGATAGGTATGTCTTAAGTTCAGGAAGAACCTCTCTAAGCGCTTTAGTTGGTGTAACAAGTAAGATAGCTTCAGCATCTTTCACGCTCTCTTCAAGGGAACTGGTAGCCCTAATCCCCTCAGGTAATTTTATACCAGGAAGGTACTTCTCATTCGTATGCTTCTCATTCACTTCATTTGCAAGATCTGTTCTTCTTGCCCATAATGTCACATCATGTTGATTATCTGCTAGTACAATTGCAAGAGCTGTCCCCCAGCTCCCTGCACCTACAACTGATATTTTCGCCATTGAACTTCCTCCTTACTGCTCGACCTTTTGACCGAGCTTGCTTTCAGTACCAGAGAACAGTCGCTTTACATTTGTACGATGTCTCCAGACAGAAAGAATCGCTAGAATCGTCCCTAACAAAATATATGAAGCTGGATTCCCTCCAAGTAAGAAAATAAACGCTGGAGTTAATACTACAAAAATCAATGAACCAAGAGAAACAAATCTCGTTACTACAATGGCAATAATAGCGATGATGCCAGCATAAAGTGCTGGAAAAAACGCAATTGTTGCAAATACCCCTATCGTAGTAGCAACGCCTTTCCCTCCACGGAATCCAAAAAAGATTGGCCAGTTATGACCTAAGATAGCACAAATTCCCGCAAGGAAAGGAACGATTGGTTCACTAGTGAACCAATACCCTAACCAGACGGCAAGTATGCCTTTTATTACATCAAGTGCAAGAACAGCAACCGCTGGGCCAGTCCCTAGCACTCGAAGTGTATTTGTCGCTCCTGCATTGCCACTTCCGTGATCCCTAATATCTATTTTCTTCACGATTTTTGCAATTAAATAACTAAAACTAATTGATCCAAGCAAGTAAGCAGCAATGCAAATCAGGATCGCGATCATCTCATTTCCCCCTTTGTATTAGCAAGGTTCCCCCGAATGAAACAAGCTTAATTATTCGCTTTTTCTACGTGCAAGAATTCGTAAAGGAGTCCCCTGGAAACCAAATGTTTCACGAATACGATTCTCTAAAAAGCGTTTGTAAGAGAAATGAAGCAGTTCCGGATCATTAACAAATAATACGATGGTAGGCGGTTTAACAGCCACTTGCGTCGCATAGTTAATTTTCAATCGCTTCCCATTATCTGTTGGTGTTGGATTCATTGCAACGGAATCCATAATTAATTCATTCAATACATTCGTTTTCACACGAAGGGCATGGTTATCAGCTACAGTATTAACAACTGGTAACAATGTATGAAGACGTTGCTTTGTTTTGGCAGATAAGAACACAATCGGTGCATAGCTAAGGAATAAGAAATGATCACGAATTTTTTGTTCGAATTCTCTCATCGTCTTATCGTCTTTCTCAACTGCGTCCCATTTGTTTACGACAATAACAATGGCTTTACCTGCTTCATGAGCATACCCCGCCACTTTTTTGTCTTGCTCGATAATGCCTTCTTCTCCATCAATCACAACTAAAACAACGTCAGATCGTTCAATCCCACGCATTGCACGAAGAACGCTGTACTTCTCAGTCGTTTCATAAATCTTTCCACGCTTTCTCATGCCAGCAGTATCAATAATGACGTAATCTTGTTCATCACGAGTAAACATGGAGTCAATAGCATCGCGAGTTGTACCAGCAATATCACTTACAATCACTCGCTCTTCTCCTAAAATCGTATTAACAAGCGATGATTTTCCAACATTCGGACGACCAATTAATGAGAATTTAATCGTTCCTTCGTCATATTCTTCTTCTGCTACTTCAGGGAATGATTTAAAGACTTCATCTAAAAGATCACCTAACCCAAGACCATGTGAACCTGAAATACCAAATGGAGTTCCAAATCCTAAAGCATAGAAATCATAAATCAACGTTTGCTGTTCAGGATTATCTACTTTATTTACAGCTAATACAACAGGTTTATTGGAACGATAAAGAATTTTAGCAACCTCTTCATCCGCATTCGAAATGCCATCTCTTCCGTTAACCATGAAAATAATAACGTCCGCTTCGTCTATTGCAATTTCTGCCTGATAACGAATTTGAGAAAGAAATGGTTCGTCACCTATTTCAATACCACCTGTATCTATGATATTAAATTCACGATTCAGCCATTCACCTTTGCTATAAATACGATCTCTTGTTACTCCTGGAGTATCTTCTACAATCGATACTCTTTCTCCTACTATACGATTAAAAATGGTCGATTTCCCAACATTCGGTCGACCTACTATTGCGACAACTGGTTTTGTCATTTTATGCACGCCCTTTCTAAAAGACTATCTAAGCTTGAAACCAGAAAGTCGTGGACAAACTTTCCAGGAGTTCATTGTAAAAAACCCTCCTCTATAAGAAGGGCATAGTCTTCGATAGCTTTTATATCTTATCAAAAAAGCAACCAATGAACAACAGACGATCAAATGAAACTTGGTAACTTCTCTTTGAAAACTTGCTAATGCTTCACAATAATATAAACACCATTGCTCAATTTATGAGCAATTCCATCTAGTATAGCTTCAAGATCAGCGGCTACGCCGTCCATTTCATCTTGAGATTCACATACAAACACATTCGCTCCTACAGGGGCCTGAGCTAATGATAGTGTAACAGTTGCAAGTATCGCTTTCTCAATAATCATGATGAGTCACTTCCTTTTTTCTTCGTTTCCGTAGGCATCCTTATCGCATTTTCAAGAGTTGGTACTTGAGAAATGACTTTCATGGCAAGATCCACGCTTTTATTTTGAGGTAGAATAAAAACTCCAATTCGACCATCGTCTAAATCGCGTTTAATTAATGGAACTAATGCAGGCGTTCCTGAATCCCGGTATACACCAAGAGATATAGCAAGGTCATGAAGGATCGCTTGTCTTTGTCCGAGATTACCAATCGTCATTCGCGCATCAAAATTCTTTGGAGAAATCGTAAATCCAAGTCCATGTTCTAAAATTTCTTTTTGTCTCGCTGGTATGCCAATATTCATAATGTAGATGTTATCAACGTATAGCCCTGCACCTTCAAATTTAACTTCTTTTTGTTCAATATTCGCAATTTTCCCGAGTTTACTTCCAGTCATGTATTTTTTGGCTACTAGAAAAGCAAGAAATGCAGCAACTAATCCAGCCCACACATTTATTGCAAGATAAGCAAATGACGTGACAAATGAAATGAAAATCACTAAATAATTTCTCCCTTCAAAGGTTACAGCTATCCCTTCTATATAGGACGCTCCACGAGGGACAAGCTCTAGTGAATCCATTTCAGTTAAAGTTTTTCTTTCCATATTGCGCACTTCCCGAAATTGCGATGCAGCTAGGGTTAGGAAGGTCACCGCTGTAAATTCTTGCTCCATAATTGATGGAACGACGAGCGCCCCGAGTGAAGCTGCAATAAAACCAAGCGCGAGATGTATAATCATTCCATGTGGATAAGTAGGGTATTGCCTATAATCTGTTCGAAACATATAAATTCTCGCAAGCGTACCGGCTATCACACCAAATAGAATTGGTATTGTATACTCATTCATGAATATCCCCGTCTTTCTTGATGTTTTTTGACAGTTTTTTCTAAATGAACTGTTAATTTCACGAAGGAGGACCAGACCCATGTCGCCATAATCGATATAGCCATTACATCGAAGGAAGCTAATTCGCCAGCAGTTCGCTCAAACCCCATTCCTCGAAAAATCATTGTTAATATAACCTCACCATGAACGATACTAAGAATTAATAATGAACATCTCTCTGCAAAGCCATTCAGTGTTAGATGAATAATAATAAAAAGAATTGCGGCAACCGACCACTTCGTATACAAGTAAGTAAAAACAGGATCATATATAGCAAACAGCTGAATCGAAGTATAAGCTGCTGTTAACATAATGAGTAATATCATGGCGTAAACCGTTTTTACACCGTTCTTTATCCAGAGGAGATATCCACAAATATAAGCAAGCACTAGTACAACAGCTACAGAAAAACCCATCAGGTTGACGGTTTTATTCACGACACATATTGCCACTAACATTAAGAACGCTGACCCAGTCCTTTCTAAAGATGGCTTTTGAAAAAAGACTGTGATGACAACTCCCATCCATACAAACCAAATAAAAATCGCCCCATCCACTCCGTTACCTCCTCTCATTATGAACAGTATGGGACGTTTTCATGAGAGATAGACTTAAAAATTGTAAATGAATAACTTTCGAAGATTTTTTTCATGATAAGAAAAGGTTCAGTTGAAGGGAGGCTAAATGATGGGAAAAGATCGACAAGATAGAAAACTTAAGAAATCGAAACGAGTTGAGTCTGATCGTGATCAGTCGCTTTCACATGATGGAGCAGCAATGCTTGAAGGACCAGATCAAGCTCGAAAACGAAATGGACAGAATTAATATGTTTCCTTCTAGCTAGAAAATCAAAAAAAATCCTCTCTGCATGAGTGCAGAGAGGATTTCATTTACTTATTTGTACTTTTTAAGCTGATCACCGATCATATCTCCAAGAGAGAATGGCGAGTTGCCGTCACTTTCTTTCTGATATTCTTCAACTTCATTTGATACTTGTTCAGTTTCGAGGACTTTGATGCTTAATGATATTCTCTTTTCATCAAGATTAACATCCAAAATCTTCACTCGAACTGTTTCTCCCTCTGAAAGAACTTCTTGAGGAGTTCCTATATGCTTGTTCGAGATTTCTGAAATATGAACAAGCCCTTCTACACCCGGAGCCACTTCTACGAATGCACCGAAGCTAACTAAACGCTTCACTGTGCCTTCGATTTCATCTCCAGTACTAAGTTTTCCTTTTACTTCTTCCCACGGTCCCGGGAGTGTTTCTTTAATGGATAGTGAAATACGTTCGTTGTCACGATCAACAGAAAGAATTTTAACATTCACTTGTTGACCTTCTGTTACAACTTCAGATGGGGTTTCAACACGATGATGAGCCATCTGAGAAATATGAACGAGGCCATCCACTCCACCGATATCTACAAAAGCACCGAAATCGGTTAAACGTTGAACTGTCCCTTCGACAACTTGTCCTGCTTGAAGAGATGCTAGCGTTTCTTGTTTCTTATGATCCGCCTCTTGCTCAAGAACAGCACGATGTGACAGGATCACTTTTGCTTTCTCTGGATCAAATTCCACAATCTTAACGCTCAGGTTTTTGCCTTTGTAATCTGAGAAATCTTCAACATAATGTCTTTCTACAAGAGAAGCCGGGATAAATCCGCGAACACCAAGGTCAACCACAAGGCCGCCCTTAACTACGTCTGCAATTTCAACATCAAATGCAACGGAGTTTTCATACTTCTCCTGTAGAGCATCCCAGGCTTGATCAGCTTCGACTGCCTTCTTAGAAAGCACTAGCTCATCTTCAGAAACTTTGATTACTTTAACTTCTATTTCATCACCTTCTGAGAGCACGTCGCTAACCTTTTCGACGTGAAGGCTTGACAGTTCGCTGATTGGCAGCACTCCATCAACTTTAAAACCTACATCTACTGATGCATGTTTTTCTTCAACCTTGGAGATCTTACCTGTCACCACTTCTCCAATTTCGAATGATTTGAACTCAGTCATTTCCTGATTCATCTCTTCACCCATTGACAAACTCCTCCTTCAATCCAAAAGAAATAAAACTTTTCGATATGATTTATAAAAGTCTTCCACTTATAGCGAAAGAAATTTATTGAAAAGTTAAGCACCCTTTCCTCTAACTTTCACTAAAAATGACGGATTTGTCAAGTATCCTGACACATTTATTTAAATTTTTTAACAATATCGAATTATTTATGATGAATTTCAATAAGATCTTGAATTTCTTTCATGATAGCCTGAGTGGCTTTTTTAGCTGCTCCCTGTTCTTCACGAAGCGGCGATAAGTCAACTGGTTTTCCGTACACGATTTTCAAGCGGCCAAAAGGCTTATAAGATCCTTTAATTGCGCACGGTACGACCATCACTTCTGGACGTAAAGCAAAAAAACCTGCTCCAGAGAGCCCCTCGCCTAGTTTGCCATCTTTGCTTCTCGTACCTTCTGGAAACAAACCGACAACGCCGCCATCTTTCAAAAATTTCATTCCACTTCTAAGAGCTTGTTTATCACTCATTCCTCGTTTTACCGGAAAAGCCCCAACCTTATGAATCAATTTACCTAGTATCGGAATGGTAAACAATTCTGATTTAGCCATAAAATGAACATCTCTAGGAAACATGGCTCCTACTAGCGGCGGATCAAGGTTATTGATATGATTTGAGCAAAGAAGAATCCCTTTGTCTTTCGGTATATTCTCACGACCAACAACTGTTACACGATTGAATACCTTGAAATAAAAATGAAATAAGCCTTTTCCTACTCCGTATAAGCTCACTTGATCATGCCCTTTCTTTTGCTAATTGTAAAATTTGGTCCACTACTTCAGAAATTGTCATCTTCGTAGTATCAATTTCTATGGCATCGTCCGCTTTTACAAGAGGGGCTACTTCTCGCTCAGTGTCACGCTTATCTCTTAAAGCAATCTCATCCTTGATACGGTCATAATCCGCTTCAATCCCGTTTCCAATAAGTTCATTATATCGTCGCGTGGCTCTTTCTTCTACAGAAGCACTTAAAAATACTTTAAGTTCTGACTCAGGAAGAACGTGTGTACCGATATCACGTCCATCCATTACAACGCCTCCACGATCAGCTAACATCTTTTGTCTCTTTACCATTTCTAATCGCACTTCACTTTGTCTTGCTACAAAGGAAACATTGTTCGTGACAGCATAAGAACGTATATCTGTTGTTACGTCCATGTTATCAACCAAGACAAGCTGTTCACTTTCACCAACTTGTAGGTCGATCACAGTATCATCTAGAAGTGCTTTAAGAAGCGGACCATTCTCTAAATCAATGTCCTTCTCAATAGCTTTATACGTTAATGCACGATACATTGCACCTGTATCAATATAAAGGAAAGATAGGTTATCTGCTACTTTTCTTGCAACTGTACTCTTACCAGCTCCTGCTGGACCGTCAATTGCTATATTTATTCGCTTGTTCATATTATTATTGCCTCCAAATTCCATTCATCCATCCGAATTAGATCATATAAATGACAATTTAACGTACAAAAAAAGCAGGAGAACCTGCTTTCCTCAGTACGGCCAAAATGTCATATTTATCATAACACAAGACATTTTATCGGTCTATTCACTATTGGCGTCTAATCAGGGGAGGCATATCCTTTAGCACACCTTCATAATAAATCGCTTTACTTAGATAGATACGAAATTCTTCTTGAGTTAGAAGAACTTGAGAAATAATAAGAAAAACAAATTGAATGACGATGAGTTTTATTAATAATTGTTCCATTCTCGCCATACATTCGCTCCTCTCATAGGGTATCGTAATTCATTTCGGTACCGTCCATTTTTTCTACTCTTTCTTCTCTTTCGTTAGATGCGTTAATAAAAATGCGATACGTTTCATTATCAATCGTACCCATAAACTCATAGCATAATACTTCTTCTCCAAGATCGTTTCGAATGACACCCAACCCTTCTTCCATTATTTGGACATTCGGATTCACTTGTTCTAACGCTTGATCTCTGGAAATAGTTGGGGAGCCCAAAGATCTTTCATGGTGGTTTGTTAAATACTCTAAGGATTCATAGCCGGAAATATCACCATTATCAAGCGCAACTTTAATGTGAACAGCATCTGGATAAATTAAAACATCTTTCTGATTGTATACAAAAGTAAATACACCTACTCGATCATATTGACTACTTTCTGAAATGCTCATATTTGTTATATCATGCTCTTTTAGAAATGCTCTCGCTCGATCAGCGGCTTCATTTAGACTAAGCTTCTGATCTCCTATTTTCCTATCCATCAAAATCCAGATTGGTTTTGCCCCTTTTTTTGTAACATCTAGATTGATACTAGATTTCGTATCTGGCTCTTCAATTGATAAACTATAGGCTTTGTATTTTGACTTCTCCCCAGTAGTCGTTATATCAATGCTTGCTTTAGGATCAAGATCCAGAAAGTCAATTACATGTTCCTTTGCTTCTTTTTCAGTTAGTTTTTTCCCGACTATATTTTTGTCCAGGTTTTCTTTCTTTTCATTTAATTGAGTAATCTCAGGTCCCCAGTTTACTTCACTATACCCTTCCACTTGTTTATCAACTGTTTTAAATCCATCAATAATCGTGTTATCTTCAGCCTGTGTTTCTGAAGCTAGAGCAAGCTCCACATCCATCCAACGTAAGTTATGATCAATGACCATCGCCTGCACTTTTCTCAGTTCATTTTTAATATCTGTGGAATGACTATGCAATTCCTTCAATGTTTTATATTCTTCATCTGACAGAGGGTTTTCATCAAGATCACGTACAGCTACACGATAACTAAATGAGCCTATGTTTGTTAAAAATTCTTCCGTTTTATTAAAAGGCATTAGCGTTAGCGGCAGTTGTCCAACATCATTTTGAGCTTCAGACGTTAAACGCCATACCTCTGCAAGGGCAGGAGATAGACTGCCACGGGAGTTCATCGCCAATGTCGACCCTATCTTCTCTTCTAGTGCTTCCATATGAAAGTTTAAGTCATGGAAAGCACGCTGATACGTGTTTTCCGCATTAATTAACACGGCATTTTTTTCTTGATGTTCCTTGTACCCCCAGTAGCTAGTTCCAGCAACGCCTACTGCGAGCGCACCAATTAAAATCGAACGAATCATATTAACCACCTCCACTATTCACAGAATATATGCTTACCAATTTGTTTGATTTGCGGCCTTGTCCAAATCCATCCAGAAGTTGCCGTGTTTGGATTGAAATAATACAATGCTTCCCCAGTTGGGTCCCATCCATTTATTGCATCAATCACAGCTTCTTTCGCTCTTTCATTTGGAGTAAGCCATATTTGTCCATCTGAGACAGCCGTAAAAGCTCTCGGTTCAAAAATCACTCCTGAAACTGTGTTTGGAAATGAAGCACTTTGAACACGGTTTAGTATGACCGCGGCAACCGCAACCTGACCTTCGTAAGGTTCCCCCCTTGATTCACCATAAACTGCGTTTGCAAGTAACTTAATGTCGTTTTGGGAATAACCGGACGGCACGTTTTTCGCCTGAGTAGTTGAGTCTTTTGGCTTATTCGTTTCATTATTTTGATTTGATTGTGAAACATTAGGACTTTGGCCACTATTCGCCTGTTGCTGAATGGAAGGATCATACTTTGTAGACTTGTTTAACTTCGCTTTCATTTCAGGACCAACTAGTCCATCAACATCCATTCCAAATTCATACTGAAAGTTTCTAACCGCCCAATAAGTCCCCCATCCAAATACGCCGTCAATTGAGCCTGTATAGAACCCTATATGCTTTAAGCGTGCTTGAAGTTCAATGACATCGCTGCCTGTTGCGCCCTTCTGGATGATTTGGTTAGAAAATGCATCTGCTCGATTCTCCATATCAAATACCATGACAAGCGGTGCACAGACTAGACCAATTATTAGAGGGATTTTTAGAATAAGAACTGTCTTTCTCATGATGTGGACCTCCCTGATCATTCTGTTTTCATAAGTGTAGTTTTTGTATCAGAAGGTATTTTATACAAAACAAAAAAGATGCCTCTTCGGCATCTTTCAAACTGTTATCATATTGGCATGTTTTCTTTCGTTTCCATTAATTCTGCTTGATTAAGGTTTGCAGCTTTGATTTTCCTTACACCTATAAACCATAGAACAAGCATAAATGGAATCATTAAATAGATGGTATTGCTGTTCACCTGAAGAACTAAATAATTATATGTTCCGTGAAACATAAATGGAACGAAAAGAGATAGAGAAATCCACTTTCCAATCTTATTTTGCAATGAGAATTTTCCCCTTCCAAGATAAGAACCCATAATTAAGCCAAATAAAGCGTGGCTTGAAACAGGAAGAAGCGCTCTCCACCATGCTTCTTGAATGCCATATGCAAAAAGATAAAAGACATTTTCAACAGATGCAAACCCTAGTGAGATAGCAACACCATAAACAATCCCATCATAAAACTCATGAAACTCTATATGGATGTATACAGTAAAATAGAAAATAAACCATTTTAGAAATTCTTCAAGCAGTCCAGACATCAAGTAAGCTTGACTGAATGGTGATTGCAAGAAGTTTTCGACCTCAAAACCATGCTGAATCACCATTACTGGAAATACTAACATAGCGCCAAACACAAAACTTCGTACAACCGGGCCTATTGGCTCAGATTCATACTGATGTTGTTTCAAATAAAAAAAACAAAGAAGCGCAATGCCTGGTGCTATTCCAGCAGTTATTGCTGCTAACATAGGCTTTCCCCATTTCTATCCTGAACCTCATTTTTAAGCAGGCTCAGTCATACCTATACTTTTATAATCGTATCATGTTACTTTATTTAAGGAAACAATTATTAGGAAAACGATGAGGTGACGCAATGAGCAAGCTATTGATCATTCATACCGGAGGAACTATCGCTATGGAGGAAAATAAGAACTCTGGTGCTGTTAGCCCAGGTAAAGAAAATCCTCTAAATGCAACACTGAGCGAATTACTAATCGGAAATGACGTTATTGTTGATGATTACATTAACATTCCCTCCCCGCATATGACACCTGAGGTCATGTTTACTATTGCGGAAAGGATTGAAACGAGAATCAAAGAAGAACACATCAGCGGAGTGGTTATAACGCATGGAACCGACACACTAGAAGAAACAGCTTACCTTCTAGATCTTGTTCTCCAAACAGATCTGCCTGTCGTCGTAACAGGTGCGATGCGCTCAAGCAATGAGCTTGGCTCTGATGGGCCATATAATCTTCTCTCATCCATAAAAGTAGCTTCTTGCCATGAAGCTAAAGGAAAAGGCGTGCTTGTTGTGTTGAACGATGAAATACATACAGCAAAAAATGTGACAAAAACGCATACGAGTAACGTTTCCACTTTTCAAAGTCCTCAATATGGCCCTATCGGGATCGTTACAAAACAACGTGTCTTCTTTCATCATACTTTAACGATGAGAGACCGCTATCATATTTCTGGACTAACGAAAAATGTCATGCTTCTAAAGGCTTATGCAGGAATGGATTCACAGCTACTATTTGCTGCTGGAGATATTGGCATTAATGGCATCGTAATAGAAGCGCTTGGACAGGGGAATTTACCACCGGATATGATGGAGGGAATCAAACATCTAAGAGAGAAAGGAATCGCCATCGTCATGGTTTCTAGGTGTTTTAATGGCATTGTACAAGATGTTTATGGTTATAAAGGCGGTGGCAAGCATTTAAAAGAACATGGAGTAATTTTCTCTAACGGATTAAATGGACAAAAAGCGCGTTTGAAATTACTCGTTGCACTCGAAGCAACAGAAGACCCAAAGGAATTACACAATTTCTTTTTACGATGATGAAACAGAGACCTTCCCTGATTTGTAAAAGCACAAAAACCTACCTTAATTGGTAGGTTTTTGTGCTTTCCCTATGATTGACTGAGCTATTAATGCACCGTGTAGCCTGCCATTCTCAATAAAAATCTCATTGGCGTTATTTCCAGCGGCAATCACACCAGCAATATAACAATTCTCTACATTCGTCTCCATCGTATCTTGATCGAAAGCAGGTCGCCCGCTTTGTTGATCAATTTCTATACCGATTTTTGTCAAAAATGAATGATCAGGATGATAACCGGTCATGGCGAATACAAAATCATTCGGTATGCTCTTCTGTTCACCCTTCACTTCATATACGACTTCTTTTTCTTTCACTTCCAATAATGAAGCATTAAACTCCATTGTCACTTTCTTATTTCTAACGAGAGCTTCAAATTCCGGTAAAATCCATGGTTTTACACTTTTTGAATATTCCGCTCCTCTATAAAGAATCGTAACTCTTGCCCCAGCTTTTTCAAGCTCTAATGCTGCGTCAACTGCTGAGTTTTTACCGCCTATCACAACAATATCCTGGTCAAAATAAGGGTGCGGCTCTTTAAAGTAGTGCAAAACCTTATCGAGGTTTTCTCCTTTAACACCCATAAAGTTAGGACTATCATAATATCCTGTTGCAATGATTAAATGCTGTGCGCGGTATGTTATTTTTTTGGATTCGTGCACTTTTTCCGTTTCAATAATAAATGCACCATTCTCCTTAGTTATCAAATTTGCTTTTTCAAAGGAATGAATACGAAGATCTTTTCTTTTAGCAACGTCCCGATAGTAAGCAAGGGCCTGATTTCGTTTTGGCTTCCGCTCTTCAATTATGAAAGGTACTTCACCAATTTCAAGCTTTTCACTTGAACTAAAAAATGTTTGATGCGTTGGATAATGATAAATAGCATTCACGATATTGCCTTTTTCGATAATTAGAGGATCGTATCCCTCATTCATTAATTCAATTGCCGCAGACATTCCACAAGGACCTGCGCCAATGATAACCACTTGTTCTTCTCTCATCTCACTCACTCCCGAACCTATCCATAAGAAATGGAACATTTCTTTTTATTCTACTCTTTGCAATAGAAAAATTCCCTACCTGAATGATAGGGAATTTTCATCGGATTGGCAACTATTTATATCCATCCTCTAAATCTAGAGGCTTCAGCCATTTTACGCACGCCAACCATATATGCTGATAGTCTCATATCAACGCGACGCGTTTCAGAAGTTCGGTAAATTGAATTAAAAGCGTTTACCATTACTTTTTCAAGCTTCGCTTCTACCTCTTCTTCTGTCCAGTAGTAACCTTGGTTGTTTTGTACCCACTCAAAATAAGATACCGTTACACCACCAGAACTTGCAAGAACATCTGGCACGAGTAAAATACCACGATCCGTTAAAATTTTTGTAGCTTCAATCGTTGTAGGACCGTTAGCCGCTTCCACAACAATACTTGCTTTAATTTGATGTGCGTTGTCTTCTGTAATTTGATTCTCAATAGCAGCTGGAACAAGAATATCACAATCAAGTTCAAGAAGCTCCTTGTTGCTAATTGTTTCTTTAAAGAGCTTTGTAACTGTTCCAAAACTATCACGTCGGTCTAATAAGTAGTCAATGTCAAGACCTTCAGGATCATGAAGAGCTCCATATGCATCTGATATTCCTACAATCTTAGCACCCGCATCATGCATGAATTTTGCTAGAAAACTACCCGCATTTCCAAAACCTTGAATAACGACACGTGCACCTTCTATTTTGATATCCTTTTTCTTAGCAGCTTCGCGAATACAAATGGTAACGCCCTTCGCGGTAGCGGATTCACGACCATGAGAACCACCTAATACGAGAGGTTTACCAGTAATAAATCCAGGAGAATCAAATTCTCTAATTCGACTATACTCATCCATCATCCAGGCCATAATTTGAGAGTTCGTGAATACATCTGGTGCCGGTATATCTTTTGTTGGACCTACAATTTGACTAATTGCTCTTACATACCCTCGACTCAATCGTTCTAGTTCTCTAAAAGACATCTCACGCGGATCACAAATAATTCCACCTTTACCTCCTCCATAAGGAAGGTCTACAATCCCTGCTTTAAGGCTCATCCATACAGATAGTGCTTTAACTTCTGTTTCTGTCACGTCTGGATGGAAGCGAACGCCACCTTTAGTGGGTCCTACAGAATCATTGTGCTGCGCACGATACCCAGTGAATATTTTTATAGAGCCATCATCCATTCGAATTGGAATCCGAACTGTCATTAATCTCATTGGTTCCTTTAATAGCTCATAAACTTCGCTCGGATAGCCTAATTTGTCCAGCGCTTCGTGAATGACTGATTGCGTCGACTCTAATACGTTCCGTTTCTTCTTATTTCCTTGTCCATTATCTGTTTCGTTTTTGTCGACCATTGCTTTACCTCCCATTACTGTGCACTTACTCTGCTGTTTTTGTACTTTTTAGGCTAAATGAAGCATAGCCTATTCGATTTTAATTGTTAAAGTTCATATGTTGTTTATAGAATGTTCCATTGCTCTGCTTTCAAAACATAGTATACACGTTTAGGTAAGCTATGAGAAGGCATTCATGCTACATTTATGCAAATTGTTCCATAGTAATGAAAACGCTTACTAAGTAGAGGCGTAGTCATATCAATTAAAAAGAAGACCTCACAATTTGTGAGGTCTCTCCTTTTACTATTTTTTTAATCCTAAATGAATAAGGTTTTCAATCATCTGTTCATAGGAATATCCAATCTCTTTAGCCGCGTCAGGAAACAAGCTTGTCGGTGTCATACCTGGCAATGTATTTACTTCGAGGAAAACAGGATTCGATCCATCATTCGGTACAATATAGTCTACTCGTGAATACGTCTCACAACCAAGGAGTTCATGTGCCACTATCGACTGCTCTTGGATAAGTGTCGTATAATCAGACGATATACGTGCAGGGACAATATGCTCGCTTCCACCTTCAGAATACTTCGATTCATAATCATAGTATTCATTTTTCGGTACAATCTCTATGACAGGGAGTGGCTTAACATCACCTTTAGCTCCCATTACGGCAACCGTCACTTCTGTGCCAGAAATAAATTCCTCAAGGATTACAGTATCATCAAATCGAAATGCCTCTTCAATCCCCTGCTGAAGCTCTGCTTCGTTCTTAGCAATTGTTAAGCCTATGGTTGAGCCCTCACTGTTTGGTTTTACAACAACTGGATATCCAAAAGGTAATTCCAAAGAACGGTGGTCATCCGATTTATGAAGAACGAGATCTTGAGCAAGGCGAATGCCTGAATCTCTTAGTACTTTCTTACTTTTTGCTTTGTCCATCGCAACGGCAGATCCAAGTACTCCGGATCCTACATAAGGAATTTGTAACATATCGAGTAAACCTTGAATTCTACCATCTTCCCCATACTTACCATGAAGACCAATAAAAACAATGTCTACATCAAGTTCCATTACTTCAGCTAAGCGATCTGGATGGAAGTCAATTCCAACTACTTCATGACCGTTATTTTTTAGAGCTCTCATAATTCCTTTTCCGCTAGATAAAGAAACTTCTCTTTCTGCAGAGGTTCCTCCATAAAGTACTCCAACTTTCATTCTTTATACCTCCTGGGCTACATTTATGTATGTCATTATATTCGATAGTTAATCGAGTGGAACTAATCAAAACTTCTCTCATCATACCATGTTTTTCGAACACTATGTTATCCCTAATGACCATCGATAAATAATATTATTGGAAAAAAGTCTTTTACTTTTTGTATACTGGCAGTAATCTTATTTATGAAAGGAAATACCCTTATGTCTCAAACATTTATGTTTGTCTTCGCTCACCCTGATGATGAGAGCTTTACTTGCGGAGGAACATTATTAGAGTTAGCGAACAAAAAAGATATTAAAACCGTTTTATATAGTGCCACACCTGGCGACGCTGGTAAATGCGGCGAACCAGCTATTTGTCGCCCCGAAGAACTCGCATCCGTTCGACGGAAAGAACTTGAAAAAGCTTCTAAGCTACTTGGCATCGATGAATTATATATCGGTGAATATCAGGACGGGAAGTTAAATTCTTTGCCTCCAAATGTGCTTAAAAATGATGTAATCAACCGAATCAAAGAAGTTAAACCTGACGTTGTCATCACTTTTCCACCTCATGGATTATCAGGGCATCCTGACCATAAAGCGATTCAAGCTGCAACGCTCCAGGCAGTGCACGAAACAAACATTGTGAAGGAATTATACTACACTACCTTCCCACAGTCATTAGCTGATGAAACAGGCCATCCTGCTTTTTCTGACCCTGATGATTCGATTACATTGATGAAATCATTCTCAAGTAACCATATAAATACCGTAAGAAAAGCTCTTCTTGCGCATCGAACGCAACACCTGTCCGTTGAAAGAGCTTTTCCAACCATATATAATCAAGAAGGTTTCATGAAATATAACAATAAAGAATATTTCATTAAAGCGTGGGAAAACGCCGAACCTTCATCTAAATCCCTCCTCACCTAAAAAAACCTCCCATGGGAGGTTTTTTCGTGTTCAAGAAAGCAATAACTGAATCATTTCGGATGTTAAGAAACAAATTGGAATGATTCAGATAGCCACCAGAACCTTATTTGAAATAATGATTTAACTGCTCGATTGCAGTTGTCTTCATAATCTGTTTGCCGTATTCCATCACCCGGTAGCTTGTAATTGTGGAAGGATTCCCAAATTCAGCCAGTAAAGCAACTAAAGAATCTAATTCATACTCTGCAAATTCCTCTTCATCAAACTTAAGATAAAAATGGTTTTGATAGGAATAAAGTGTTCCTCCTTGTATACCCACATTGATCAATCTTTTCGAAAGACCAATCACATCTTCAAAAGAACGAAACTCATAGAAAACTTCATCGCTTTCATCAAGGGTCACTTGCATTTCAATATACTCATCGTTGTAGTCCTCTTCAAATTCACTATCACCGGAACCTTTTGTGACAATGACTACCATTCCCTGAGCAGGAAGTGAAAATACTTCTACAGCGATAGGACCATCTACTTTAAATCCAAGTTCATCATCAGCTTCCATGATCATCTCACGAAAAAGCCTATGAACTTTCGGTACGTCCTGCCAGAGCTCTTCTTTCGTAATTCCACGCTCATTTAAATCGTCATAAGTTAGAAATATTTTTATTTTATCATATGCTAAACGTTCAAGACGCATCTAATTCCCCCCTACCGTCTGTCACCCGCAAATCCTTTATTCATACTATATGTGATAATACAAAGATGGTTCTTGGTTGACGATATTCTTCTAGTTTACACTGTCAAAGGAAGCTTAGACAAGTCAAGTCCACTTTCAACTAAGTAGTAAGCTTTTGAATTTTATCTTTAATCCAGGCATCCCATTCTTCTTTATTATTTCCAACTAAAAACGGTTCGTAAGCCTGTCTCTTTTCATCACGTAAATGTGCAATAGCTGAACCACCTACTCCAATGGTTAATTCAGAGAAACGTTGGTCCAATCGATCAATCAAACCTAGACACCTTGGTAAATTCGTCATCAACGTGCATGATAGAAACAGAATTTTGGGGTCGGTATCTTCTACGACGATTTCAATATCCTCTTCTGGTATGCTCGATCCGAGATAAATAACTTCGAACCCTTTCCGTCTAAGATACAGAGTAAAAATTAACAATCCAAGTTCATGGTATTCACCAGTTGAGCAAACAGCCATTACTTTTGGAAGGTACCCATCGACAGGAAGCGTATGGAAAATCATACCGATTCTAGAACGAAGAAAAGCGGTAGTAAAATGCTCATGAGCTATGGTTATTTTGTCATTTTCCCATAGGTCTCCAACCCTCACTAGTAGTTTAGCCAATATATCATGAACAACTTTATCTATACTGAAGACAGAGAAAGCCTGGTTCAACAAATCTTGCGCTTTATTCTCATCAAAAGCTAAAAGGG
This sequence comes from Pseudalkalibacillus sp. JSM 102089, assembly GCF_041366475.1. Classification (NCBI taxonomy): domain Bacteria; kingdom Bacillati; phylum Bacillota; class Bacilli; order Caryophanales; family Fictibacillaceae; genus Pseudalkalibacillus; species Pseudalkalibacillus sp. JSM 102089. The sequence continues at coordinate 49,760 of NZ_JBEWYW010000008.1, forward strand.
CTTCAAGGATTTCATCAGCTAAGATTTGAGCCCTATCCTGCACCATATCAGTGCCCATACTATCCGTATCTGATGAATCATTTCCATTCTCAAGCAATTCTACAGCCTGACTAATTGTAAAGCCTTGCGTTGTTTTTTGGACCAGCCATTTTAATATAGACATATGCTCTTCCGAATAAAGACGATGACCAGCTTCATTTCTTATTGGAGAAATAATATTATAACGCCTCTCCCATGCCCTCAAGGTCCCGGGTTGAATACCTAATTTTTTCGAGACCGCTTTAATATTATACTTACCTGCAGACATAGTCATCTTCCCCTCTAATACAGCCATTATCACACCTAGTATAAAGGGTGAATGATGTTTGTGTAAACTTTGTATAAGCGTTGCTTTGTTTTTTTGTATTTATTTCCTTTTTAATATAAAAATATGTGACTCAGCTGGTGCCATTAATCTTAACGGTAAAGTTGTTGTGCCATATCCATTGCTGATTACTACGGTTGTCCCATTAATATTCTTAATTCCACCTTTTTCTCTTATCCCCCATCCAAACAGTCGAATCTGACCTCCATGAGTATGTCCGGATAAAATCAATTGAACCCCACTATCTTCTGGCCAATCTTGTTTAATGTCCGGATTATGACTAACCAGGATCTTAATATCTTCTGACGCTTCATTAAGCGCATCCTGAAGTGAAGCGTTTTCTGTTGAAAGGTCATCAATTCCTAATAAGCTTATTCCATCATTATTTTTCATTACCGTTTCTGCCTGGTTTTTTAAGATATGGATTCCGTTATCAACTAGAATTTTTTGTAGTTTTGCAGGATTTTCTTCATAATCGTTATTCCCCCAAACGAAATAACAAGGGGCGAGAGCGCTAAGATTCCTCATGTTTTGAGCAACCTTATCAAAAGATACCCCTTTTTCCATTACGTCTCCACCTATTACTACAATATCAACCTGATCTCTCACCTTTTCTAAAATTTTCTCAGAAACCAATCGATTGTGTAAATCTGAGATAAAAAAAATCCGAAATGATTCAAAGCTTTTTGGTAGTTGTTTAATGTAAAGTTCCTTCGTGTGGACACGATTTAGATGAGCTTCACCCCACATATAAATTAGTAACAGTACACCTGCCAAAAAGATCCCAATGATATAGTTCATGTTTCATTGCTCCTCTGAAAGCGTTTCACTTCTCTTGCAGCCCTTATATTAGCCGACAAACCACCATATATAAATGCCATCACGAGAGATGCTAGAGATAACCACTTATTATTTTGAAACAATACCCAGTATACGCCAATTAACAAACTACCTTCAATACAGAACGTTATAAGGTGAGCTTTGTTTTTAATTCCGAATGCAAGAAAACTCTCTACATGCTCCCTGATTACTCTTGCCACGACTAAAAATCCAAATAAAAAACAAATCGCCCCAAAACCATAGCGCGCACTGTTTAACATTAAATCTGTAAAGGTCATACTTTTTAAATTCAAGTTACTTTCAGCTAAATACAGCAAACAAAATATTGTCATAACCCTTATCAAGAGAAGCGGCATAGTAAAACCCCCCACTCTAACGTATGTAAGAGTAGGAGGCTTTATGGGTACTAATATCTCATACTTCTTTAATATCGAGTACTTTAAATCCATTCTGTTCAAGTTTTGCTATAAATTGATCGATATTTTCTTTTTTCTCGATCTTCATTACAATCCTTCGTACATTTTGGTTTGACTCGTCAAAAGTAGAGAGGGAAATAATATTTTCATGAAAACTCTTTGCTATTTTAGCTAGTCTTGCAATTCTTCCTTCTGTTTCAGAAGATGCAAAAGCAATTCGAATGCCCGGCTTTCTCATACCAAAAGCACTTTGGAATTGATCAAGTATATCTGATCTAGTAATGATTCCAATGAAATCTTCCTTTTGATCAACCACGGCTACAAGTGGTGCATTTTTAGCTAAAAGGAGCGTATTCTCAAACACTTCCTCCTGATTAACTGTAACATTTTTTTGGAAAGCAATATCCCCTGCATTGGTTTCCCTAAGAAACATTTCTTTATCGGTTGCATCACTTTTGAAAAACGCTTTGTAAATGCGATTAAAAGTAACAATACCAACATATTTCGTTCCCTGGATAACGGGGACACCATCAATTTCACGATCCTTCAATAATTTTAGGGTTTCATCCAACTTTGTGTCATGATTCACATAAACAGTTTCTCTAATTGGTTTCATTGCACTACGTACATACACTACTATCACCTCTTTGTAAGATCATTACTCTTAATTAATACCACATTTCAAAGATAATATCCTTCTAAATGAGAAATTCATGTGATATTGAGGCGATTTCTTCCGTAAATTGGGCTTTTTAATTGCTTGAAGATTCAGTCTTTTTGAGGTAAGATTAAAGCATAACCAGACCAATTGGGACGGAAACAATAAAACGGAGATGATGGATCTATGATAAACAAACTTAAAACCAAATCATTGTTACGTAATGAAGATTTGGATTTCAACCGTCGTTTAGGTATGCCCGTAGAAGTTTTCTGCCCAAAACTTAAAGATACTGTTGCCTTCGGAAAAATTGAAATGTTTGCAGAAGATGCGCTTTCCATTAACGGAAGTCATTTCCAAATCGAACAATATTTATTTTTCGGTTGTCCTGAACAAAGATAAAGTTCACTTGTAATAAAGGTTAATTCCATGTTGATCTTTCAAATATTTAAAAACAGCATGACGATTTTGCCACTGCAATTGTCCTTCAAAAAGTTCATCACTTCGATCTAATATCTCCAATCTTAAAGATTCAAATTCTTCCTCGGCCTTTTTGCATTTTTTTGCAATCTTTCTTAATTGAAAATATGCTACTATACTCAAACTAATCATCAACATAAAAAATGGCATCAATGACGGGGAGAACCCATTTACAAATAAAGATGAGTTTTTTTCTAGCTCGTACCAAAATAGTCCGCCTATACCTAAAAGTAAACATGAAAGAACATACCCATAAAATTGAGATTTTCCATTAAACTGTATTTCAGCATTTTTTCTTTCCACTAACTCTTCTAACAAGACGTTTGTCATTTTAGATTGTGGCTGTGGAAGATTCCATTGTTTGAACGCATCCACTCTAGTCCCCCCTTTTATAGAAACTAGTTTATGCAACATATGCGCCAGATAATACAGGGGGGCATTGAATAAGAGAAACATATTAAGAAAAATAAGAATATAAAAGAAATATGGCAACCATGCTTATAAATAGCAGCGCGAGCACTCGGATTAGCGCAAGAGATGGAAGTTCATTCTCTTCACTACCTTTGCTTCGTGCCTGCTTTTTTTGTTTTTCCTTATTCCGATGGAATTCCTTCCTAGAGGGTAGCGGACGATCGTTTTTCATAAGACTCACCTTTCATGATGTAGTTACTCACAGACGTGTCTTCCTTTTTATCAAACAACCCATAATAAAATCAATAAAAAAATGAGCTGACATCGTGACAAGAACATTACCTGTCACCTCATATAAAATACCTAGCAAAAAACTGATTCCTACAACAGATGTGAATAATACTGGCTTAGAAAGATACCTAACATGTATCATTGCAAATAATAAACTTGAAAGTATTAGTCCGAAGTGTGTTTGAATGACTCCTCGAAACATCAGTTCCTCACTGAAAGATATAAGAAATGACAAAAAGAAGATATGTTGCACAGAAAGCTTGGAAAATATCCGTTCGTTAATCCCTCCATCATCTAATTTCTCATCCGGGAGAGATTTCATCAAAAGAAGATCAGCTAGAACAACGAGTAAGCCTGCACCACCTCCTAGGAAGACTATATCACTCCAATTGAATTCCACAATTTTAGGAAGAAACCATATCTCCCCAAATAGAAAAGCCCCCAATACAAAGGCTAGAATAAGCATGATCGCCTGTGTTAAGTAAACATTTAATACTAGCTCACGATCAGTTAATTGTTTTACTATTTCAGCCTGTCGGTTTCTCACTGGTATCCTCCCCGCACACTGTCAGCATCCGTTTCAGTTCAGCATCCCAGTCAAATTCTTCTTGTGGTGAGGAATCACTTTGATCATAACTAGCTGTATAATCTTCAAGGTTTAAACCACAAAAATCACAACACGGGTCAATGATATGATTCGTTTCACCGAACCTAACTAATAAACCTTTTCTTCGACACTGCTCTTCTTCTAACCAGCTTTTGAATCCAAACCACTTAGCAAGTTTTTCTTTGCGCCGGATTTCTGTTTCATCAATTATTTTCATTAAAGTAGAATCGACATCAAAAGAGCGAATAACTTTATCCTCTATCACTCCTTCAACTTCTAGGCGGTGGAACAAATAACGCCACGCCGTCTCATTCAACCCAAACTTCGCGCCTTCACTTTCTATTTGATTACTTGAATATGTTTCACCTGATCGGCTAGATAAGTCTCTCATAACTTCTTTAATTTGCACCTCTTTAGGCAGTTCTTTGTCAATAAATGAAAGGGGTAGAAATTCATCTTCTTCTGTATACAAGTGAATAGCTATCGCTTGATTTTGATCCCTTCCCGCTCGACCAATTTCTTGCAAATAGCTTTCGATTGTAGCTGGGGGATGAAAGTGAATCACAAATCGAATGTTGCTCTTGTTAATACCCATTCCAAAAGCATTTGTCGAGCAAACAATGGATAGCTCATCATTTAGAAACTGCTGCTGTATCAATAACCGATCTTCCTGCTCCATTCCTGCGTGATAAGATGCTACGGTTTTCATGTCATCATTTAATTCTTTTGCAATTCTATCTGCCCAGTTCCTGCTTGAGAAATAGATGATTCCAGGTCCTTCTAACTCATTAGCATACCGCTTTAACGCTTGGATTTTCGTTTCAAGTGAAGGCAATTTATCTAGCTTAATAGCAATGTTAGGTCGATCGACGCTGTGTATATGAATAGCGGGTATCTTCATGTGCAATTGATCCATAACATCATTCCGCACTTCATCTGTAGCTGTAGCTGTTAACGCAAGAACCGGAGGTTTACCAAGCTTGTCTCTAATCACACCAAGTTTTAAGTAGTCTGTTCGAAAATCATGCCCCCATTGAGAAATACAATGTGCTTCATCCACGACCATTAACCCTAAATCCAATTGAGTTAAAGCATCTTGCACAAACTTATTTTGAAGAATTTCTGGCGATACGTAAATAAATGTATAACGTGATAAGTTTTTAAGAATCGAGATTCGTTTCTCAAAGGGAAGAAAACCATTTAACGCAACGACTCGCTTTTCTCCTTGTGCTTTTAATTGCTGTACTTGATCTTCCATTAACGATACGAGAGGCGAAACAATAAGAATATGTGCCAGGCCTGCATATGCTGGAAGTTGATAACAAAGCGATTTACCTGCACCTGTAGGAAGCATCGCAAAAACATCTTTTCCTTCTAGCACATCCAAGATGATTTCCTGCTGTCCTTGACGAAATTCGCGGTATCCAAAATGCTTGTATAACAAGTCTGTTAAAGCCATTAAATCCCTTCCTTACAAAGTGTTAATCGGATTTCAAAGTATGAATAATTATCATCTAAATACTGTTTGATTGTTTTTAACCGCTGACTGTTTAATTTCTCGCTGGCTAATCGGATTTCCCTCTGTGCATCTTGAGATACAAAAGGATCAATTGAGAAACCAGGTACATTTATTGCAATTTCTACGAGGTGATCCTCGATCGTGCTTCTCTTTAATCGACGCCTTTGAGCTATTTGTTCTAGCGACACTCCCGATTGAAGAATGGTATACGTCTGCCTAGTTGAAGACGTCAACGGCCACTCGCCCTCATACCCTTTCGCCACTGTTCCCAATATAGGGAATTGAAGAGGATTCTTTTGAATATACGTAAGAAAAGCATGAATTACATTCTGAAATTGTACTGTAGCTTCTTCCACACTAATCTTGTTCGATTTACTCATTTGAACAAAAGTAAGTCCTGTCCTTCCTTTACCACTTAGCCGTTTGACAAATAATGCAGCCTGATGTGCTGGGAGGTGGAGTAAAATAGCTGATATTTCTTTGTACAAATCATTTGCTAAAATGGCTCGCTGTTCTTTCACGCTTGGAAAGTGTAGCCTGACCCAATTTTGAATATTATCTTCTTTGCTTATAGGATAAAAATTCATGTTTCCATGGATTGAATAAGATAGCGTTTGAACGTATAAACTAAGCCGCTGCCAGAATAAATCACTAATAGAATGATACTTCCATCCTTCTAAGTATGTGGGAATAGGATTATCCACTAGGAAAGCGCTCAATTTTTCTTTGCCTTCTAATGTGACCTTGAAACCATCATGTTGGTTAGGCTCAATCAATTTAACTTTTTGAAGCCTAACGGAATGATCTACGAGTTGAGATCGTTTGATTTGCTTCAAAACACCAAAAAAATTTGAAACGTTAAATAGTTTTGCATCCTGAATCGTTTGTGAAGATTTTTTCCCAGTAAGGAGATGGAGAACGGCTGAAAGTGAACGCTCTCCCCTAAAACGGTCAAAAATATATAATAGCACACCGTCTAAATATTGCATGTATCAATCACCCAATTCCTTCTTCTTTATATTGTATCAAATTTTTTCATCTGTTTACTTATTTTAAAACCGGGTAACATTCAATTAGGCGGTAATAAAAGGATTAAACTATTGAAAAGTCAAGTCGCGACCTTTACAATAAGGTTATTAAATACTTTCATTTACGCATAAATTGACGATGAAAGGCATATAGAAGTATTGAATAGGAGGTTAAATCATGGCTAAGTATACTATTGTAGATAAAGACACATGTATTGCTTGTGGTGCCTGCGGCGCTGCTGCACCTGATATTTATGATTACGACGACGAAGGTATCGCATTTGTAACCCTCGATGACAACGAAGGTATCGTTGAAATTCCAGATGTACTTCATGAAGATATGATGGATGCATTTGAAGGCTGTCCTACTGATTCTATTAAGATTGCTGATGAGTCATTTGACGGAGACGCTACAAAATTCGAATAATAAAGAATGGAATCCCTGGTTTTAATACCGGGGGTTTTTTATTTTCGCATCTTTTTCTCTAAAAATGTTCCTAATGAAATTGACACTTTAGTGCTTTCATGATAAAAAGTAAGTTATTAAGTTTTCTAAAAAATGAGAAGAGAGAGACAAAGGGAGTGGAGAAGTTGGCTTACGTTTTAGTAACTGATGGTATTAAGGAAGATGGCTTACAGCCGCTTTTGAATGAAAGCACGATAACATGTGACATTGGATCATTAAATGACTTCAATGATCGTCTAGATCGCTATGAAGCCTTGCTTGTAAGAAGCGCGACAAAAGTAACAGCAGAAGTGCTCGATCAAATGCCTTCGCTTAAAATTGTTGCAAGAGCAGGGGTCGGTGTTGATAACATCGATATTGATGCCGCAACGAAACGAGGCGTCATTGTAGTTAATGCACCTGACGGCAACACTATCTCAACAACAGAACATACTTTTGCAATGATGGCTTCACTCGTTCGAAATATTCCTCAGGGAACGTCGTCATTGAAAAAAGGACAATGGATGAGAAAACAGTATGTCGGAACAGAGTTAAGTGGAAAAACCCTTGGCATTGTAGGAATGGGACGTATCGGTACAGAACTTTCTAGACGCTCTAGAGCGTTTGGTATGGATGTCGTCGTATTTGATCCATTCCTAACAAATGATCGAGCGGAAAAACTCGATGTGGAGTCCGTTGATTTGGATCAGCTGCTTCAAACGGCAGATATTATCACTGTTCATACTCCTTTAACTGATAAAACACGTGGACTCTTAAATAAAGAAACGCTAGCAAAAACTAAAAAAGGTGTTTTCTTAATTAACTGTGCTCGTGGAGGAATTATTGATGAAGAATCACTCATTCCTTACCTCGAATCAGGTCACATTGGTGGCGTAGCACTTGATGTGTTTGTGGCAGAACCACCAGAGGCTGACCACCCTCTCTTAAGCTTTGATCAAGTTATTGCAACTCCACACCTTGGGGCTTCTACAAAAGAAGCACAACTCAATGTTGCTGCTCAGGTAGCAGACGAAGTACTACACTTCCTGAAAGAGAAACCAATTCGAAATGCGATCAACCTCCCTGGTTTTTCAAAAGAAGAATACGAAAAAATCAAACCATATTACGAACTAACTCGTAAGATGGGAAGTATACTCTCACAATGTATGAAATCAGCAGTGAATCTCGTAGAAGTCACTTATGCCGGAAAGCTAACTGAATTAGATACAGCAATCTTGACAAGGAATTTAATGGCGTCCTTCCTTAAATCAAGACTGGACACTACCGTTAATGAAGTAAACGCCCCTTCTATCGCTAGAGAAAGAGGGATTACTTATGGTGAGAAACATAGTTCTGAAACACAGGGATACTCAAATCTTATTTCTGTAACTGTAAAAGGGGATAAAGAGGCCTTCTCACTTCAAGGAACATATATTAAAGAATATGGAGATCGCATTACTCAGTTAAATGGATTTGATATTGATTTTCATCCTCAAGGTCACCTGCTTTATATTCAGCACAATGACCGTCCTGGTGTCATTGGAAACGTAGGAAAGGTTCTAGGGGAACATAAGATTAACATCGCCACCATGCAAGTTGGAAGAAAGACAGCAGGTGGGGAAGCGATTATGATGTTATCTTTTGATAATGCATTACCAAAAAATATTGAAGAAACTCTCGAAGAAGTGCAAGATATCGTGAAAGTAGAACAAATCGGCGGCGTTTAATTCATCTAAAAAAGAACGGGAGCAGTTAGCTCCCGTTCTTTTTTTGTTGCATTTATATTCCGCTGATTTGTGCGCTCATTTGAGCAACAACTTATCTTCAATCACCTATATTTATAACGATATTGACTTGCGCTCTCCTTTTTCGAACGTCATTAATTTAGAATACCCAACTGATTTAGCAAGCTCAACCGCCTTATCATAGTCTGCACCAACGTCTCCCGGAACGTGCGCATCTGATGAGAGGACAATTGGAATATCTTTTTCATAACACATTTTAAGAAGTTCAGGATCAGGATACAATTCACCTACTGGCTTACGCAATCCCGCTGTACTAATTTCGACGCATGTTTTGGAATGAGATAAAGCATTTGTCGCTCGGTCATATTGTTCAAGTAGAAAATCACGGCTTTCTGGTTTGTATTTAAATATCTTTACAAGATCGAGATGACCTACGATATCAAACAAATTTGATTCTGCCAGTGTGACAACTTGATCAAAATATTTGCGGTAAACCGTATTAATATCACGTTCATCCCAAAGATGACGATATTCTGCTAGATCAATCCCAAAGTCTTCAACCCAATGAATGGATCCAATGACATAATCAAATCGATAGCTAGAAATAAAATCTTTCATTTCTTGATGTTTACCTGGGGTATAATCCATTTCAATGGACATCTTAACGTCCATCCCCTGTTTTTCCGCTTCCTGAAAAAGACTAACGTAGTCATCCATGTTGTACCATCTTCTTTCGTTAACCCACGGATTGCTTAAAATATTTTCTGTTTCATAAAAATGATAAGCATGTTCGGAAATCCCAAAATGGCTTACATTTTTGCGCTTTGCTTCTTCAACAAACTGAGATAAATAATCAAGGGTTAATGTACCTTTTTCTAAGTGATTGTGATAGTCAGTATACACAGCTTCAGCTCCTTTTATCGAACTAGTTTGACTCTTCCACTTGTTATTGTAACGTATTAACGGGAAACAAGGATACCTATTCCTTACTCTTTTTCTTCGGTATAAAATGTCACCAATCAAACAAAGAGCTTCCGATTAATTCGGAAACTCTCTTGAGTATGTCGACGGAGTGCCTGTCACTCTTTCACTTTATCAGGTATATAGAAAGAGAACGTTGTTCCTTCTCCGCTCTTGCTGTGGACGGAAATGTGGCCGTGATGAGATTCCACAATGTTACGAGCAATGGCAAGCCCTAGACCCGTTCCTGACCTTCCTCTTGTACGAGCTTTGTCGGCTTTGTAGAAACGCTCAAACACGAATGGAAGATCATCTTCAGGAATGCCAGAACCAGTATCTTTCACGTCGAACTGAACGCCTTTCTCAAGGGAAGTAATTAATAATCTTACTTCCCCTCCTCCTGGTGTATGTCTCACAGCGTTGTCTATTAAATTCGTTAATACCTGTTCAATTCTATCAGGATCAATCATTAACATTCTCTCATCATTTGAGACATGGAAATTTAATTCCACTTGTCGATCTCGAGCAAGTCCGGAAAATTTCCTTACTATTCTTTGTCCAAAATCTTGCAAATGAATATTGCTATAATGCAATTCGTTGTGACCGGCTTCCATTCTAGCTAAATCGAGAAGTTCATTCACTAGCCTTCCCATCCGCAAGGATTCATCGTAAATGATTTGAGCGACCTCTTTCTTTTCCTCGTCACTACTTGCGATATCATCTACGATCGCTTCACTATATCCTTGGAGCATCGCAATTGGGGTTCTAAGCTCATGAGACACATTCGCGATAAAATCCTTCCTTAGCTTATCCAAACGACGTTCTTCTGTCATATCCCTAAAGACAGCCACCGCTCCCCGAATAGCAGATTGGTTATAAAGTGGCGTCATAACAACAACCCAGCTCCGCCCCTGTAGTTCAACTTCTGTTAACTGTTCCCGCTCAAGTGTTACAACAAGACTAAACAATTCATTGATATCCTCAGGCACTTCATTACCAGGCTTTTCTTCCATTCCCTGCTCGTAATACCAGGCTTTCAAAAACCGTTCAGCAGGAGGATTCGTGCTTAATATGGCTCCAGTTTTATCAAAGGTAATAACGCCATCCGCCATACTGCTTAAAATACTAGAAAGCTGTTCCTTCTCTTGATTCAACGCTGTAACATAGTTATTGAGTTGGCGCCCCATACGGTTAAACGCAACAGAAAGTTCGCCAATTTCATCATGGGTCACCATCGGAACTTTCGTATCGAACTTCCCTTTTGCAACCTCTGTAGCTGCTTCTCTCATTTTTAGAAGTGGAGCGGTAATACGAGTAGATAAGAAGAAGGCAAAGATTGTCGTTAAAACAATGGCAATCCCGGCAGCTATGTAAATTAAATTTCGAGCCTGGCTCGTTGTCTTTGCTATAACGTCAAGGGATTGGTATAGAAATACCTCTCCGTTATCTTCTCCATCAAGTTCCATGGGGACACCGACGATCAGAAGTTCATTATGTGATGCGGCCGCTTCATCTGTAACGAAATCTCCCTTTTTAACAACCGTTTCTCGATCAGTAAATACCCCTTTTAAGATGGGATCTTTTTTAAACACATCCAATGACAGCTCTGGTAATCCATGGGCATTGGGCGAATACCTACTATCCCCCTGGCTGTCATTTTCAACGATCATAACCCTAGTAGGATAAAAGTCTGTGATTTCCCAGGCTGTGTCAAGCGCCTGCTCTCGATCATCATATCGTTCAATAACAGAAGCCACTTTATTAGCGAGTCGTTCCATTTGCTCTGCTTCTTTTTCAACATGAAAGTCTTCAAAAAATTGAAGTAAAAGAATTGTTAAGATGGATAGCACAAATGCTACAAGTAAGATGATTGTAAGCCATAGCTTACCAACAACGCTTCTCCAAATCATTATTCTTTAACTGCCTCGAATTTATATCCCACTCCCCATACTGTTGAAATCATTGCAGCAGCATTTGGTGATACTTTATTTAGCTTCTCTCTTAGTCTCTTCACGTGCGTATCAACTGTTCGGAGATCTCCAAAGAATTCATAATTCCAGACATCTTTTAACAGCTCTTCTCTCGAAAATACTTTATCAGGAGCTTTTGCAAGATAATACAATAGCTCATATTCTTTCGGTGTTAAATTAATAATTTGTTCCTCCGCTAACACCCTATGAGCGTCATGATCGATTGTTAAATACGGAAATACAATTACGTTTTTAGTTGTGGTTTCGGTTTGTAAAAATTTCGTCGTCGATGATCTTCTTAACAGTGCTTTAACGCGAAGAACGACTTCTCTTGGACTAAATGGTTTTGTAATATAGTCATCAGCCCCTACTTCAAACCCCTGTACGCGATTAGCCTCTTCCCCTTTTGCTGTAAGCATGATCACAGGAGTGGCTTTTTGTTCACGCATTTGCTGACAAACTTCTGTACCATCCATTCCCGGAAGCATTAAATCAAGTAAAATAAGATCGAAATCATCCTCAATTGCCATTTCCAGGGCTTGTTCTCCATTTTCAGCTTCTTCTATTTCATAATTCTCTCTCTCAAGATACATGCGCAATAGCTTTCTAATACGCTCTTCATCATCTACTACTAATATTCGTGCATCTTTTTCCAAGAAGATTCCCTCCTACATGAGCTCATGTGTTCTATTCTACCATGCATATAGCAATCCAGACCAGTGATGAGAAACCGCATTCACCTCTCACCTTATAAGAAAACCTTCACAAATCGTGAAGGTTTTCGAAGTTATGCATAAGAATGAAGTCCAGAAATAACAAGGTTGACGACAACAAGGTTGAGCATAATGATGACAAAACCTACTACAGCAAGCCAGGCTGATTTCTCACCTTGCCATCCTCTTGAAAGGCGAAGGTGAAGATATGCAGCATAAAAAAGGAATGTAACAAGAGCCCAAACCTCTTTTGGATCCCAGCCCCAGAAGCGTGTCCAAGCGGCCTGCGCCCAGATCATGGCGAAAATAAGTGCTCCTAATGTAAACACTGGGAAACCAATCGCTACTGCACGGTACTGTATTTCATCTACCAATTCTTCATTCACATTTTTAAGTGCTGGTTGAATGGCAGCTCCAATTCGTTTCCTTAAAATTAATCGGACCAAACCATACAAGATCAGACCACCAAATATCGACCAGATTAACGTATTTAACTTATGTGCAGCTTTTTCCCCTTTCATCCATCCGGGTGCTTCAAAAAGAGGTCCAAATTCGTTTCCACTAACATATTGGCCGTCTGTCGGCCCTGCTATGGCTGGCAATGTATAATCCACTGTTATCTGCTGCTCATTTTGATCAACAAATTGATAAGTGGAAGAATACCCAGCAGCTTCAAATCCAAGTGATAGGACAACAAATGCAATCGTGCTAATGAGAGAGTACATGACAAACTCAAGCCAGAAAGTTGATTTGCTCGCTTTAGATTGATTGACTGTTTTAACTAAATAAACAAGTCCTGCTGCAAAACTAATGGATAGAATCCCCTCACCAAGAGCAGCTGTTGTAACATGAATTTTGAGCCAGTTACTTTGTAAAGCTGGAATAAGTGGCTGAATATCTGATGGGAATACACTTGCATAAGCAATCACAATAATTGCAACAGGCATTGCAAATACCCCGATAACATTGCTCTTATATATCAGATAAATAATTAAGAAAGCGAACACCATCGCCATCCCAAAGAATGTTGTAAATTCAAACAAGTTACTAACTGGTGCATGCCCTGCAGCAATCCACCTTGTAACAAAATAGCTCAGCTGAAAAAGAAAACCCACTGTGGAAAGAGCAAACCCCCACATTCCCCATTTTTTTGAATGGGTCATTTCATCCGACTTTCTCCACTTCTTACCAAACAAAGAAATAGCGAATACAATACTTGCTGCAAAATAGATAAAGAAAGCAACATAAAGCAAGTTACTGCTTAATTGAGCCATCTTATCTTGCCTCCTTTCGTGCTAAACATCTATTTCTTTTCTTCCGACTGATCAAGTGGCATATTCAGACCAGTCTCTTTTGTAATGCTTTCTAGCTCTCGTTTCAAACCATACCAGTTTTTATTCGTATGACAGGATAACCACATTTCGTCATCCCCTTTTCGAATCCAAATTCTTCGATGGTTCCAATACATCCCTTGAATAACACCAATCATGAAGATTGCGCCGCCGATCGCTAAAATCCATAATGTATTGTCTTTCCTTACGACTAAACCGGAAACATTTTTTGTATCTACATTTTGAAACGACATTTTGTAATCATTTTCTCCAAGAGGCTCTAAGTTCTGCTTAATCGCAACAAAAGCTACTTCTCCGTCAGGATGTTCTGGAGAAATCATATTAAGTATAAATGCAGGATTATTCGGAACTTTAGATTTAGTTGTTGGCTCACCCTTATCATTAAATTCAAAATCCGGGAAGTAGTCCATTACTTCAACGCTGTAGCCGTTTTCAAGGTTGTATTCTTTCTCAGGATTATAAAGATCAATAGTGAGGTCACCTATAGACTCTCCGGACTCTTTATTGTCCATAGTGAATGACATCTTCTGAAGTTCATTCAATTTATAATCTACCTGGTAAATGGCATACCCTTCAAACTTAAGCGGTTTATTAACTTGAATCGGATGTTCTTTCACTTTCTCAAGTTCTGGATCCGTCCCTGCTACTCTTTCACCAACCTGCTTGTATAAAATAGCATCCGTTTGATAGTTCTTTGCCACGACTGCTTGTCCAGACTCTTCAATCGCATCTTTAAATTTCTCATCTTCATTATCATAAGTTTCTAGAATGAAACCATCACTTTTTAAATAATAGGCTTCTTCCGTCCCTTTGATCTTCTCTGTTTCCCCTTCTCTTAACCAGAGCACCTCATCGACATACATTCCAGGGAAAAAGCGGAGCATTCCGCCGATGAGGAATAGAATGAGTCCAATATGATTTACGTAAGGTCCCCATCTGGAGAAGCGATTTTTCTCAGCAAATAAATGACCATTTTCTTCTTTAACATTATACCTTTTGTTTTCTAATGCTCGTTTAATGCCATTTAAGTCAGGCGAATCATCGCTGATTTCCGTCTTACCAAAATACTTCTGGCGCTTCATGAAACTTTCATGGCGAATGACTCGCTGCTTCTTTAATGAGCGATACAGCGGGACAAACCGATCGAGACTGGCTACAATGAGCGAAAGTCCCAATGCTGCAATTAATAACATATACCACCATGAGCCGTATAAGTTATGAAAACCCAGGTCATAATACAATTGACCAAGTACGCCGTATTGTTCCTTGTAATAAACTGTCGGGTCTGACAGCGGTGGTATGTACATTTCTTGAGGGAAAATAGTGCCTATCGCTGAAGCTACTAACAACAAGACGATAATCCAGATTCCGACCTTTACAGATGAAAAGAAATTCCAGATCTTATCGATGATCGTTGTTTTGTACGTTTGTGACCTTCGCGCACTTCCCTCGTATCTCATATTAAGCAGTTTCTTAGATTCTAAATCACCTTGAAGCGGTTTACCACATACTTCGCATATCTCAGTTCCATAAGGGTTCACATGTCCGCATTCACAGGTGATGTTATTGTTGCTCATTGGAACACCCCATTACGGTTGGATTTGCTGCATATAGCTATCAATTACTTCCTCTGAAAGGCTGGCTTCCGTTTTTTGAACGACCTTGCCATTCTTGTCAATTAAAAAGGTTACTGGAATTGGCCCAACTCCATAGTGATTAGTTACATCATTGCTCTTATCGAGCAACACCGGAAAACTAAGATTATACCGATCAGCAAAGCTTTCGGCAGTCAATTTAGGTTCCGAAACATTTACTGCAAGTATTTCGACGCCTTTTTCTTTGTATTCTTTATACTTCTTGTCCATCGCTGGCATCTCATCTTTACAAGGCTCGCAATAGGTTGCCCAAAAATTCAGAAAGACGCCTTTCCCTCTGTAGTCCTCAAGCTCTACTTCATTTCCGTCTAAATCCGTTAAAATAAAGTTTGGCGCTTGATCTCCGGCCTGTACGATTCCGCTTTCATTTGCAAAAAAGTTTGTATAGAACGTATAGCCGACTGCTATAAAGACGATAGTCAATATAACAGTCCGCACGATCAGCCGGTTTTTCTTTTTCATTCAACCAACTCCAATCAAACAAAGCAATACTACTCTCACTATAACGTGTCGATAAGGGGTCACCTTATCGTTTTTTTGAATTTTGTGTGACAGCTTGGTTACGAAGCTGCTTCACTTCGTAAGGTTTTAGCTCACGATAATCTCCAGGATTCATTCCAGTTAGCTCAAGAAAACCATATCGTTCTCTCTTTAACTTTTGCACAGGGTAACCTAAAGTTTCGAACATACGGCGTACCTGGCGATTCTTACCTTCATGAATGGTCAATTCTACAATTGATTTTCCTTTTTGTTTGTCAACGGATAGAATTCTAGCTCTTGCTTTCGATGTCTTTCCGTCTTCTAGCTGCACACCTCGCTCAAGCTTTTGAATGGTCTCTTTATTCATTAAGCCTTTCACTTTAGCGACGTACACTTTGTCTACATGATAACTTGGGTGCATCAGCTTATTCGCAAAATCACCATCATTCGTTAAGAGCAAAACACCTGACGTATCGTAATCAAGTCGTCCAACAGGAAAAACCCGTTCTTCGATTTCATGGAAATAATCGGTGACGGCTTTTCTTCCTTTATCATCTTCTACTGTTGAAATGACGCCTGTTGGTTTATAAAACAAAAAATAAACCGGCTCTTCACGTTCTACCGGAATCCCGTTCACTTCAATTTTACAGCGCTCAGACACCTTTGTACCGAGTTCAGTTACGACTTTGCCGTTAACTTTCACTCTACCTTCTTCAATCAATGTTTCTGCTTTTCGTCTGGACGTTACTCCAGCTTGAGCAATTACTTTTTGCAAACGTTCCATCAAATTCACCTCACTAAAACATCATACTCTTGTCACAGTCAAACCTCAAGCACAGATTCATTCTATCATTTATTATGCTCAAACAGGAATGTTCCAAACATTCCGTTACAATTAAAAAAGCCATCGAATAAGATGGCTTCTATCCAAATACGAGAGTGACAAATATAATCGCTGCTGCCATCCCGACTAAATCTGCTAACAATCCAACTTTAAGAGCATTTCCCATTCGTTTGATACCAATGGCTCCAAAGTAAACCGTAATAACATAAAGCGTCGTATCTGTACTTCCTTGCATGGTAGAGGCTAGCCTCCCAATAAAGGAATCAGGCCCATATGTGCTAATAATATCCGTTGTCATTGCAAGCGCACCGGTACCAGAAATCGGGCGAATGAGAGCCAAAGGAACGATTTCTGTAGGTACCCCAACCGCTTCTAGTGGTACTCTTAATAATCCACTAAGAAAGGCCATTGCACCAGATGCTCGAAAAACAGAAATGGCTACCATCATGCCTACCAAATAAGGAACGATCGAAACTGCAATAGAAAGTCCTTCTTTACCACCTTCTACAAAGGTTTCATAAGTTGGTACTCTTTTCCACGTTCCGTACGCAAGAATAAATCCGATTAATAAAGGGATAATCCAGATCGATGCATTCACAGAGATCCTCCCCTTTTGCTTCTTCTATAGAAAAAGCGATCAATGAGGATCGCTCCAATTGTTGAACATGCTGTAGCAGCAATTGTTGTACCAACGATTTCCGTTGGTGAAACTGATCCATATTTCATCCGAATAGCTATAACACTAGTTGGGATGAGAGTTAAACTTGATGTATTGAGCGCTAGGAGGGTAATCATTGACCTTGTTGCATTATCTTTCATATCATTGAGCTTTTTTAACTCTTCCATTGCCTTTATCCCCATTGGCGTAGCTGCATTTCCAAGGCCGAACATATTCGCCATCATGTTCGAGAGAATATATCCCATTGCAGGATGACCAGGGGGAACTTCCGGAAACAGCTTCCGCGCTATCGGTTTAAATCCCCTTCCCAAAAGGTCTAACAGTCCTGCTCTCTGAGCAATCTTCATCAATCCCAGCCAGAAAATAAGAACGCTTAACAACCCTATACAAACAGCTACCGCTTCTTCAGCCCCAGTAAATATTGCTTTATTGACTTCTTCCATCGTTCCATTAATTAGAGCAAATAGAATACCAATGAGAAATAAGCCAGCCCAGATGAGATTAACCATTCGGCTCACGCCCGATATCTAATGAAAATAACCCTTTAAAAAATCTCCATAATCCTTTTTCCTTTTTTTCAACGGAGTCAAAAGTAATTGGTGCTTTCACAATTGTCGTGTTATTTAATTTTACGATATACATCCCAACAGGATCATCCGTTGACCCCATTTCATCCCATTTACTTTCATCTGGAGGTTCTACAAGTTGGATTGTGGAGTCAATTTGATCTCTTTCTTCTGAGGTTAAAGGATAGGAAAGATCTCGATTCAATCTCACATTGCCTTTGTAAGGCTCATCCTTCACATCTTTAATTATCCCTTTAGGCTCTAGTAGAGTCAGCTCATAGTTACTATAACCCCAATTAAACATCGAAATATGATCATTCCAATCATCAGGCGCATTTAAAGTAACAGCAATAAGAGTCATACCATCACGTTCAGCAGTAGAAACGAGTGTACGCTTAGCTCGCTTTGTGTATCCCGTTTTCCCACCAGTGGAATCAGAGTATAAACTAGTTAACAGCTTATTTTTATTACGCCATACATAATCCCAATCCTCTGTCGCATTGGGTGCCTTATGTACTTTAGTACTTGAAATAATACGGTAAGTGTCATTATCCATGGCATACTGTGTTAGAATAGCCATGTCATAAGCTGTCGATAGATGATTCTCATGATCATCAAGTCCATGAGGATTCATAAATACTGTGTGAGACATTCCAATTTCTTCTGCTTTCTGATTCATCAATGTAACAAAGCCTTCTAAACTGCCTCCAACTTCTTCAGCAATTGCCACAGCAGCATCATTACCAGAACGAAGCATTAAACCGTATACCAAATTTTCAAGTGTTATTTTCTCTCCTTCTTTTAAATAGAGAGAGGAACCTTCTGTCCCAGCAGCGTTTCCACTAATTTTTACCGTTTCATTCATTTTACCTGACTCAATCGCAATAATTGCAGTCATAATTTTTGTGATACTCGCTATTCGTCTTTGTGTATAGGCATCTTTTTCGTAAAGAACTCTTCCTGTTTCTTGTTCAATTAGTATGGCACTTCTTGCTGAGACGCCTATTCCCTCTGCTACTACACCTCTTGGGATCATGAGAAACAGAAGAGCAGCAATTAAGATAAAGACGCCAATTTTTGTCTTAAGCGATTTCATCATGACATCCACGTCCCTTAAGCTCTATATTTGTACAAGTCTATGAGCAAGAGACGCAGTATATGTCTTTCATTCCTTTCCGGCATTCGGAAACATCACGGGATAATTGGTCGACTCTTTTAAAGCTTTCTCTTCAGCGGGAATACGAACTTTCAGAAGTATTACTGCATTTAGAACGGTAAAAACAATCGCAGTGAAGTAGGAGGAGAAAATAAGTGGCAAAGAGAGAATTTCTAGTGCGACAAATACGTAGTTTGGGTGTTTCAAAAATCGGTAAGGACCTCTTTTTACAACTTCTGCACCTTGTAGAACGATTATTTTTGTATTCCAAAAGCGGCCAAGACTTCTAATTGTCCAGACTCGAAGGCATTGAGCCGAAAGAAACACAAACAGCATAACAGACCAGACGAAGGAGAGAGTGAAACCTCGTAAAATCGCTTCAATCGCTACTGCGAAAAGAAAAAAAACGTGTAGAAGCACAATGTATTTATAATGATTTTTTCCAACTTCTCTGGCTCCCTGCTCTTTCATCCACTTTTCATTTTTTTTAGCTATATATAGTTCAAATAACCTTTGAAACACAAGTAGGAAGAAAACCCCAGTAAATATTAGCTCCATTTTTTATGCTCCTTTTTTCCATTCTAGCAGCAGCAGTTCTGAACAAAAACCAGGTCCGAGAGCTGCCATTAATCCAAGATTTCCATGTTTACACCCATTTCTCAAAAACTGGTCTAGTACGTAAATAACGGTAACTGAACTCATATTTCCATATTCTTTTAATACATTTCTCGATACCGCAGTCATCGACTTA
This sequence comes from Pseudalkalibacillus sp. JSM 102089, assembly GCF_041366475.1. NCBI lineage: Bacteria > Bacillati > Bacillota > Bacilli > Caryophanales > Fictibacillaceae > Pseudalkalibacillus > Pseudalkalibacillus sp. JSM 102089. Next base: position 69,690 of record NZ_JBEWYW010000008.1, read on the forward strand.
TCGAATCCGAGAGCTTCTTCATATGCTGTTAACACTTTTGTTCCTCCAGGATGGGCAATAAAATAATCTATTTCTTGCGTGGTTTTCTCGTGAATAGTGAGGAATTCCAGAACATTAGGTTCAAGCCAACTTGATACAATCGCGGGAATAGACTTAGAGAACACTACGTGCAAGCCTTCGTTGCTAACTTCCCATCCCATCACATCTTCTGAATCTCTCATTAATGTGGAGCATGTGGCGACGATGCCTGGAATGCTCGGCAAGGTTGAACGGCTAAGAAGAGATGAACTCTCACCTGTCAAAAGTACAGCTGATATTCCATCAGCAAAAAGTGCTGTTCCAATAAGGTTGCTTTTGGAAAAGTCACCATGCTGAAAAGTAAGACTACATAGCTCAACATTCACTACTAGAACAGCTTGATCAGGATGGGCAAGACAATAATCATTTGCTCTTGCTATACCTGCAGCACCACCTGCACACCCAAGTCCCCAGATTGGGATCCGTTTTGTATGGGGAGAGAATGGTAGGACATTCATGATTCTAGCCTCTATACTCGGTGTAGAAATACCTGTTGTTGACACAAAAAATATTGCATCGATATCTCTACAATCAATCATTTCATTTAGGTAAAAGGGATTGTTCAGACAGTCCAATACTGCTTCTTTAGCATATTCAACTGAAAGAGAAACGTATTTTTCGTTTTTTTCTTCAAATGTTGGGCCACTACTATACCATTCTAGTGGCATAGCGAAATATCTTTTATCTATTTCAGCACTTTGAAAAACAGGTAGCAGACGATCTATATTTTTAAAATGTGGACCAAATTGCCTTTTAGCAAAAGTCGCAGCTTCTGTTTGCAGAAGACAATGAGGGGGTAAAGATTTTCCGATCGATAGTATCATTGATCTGAGCTCCTATCCTACTCTTTTCAATTAGTGTTCGAAGTTTATTTCATTTTTATTCTAGAACAGTAATTAAATAGAAAATATTGGAAAATACACTCGTTTGAGCCAAAAATGATACATCAATATAAGCGAACATAGTCAAAGCATAAAAAAGATGCCTCAATATGGAGGCATCTTTTCTTTGTTTGAATGTAAATACGTACCTGTTGATTTTATCTCATGGATGATCGTGAGAAGCTCTTGCAAATCCGCCTTCTTAAGCGGATCAAGGAACTCATTTTCACTACTAATATACAAACGTTTTCGATTCGGATAAGACGAAAGGAGATTCAGTGCGATTGCTTCGTGAATGGGGGTCTCATAACCCCAAAATTCTTTAATAGCAGTTTCTGCAAAAACTCCAGGATATAAAACATGAAATCGCTTTACCTTTCCATTCTCCTCATACGTTATTGTAGAACGAACGAATGAATCTTCAGGTGAGTTTGCACGATCTTTTTGAAGCTCCTCGAAAGCAACATGAGTTAACCTCATCGATTGTCCTCCTTCATCATGATCGAACTTAGCATCTACTCAGAGATTTCCTGAAACTTCTCAAAAAATAAGTCTGCTTCCTCATCTTCCTTATCTTCTGTCCCATCAGGTAAAGGGGGGAGATCCTTAATTGAGCTTAAACCAAAATGAAATAGAAACTCTCTAGTTGTTCCATATAAAATCGCTCTTCCAGCTTTTTCGGCTCTGCCCGCTTCTTTAATGAGCAGTTTACTCATTAAAGTTTGTAAAGGCTTATCCGTTTTAACACCGCGAATTTCTTCTATTTCTACCCTTGTTATTGGTTGCTTGTAGGCGACGATCGCAAGTGTTTCTAGAGCTGCCTGCGATAAAGTATGATTACCTGGTGTCGCTACTAGTTTTTCGATATAGGGAGCATTTTTAGCATTTGTAGTGAGCTGATAGCCACCACCAATAAAACTAATTTTAAAACCGCGATCTTTTTCATTGTATTCATCCTGCAAATCACTTATTGCACTTAGAAGGGTGTCTTCTTCCAATGAGATGGTTTCACAGAGATCTTTCACTGTGATCCCTTCATCACCAACTACAAATAGAAGACTTTCGATAATGCTTTTTATTTCTTCGTTTGTCACACAGATGCCTTCCCTTCTCGTTCAAAAATCATAATTTCGCCAAAGTTTTTATCTTGTTCACAAGCCACATCTCTCGTTTTCATTAACTCAAGGACTGCAAGAAACGTCACAATCATATGCCCACGATCCTCTTCACTAAAAAGATCACTAAAACGCGTCTTTCCACTTCCTCGTAGCTGGTTCCGAATAGCATTCATTCGATCTTCAATTGGAACATCTTCACTTTGAATTCGTGTACGCTTTGGTTTCTTTTCTTTTACACGTCTGGACATTTTTTGAAATGCCGCAAGCATATCATACAATGTAACGTCGCCAATGGAGGTTTGACTATCCTCATGACTAAATTCACTAGTATCTACAGGGGGCCGAGCATAAATAAGGCTTCGACTACTTTCTTTTTCCTTTAAATCATTCGCAGCCTCTTTAAACCTTCGATACTCAACAAGACGTTGAACGAGTTCATCACGGGGATCATCTTCAAACTCTGGGTCCTGTTCGAAAATTTCTTCTTCTTTTTGAGGAAGAAGCATTTTGCTTTTTATCGCAAGCAACGTCGCAGCCATAACAAGATATTCACTTGCCACATCAAGTTCTAACTCTTGCATTGTATGGACAAACGTTAAGTATTGATCTGTAATTTGCGAGACTGGAATATCATAAATATCCACTTCGTACTTATTTATAAGGTGGAGCAAAAGATCCAATGGACCTTCAAATGCATCAACCTTTACACTGTATTGCTTCATTTTCCATCTTCCTTTATCCAAGTCCATCTAGTATTCCGATTATATCACATTTACAATAGGGGCTTACAGCAATGCAAGAAAACCATCAGGTTCATTTTTAACGTAAATTGTTTTCCATTGATCGTTAACAGTTTGATAGCACCCTGACGACTGATCGCTATTTTGATCCACAAGAGCACTCGCTTTATCCATTTAACACACATGTGCTACACTACTAAAAGAAATGGAGGAATCAGCATGTATTCAAAAGCCTATATTGATTATTTGGCTCATTTCCATGGACTTCGTGATTATTTTGAATGCCATGAAATCCTCGAAGAACATTGGAAAGAGGATCCGCGTGGAAGTCGTAAACTTCATTGGGTAGGTCTTATCCAAATTGCTGTTGGCCTCTACCACCATCGACGCGGTAATTTCACAGGGGCAAAGAGAATGATTGCTAATGCCATACGCATTTCCAAAAGCGAAAGTGAAGAACTCGATAAATTAGCGATAAATATTGATCAACTTTCTAAAAACCTATCAAACGAGTTACAACTCATCAACACTCACTCTCCTTACCAGGGATTTGACATTCCTCTCACAAGCTCCACCCTTCAAACGGCTTGTGAAGAAAGATGTCGTGAACTTGAATGTACTTATGGTAGTAAAAGCGATCTTTCGAATATAGAACTCATCCATCGTCATACGAGACGTGATCGATCAGATGTGATTGAAGAAAGAAAACAACAATTTGAAATAAAACAACAGAAAAGGAACGGCTAAGCCGTTCCTTTTCTTTGCATCTTACTTCATATTTTCTTCCAAGTGACACCTCTCAAAAAATGTCCCTGTATATTCATTTCCCTTAATAGATATTTCATCACTTAGCATTTCTCGAAGTGCTTCAACCATTTGTTTTCCAATTCCTTGATGGCGATGGGAAGGATTAACACTAATATCCTTTAGCTCTACTTCGTTGTCGTTTACCCATTCAATCCCGAGCAATCCGATAATATCTTCTTCTTTCCAAAGAAAAAGCTGCAAAGAATCCATATCCTCATAGTCTTTAATCGATTGTTGCAGTTTCTTAATATCTTTTTCATTCGGCATGAAGCTTAATAGCCCCATGGCTATTTTCTCATGAGCTTTCTTATAACGAATTAGCATGATTATCCCTCATTAAAGTAATTCTTGGCTTTCCGTTTAATAACTTATTCTAAAATCAATTAGAATGTTAAAGTGATTCGACGAACAAGCTCAGCTAGCATGATAATGACAATGATCACACAGACCTAAGAATCAACCATTTTCTTTCTCTCTTCATGGCTTTACGACTCCAAACTCTTTTGCCCTTCATCGCATACCATACTCATCATAGCCAAAAATGAACTGATAATCAACCTTCAAATGATTTTGATAAATTAGCCATTTCAATTGCTGCCGTTGCAGCATCCCAGCCCTTGTTACCAGCCTTAGTCCCTGCACGTTCAACAGCTTGTTCAATGGTGTTTGTGGTTAATACTCCAAAAATAACAGGTACACCCGTCTGCATCGTTAAATTCGCTACGCCTTTAGAAACTTCTCCACATACATAATCAAAGTGTGGTGTAGCCCCGCGAATAACCGTACCAAGCGTAACAATTGCATCATATTTTCCTGTTTCAACCATTTTCTTTGCGGCAAATGGAATTTCAAATGCTCCAGGAACCCATGCTACATCAATGTTTTCTTCGGACAAGCCATGACGCTTCAATGCGTCTTCAGCACCTCCAAGTAATTTACTTGTAATAAATTCATTAAATCTTCCTACTACTATACCCACTTTTAATCCAGATCCAACCAAATTTCCTTCAAATGTTTGTCCCATTATTAATATCCTCCTATGTTCATACGTGAATTTTTAGAAATGAAGCATGTGTCCTAGCTTACTATGTTTTGTTTTTAGGTACTTTTCATTCTCTTTTCGAGAAGCCATCTGAAGAGGTACCCTAGATGCTACTTCAAGACCATAACCTGTTAACCCAGCTATTTTACGTGGATTGTTTGTCAGAAGGTTCATTTTAGAAACACCAAGGTCTCTCAAAATCTGTGCCCCTATTCCATAATCCCTTAAATCAGGCTTAAATCCAAGTTTCTCATTCGCTTCAACTGTGTCGTAGCCCTGTTCTTGCAGTTTATAAGCTTTCATTTTATTAAGGAGCCCGATACCTCTTCCTTCCTGGCGCATATACAAAAGCACGCCATGACCTTCTTCTTCAATTTGTGCCAATGCAGCATGTAGTTGTGGACCACAGTCACATCGAAAAGATCCAAACACATCACCAGTTAAACATTCAGAGTGAACTCGCACAAGAGTTGGTTGATCTGGTAAAATTTCTCCCTTAATCAAAGCTACGTGCTCTTTCTGATCAAGAATATTCGAATACCCTACCGCTCTAAAAGAACCAAACTCAGTCGGAAGTTCTATTTCTACTTCTTTTCGAACAAGAACATCTTTACGATTACGATATTGAATCAAATCTTTAATCGTAATCATTTTCAAATCATACTCTTCAGCAATTTTCTTTAGATCAGGAACGCGCGCCATTTCACCGTCTTCTTTCATAATTTCACAAATAACACCAGCTGGGGCAGAGCCAGAGAGTCGTGCCAAATCGACCGCCGCCTCCGTATGACCTGCTCTTCTTAAGACCCCTCCATCCTTAGCAATCAATGGAAAAATATGACCTGGTCGATTAAAGTCTGAAGGTTTAGCATCCGTGTTAATTAAGTATTGAATTGTAGATGCTCTTTCAGCTGCCGAAATTCCTGTAGTTGTACTTTTGTGGTCGACACTCACTGTAAACGCTGTACCATGAGAATCTGTGTTATGATCTACCATTGGGCTCAACTTCAGTTCATTTGCACGCTCTTCCGTAATCGGCGTGCAAACAAGGCCTCTTCCTTTTGTAATCATGAAATTGATTGTTTCTGGTGTGACTTTATCGGCTAAAGCGATAAAATCCCCTTCATTCTCCCTGTCTTCATCATCACAAACGATCACCACCTTGCCTTGCATTAAATCATAAATCGCTTCTTCTATTGTATGGAACATATACGATGACCCTCCTGATAGTACCATTATTTAAATCCATGATCTTCAAAAAACTGACTCCCAAGTGAAGCAGTAGGTTCGGGTTTTGAACCGCTTCTTTGCTCCAAGTACTTCATAATGTATTTACCAAGCATATCGCATTCTATATTCACTGTATCTCCTACTCTTTTTCTCCCAAGCACCGTCTCCTCAACCGTATGGGGGATAAGAGATATAGTAAGAGAGTGCTCCCCTATTCCAAAGACCGTAAGACTAGTACCATCAACAGAAACTGAGCCTTTTTCAACAAAGTAAATTAAAAGGTTTCGCGGAATCGAGATGTCATAATAAACAGCATTATCAATTTGTTCTACACGAGTAATTTTCCCCACACCATCAACATGTCCAGAAACAAAATGACCACCAAAGCGTCCATTTGCAGACATAGCTCTCTCCAGATTCACCGATGAGTTTGGTCCTAGCTGTCGAAGACTGCTTGCACGAAATGTTTCAGGCATAATATCTACGGTAAAAGAAGAGTCTGTATACGTCGTAACAGTTAAGCACACGCCGTTTATCGAAATGCTATCTCCTAAATGAACGTCTTTTAAAATAGTCGACGCCGCAATTTGCATTGCAATGGATTCTCCTGATTGTTGAACACTTTCAACTCTTCCAATTTCTTCTACAATACCTGTAAACATTAAGAAAGCCTCCTTGATGAAATAATTCGAATATCATTTCCAATTTGTTCTACGCTATCCACTTGTAAATCGATCGCTTCATTCATCGTTTGAAAACCTGTACCCCCGAAAGCCGTAGGAGATTGACTCCCACCAATAAGCTTCGGCGCAATGTATGTAATAACTTGTTGAAAAGATCGTGATTCAAGAAAGCTACCGTGTATTTCTGAACCACCTTCAACAAATACTGATGTAATTTCTCGTTCCCCTAAAAGGTCAAGAACTTTATCTATTGGGAGCAGTGGATCTATGACATCGATGATTTGGACATGTTTTGGGAAGGTTCGCTTATTTTTTAGCGCAGCTCGTTTTGTTGTAATGATCCATGTTTCTGCATTCTCATCACTTATTACTTTAGCGTCAGAAGGCATCTTCAATTGACGATCTAACACGATTCTAATCGGCGATAGGCCTTCACCGTAACGAGTCGTTAGTGATGGGTCATCAGAGAGGACCGTTCCAATACCTACAAGAATGGCATCATGTTGATGACGGAAGGCATGAACATCTTTTCTCGAGTCTTCCCCCGTAATCCATTTACTATCACCTGAATGAGTTGCTATTTTGCCATCAAGCGTTGTAGCAGCTTTCAACGTTACAAATGGTCTTTTCTGTGTAATGTAATGGAAAAACATCCGGTTTAGCTGTAAGGCTTCTTCTTCCATAAGCCCAATATGGACAGCTATGCCTGCTTTCTTTAGTTTAGTTACACCATTTCCTGCGACCAGGGGATTCGGATCTTGACTTGCAATAAATACCTCTTTGACTCCCGCTTGAATTAAAGCATCAGCACAAGGAGGCGTCTTTCCATGATGACTACATGGCTCCAGTGTCACATAGGCAGTACTCCCACTTGCTTGATTGCCCGCCATCTTGAGTGCTTGAATTTCGGCATGGCCTTCTCCAGCCCTTAAATGAGCTCCCATCCCCACGATACGCCCACTATTAACAATGACGGCTCCTACGGAGGGATTCGGACGCGTTTGACCTAACGTACTTCTAGCCATATCGATCGCTGTTTTCATAAAATCCGTATGATTCATCGTATTTACTCCTGTTCCACTCTCCATTATTGGTTGAGAAGGAGAACAAAAAAAGCCTCCCAAAACACAGCTGTGCTGGGAGGCAAAAGTATATGCCAAATAAGCCTTTTGAATCTATGATTCAAAAGGAAATTGGTCACTTTTATTCCTTCTCCCATCCAGACTATACTGTCGGTTCTGGTTTCTCACCAGATCCACCGTTTGCTTACGCAACCGGGTCACGGACTTAGCTAGCATAAGCTAGTCATCACCGCCGGTTGGGATTTTCACCCGACCCCGAAGGAAAGTATTAAGTTTTTAAGAGTCTGATCTATTCTTCGTCCCAGACTTTTACTTCTTTCATTACGTCACCCTGTTTAACGCGAAGAACCGTATCCATTCCTTCTGTTACTTGACCAAAAACGGTATGAACGCCGTCTAGGTGAGGCTGAGGTTCATGAACTAGGAAAAACTGACTGCCGCCCGTGTTTTTACCAGCATGTGCCATAGACAATGAGCCTGCTACGTGTTTATGAGGGTTACCTTCTGTTTCACAGTCAATTGTATATCCTGGTCCACCCATTCCAGAACCTGTAGGATCTCCGCCTTGAGCAACAAAACCTGGGATTACGCGGTGGAAGTTCACACCGTTGTAGAAACCTTCATTTGCAAGTTTCTCAAAGTTAGCAACAGTGTTAGGTGCTGCTTCTGGATAAAATTCAATTTCAATAACTTCTCCATTTTCAAATGCAATTGTTCCTTTTTTCATAAATAAATCCTCCTGCACTAACAATTTTCTTAAAAGCTCTTTCATTATAGCACAGACTGAAGCTGTTCCATATCATTTATGCTTTTCAACTATTATTTTGATATAATCGCTTGTTTTAATGGCAAATCATGTCGAACTAAATCCTCGTATGACTCTCTCTCAACAACAAGGTTTGCCTCACCATTTTCAACAAAAACTACAGCCGGTCTTGGTAATCTATTGTAGTTATTTGCCATGGAATAACCATATGCCCCCGTTGAAAAAACAGCCATTGTATCGCCAGCAATCGCTCGCTGTAACTGGCAATCCCAAATTAACATATCACCTGATTCACAGCACTTTCCTGCTACAGAGTATAGGTGATCTTTTGCTTCATTCATTCGATTTGCTATTGTGGCTTCATATTTTGCCTGATAGAGAGCAGGGCGTAAATTATCCGTCATCCCTCCATCTACAGCGAGGTAATGTCTCAACTCTGGAACATTTTTGTGTGAACCAACCGTATATAACGTTAGTCCAGCTTCTCCTACTAGTGAACGCCCAGGTTCAATCCAGATCTCAGGCATGTTCATTTGCCCTGTTACCTGATTTCTGATTGTTTCAATCATAGCTTCAATGTAGTTCCCTACTGGTAGTGGGTGATCTTCGCTCGTATATCGGATTCCAAATCCTCCACCAAGGTTAAGGACTTCAGGCTCAAAACCATAGGCATCGTACCATGTTGTAAGATAGCTATAGATCTTTTCAATCGCCATTACAAAGCCATTTGTTTCAAAAATTTGTGAGCCTATATGACAATGAAGTCCAAGAAGATGAATAGCACTCATTTTTGTTACATCCAATATCGCGCGTTCTACCTGACCACTCTGTAAATCAAAACCAAATTTGGAATCTTCTTGGCCTGTTAAAATATAATCATGCGTATGTGCTTCAATACCTGGTGTTATACGCAGCAGCACATTAGCTTTCACATTTTTTTCTTCTGCAATTTGCTCAAGTAGAGATAATTCGTAAAAATTATCAACAACGAAGCAACCTATTTCTGCATCAAGCGCCATTCTAATTTCAGATTCACTTTTGTTATTTCCATGAAAATGAATGCGCTCCACGGGAAAACCCGCCTTCAAAGCAGTATAAAGCTCTCCACCGGATACAACATCTAAACTTAATCCTTCTTCTTCTGCAAGTTGGATCATTGCCATACATGAAAAGGCCTTACTAGCATAAGCTACTTGATAGTTTACATTTTCACGTTCAAAGGCACTTCGAAACGCCCTTGCTTTATCTCGAATCATGGCCACGTCATAAACATATAACGCAGTGCCAAATTTTTTTCCTAATTGGACCGTATCGATCCCTCCAACTGTTAGATGCCCCTCTTCTGAAATTGCAGATGTACTGTATAAATTCACAATCATTTCTCCCCTCTCGCTTATATAAATGCGAGCTCCCTCCACACAATAAGAAAAACAGCCAACTTTATAGATAGGCTGTTTTTCTCCGTATCCTCACGAGTTGGATTAGCTCACCACTGAAAGAAATCCATCCTCCAGTGACAGTCTGCAACTTATTCAGCAGCAGCCCAGCAAGAAAAGAATGGGTCCTTTCTCACTTCGGCAAATTGACCTTTCTGATATCGTCTTCGCATTCCATTCTATGCTCAGATATCTTACTCATTCGTTTTGCGCCTCTATCCCCATTACGTTCAATGAGGTCTATTCGATTAAGAAATAAATTATCATACTTTTTAAGATTCGGCAAGTGGTTTGTCCGGCTGCTTCGTTTCATTCTGGGGCTCTGTAATACTTGGACGCAGTTTTGTCAAAGGAACAGAAACGCGAATTAGCACTTGAATAAACGCTTTTGCATTAAAAGGAATGAATGGCCATAAATAAGGTGTATTTAATGGCTTTAAGGCGACTAGGAAGAGAATAATAGCTGTCACGCCTATTATATATCCTGGAACTCTGAAGAAAAAGACAAGGAAAAGTAGTAATAATCTAACTAGTTTGTTCGCTATTGATAACTCATAACTGGGCGTTGCGTAAGAACCTATAGCCGCAATAGAAACATACAGAATAACTTCTGGCACAAATAATCCTACATCGATAGCAATTTGACCAATTAATACAGCTGCAATTAAACCCATCGCTGTAGAAAGCGGGGTAGGCGTATGAATGGCGGCCATTCTCAGCGTTTCGATCCCAATTTCTGCAAGAATGATTTGAATAAATATCGGTACATTCGTTTCATCATTTGGCCCAATAAAATCAATCGATTTAGGCAACAACCCTGGTTCATATACCGCCAATAACCACAGGGGAAGTAACAATAGCGCTGCTAGCATTCCTCCAAAGCGGACCCATCTCAAGAATGCACCAGGTAATGGAGCTTCCCTGTATTCTTCTGCATGTTGAACATGGTGGAAAAAGGTTGTTGGTGTAATAATAACACTCGGAGAAGTATCAACGATAATTAAGACATGCCCTTCTAACAAATGGGATGCGGCTACATCTGGCCTTTCCGTATATCGTACAAGTGGAAAAGGATTTCCCGCCTGATGCACTAAAAACTCTTCGACAGTTTTATCAGCCATAGGAATACCATCAATATTAATTTCTTTTAGTTTTTTCTTAATGATTTCTACTAAGTTTGGGTTAGCTACATCCTGAATATAAGTGATACACACATCCGTTTTAGAACGCTCTCCGATTTGAAATATTTCATTACGCAAACGACCATCTCTAATACGCCTTCTAGTAAGTGCAGTATTCTCAATAATATTTTCTGTGAAACCGTCTCTAGAACCTCTAATCACTTTCTCAGTGTCTGGCTCCTGAGGCGTTCTACCTGGATACTTTCGAACATCAATAATGTAAGCAATCTCTTCGCCTTCCATAAATACAGCGATCAGTCCAGAAAGAACTTGATCGACGACCTCATCGAACGTCTCTACTTTTGTTACTTGCTGATGGGGCAAATGATTATGGATAACTTGCTCGAATTTAACGGTCAAGCGATGATGATCATCTAATTCCATCAATTCACGCATGATCTCAACAATGATTGATGTATCACATAATCCAGTACAATAATAGAATTGTATTTCTTTATTCAAAATCTTGAGTTTACGTACACCTACGTCAAAACTTTCCCCAATGCCAATTGATTTTTTCAAGAATTCTTCATTTTCTTTTAATTTTTTAAATATTTCTTGTTTGTTATTCATTTTTGTTGTCATAGAAACCGCTCCTTTCAAGCAGAATTTGAACGGCTTTCAATGTTATAGGCGACCCAACCTCCGGATCATCAAGTCCAGACATTTTACCTATATCACCGACACCTATAATAATAGGGACATTCAGTTTATCTAAAATAGATACAGTATCCCCATCTATTCTCCCAGCTTCCATATCAGCAAATCCATTCTTATCAACACCGAAATGTGTTAATTCACCATCCCTATCAATGGAAACATCTACTCTCGTCCATTCAGAGAAGTGTGTTCTCGAGGCAACTGCAATCGCACCAAGTAGTTCAACATCTTCATCCTCAGCCACAGCCTGCATCGCTAGTTCTCCATAACCTTCACCCGGAAAACCACTATCATCAAACATTACAAAGATTGGATCGTGTGGAGCTTCTTTAATTAGGGAAATAATTTCATAACCAGCAAGCGGGGTAGGATTTCCTGCTGATTGGCTAATGCATCTCCCGCCAATATCCGAAGCCACTTTTTCAATTGCTTTTTGCGCGTAAAGATCTCCATCAGTAACGAAAATAACCCGCCGCTTGTTCAATTCATTCACCCCTTTGGTTTGAATATAATGGCTATGATAAATCCGAAAACAATAGCTGATGAAATTCCAGCTGAAGTTAACTGAAATATCCCCATTGCAATGCCTATAAATCCATGTTCCTCTCCTTGCTGCATCGCCCCATGTAGCAAGGAATGTCCGAAGCTCGTAATTGGCACTGTCGCACCAGCTCCTGCGAATTCAATCAGTCGATCGTATATACCAAAACCATCAAGAATCGCTCCAGCCACAACAAAAGATGACATGACATGAGCTGGTGTTAATCTAAAAATATCGAGCAATAACTGACCTACAACACAAATGGCTCCTCCTACTGCAAAAGCAATGAAGTATTCCACTATTCCTCACCTCCAACTCGCTCAAAAACCACTGCATGAGCGATAGCAGGCATACTTTCTTTCTGCTGCACCATAACGGGGCTATGCAAGCATCCTGTAGCTGTAACAAGAATTTTTGAATACTTTCCTTGTTTTAGAAGCTCTATGAGATGACCATACGTAACAACCGCCGAACAGGCACAGCCACTTCCACCTGCGAATACTTCTTTCTGGTCTGGACGATAGATCATTAACCCACAATCATTATGATTATTAGTAATGTCAAACCCTTTCTCAAGCAATAAATCACGAACAATCGGAGAACCAACTGCAGATAAATCTCCAGTAACAATTAAGTCATAATCTGAAGGCTTTACATTCAGGTCCTCAAAATGTGTGGCCAATGTATCTGCTGCCGCTGGCGCCATCGCACTCCCCATATCAAACGGATCTTTGATTCCCCAGTCAACTACTCTTCCAATCGTTGCCGCAGAGATTTGAATGTCCGATAACTCCTGACTAACTAAGGCAGCTCCAGCACCAGTTACAGTTGATGTCGCAGTACCGGGTTTCTGACCTCCATATTCTGTTGGATATCGGAACTGTCTTTCAGCAGTTGCATTATGGCTACTAACTCCAGCAATAACCCTCTCTGCAAAACCACCATCAACTAGAGAAGAAGCAATGGCTAGGGATTCCATCGATGTGGAGCATGCTCCAAAAACACCTAGAAAAGGAATATGATTAGACCTTGCTGTATAAGTTGCGCTTACGATTTGATTTAATAGATCACCTGCTACAAAAACATCAACTTGATCAGGAGCTAATTCTTTTTTCTTCAAACAACTCATTACTGCATCTTCTAATAATTTTCTTTCAGCAAGCTCCCAGTTTGCCTGATCACAATGAAGGTTATTATAGGTCACATCAAACGAATTCCCAAATGGACCTTCTGCTTCCTTTGGGCCTGTTGCTGTACCTACTGATTGTAAATATACATTTGAAAAACTCCATGTTTGCTTTCCTGATTTCATACAGGTTCTCTCCTTATACCAGGGCTTTAAAAATCATTCTGACCATTCCTACAATGTAAGCCGCAACGACGCCAAACACTATGACTGATCCAGCAAGTTTAAACATATTGGTTGCTATGCCAAGTACAATCCCTTCGCTTTTATGCTCGAGAGCAGCACTTGTAATCGAATTAGCGAAACCTGTAACTGGTACAGCTGAACCTGCCCCCGCAAATTGACCAAGCTTGTCATACCAACCGAAAGCCGTTAATATAGCTGCGATCAAAATGAGAGTGGCAACAGTCGGGTTTCCAGCATTTTCTTTAGAAAAATCAAAAACATTGATATAGAAATTCTGAACACCTTGCCCGAACATACAAATAAATCCACCTACAACAAACGCCTTTATACAGTTGAAAAAATACGGCGGCTTTGGCTGATACTCTTTAATGTTCTGACTATACTTTTCCTTATCGTTTAATGATTTTTTCATTACTTGATCCCTCCATCCACAAAAATTGTCCAATGAAACAATGATCCGAATACTTTACCAAGTACTATAGCCATTAGTAAAACCAAAATTCTATCTATAAACCCAATCCGTTTCGTTAATATTGGCAAGACATTAAGTACTTCTGTTAATGCTGCTGCTAACATCCCAATAAATATACCTGCACCAAGTCCAATTGGGATCACTACAAATTTGGGCAGGCCAAGAGTTGGATTTCTTAACGATAACCAACTTGCCACTACAGCACCTACAATGATCCCCCATTCATAAAAACGAATGAGGTGTAACGTTTTGGACAATTGAGTGAGTCTAGGGATAATGCCAAGAACTGAAAGAAATGCAACAAATCCAGCCCCAACCGCAATCCCTTCAGCAAATCCGATTAACATCACTAAGACAAATTGAACATTCATGGCTTCGAATTTCCGTTTTCTTCGTTCTCATGAACGATGACGTATTGATCAAGGTCCTGTTGATAATTAAACATTTCCACTTCAAGTGGGCTCGGTTCTTCATTAAACCGCTTTTTGAAAAGATGATTAAAGAAAAGGACCATCCCAATTCCAAGTCCAAATGAGTATGGTACTTGTAGAAGCAGTGGTTTGGGATTGTCGATTCCAGTCACAATTTTATATATTTGCTGATGAACCTCTCTCATACTGACGTCTTCATGAAAATTCATAATTGCGAGGGCCGCACCAATAAATAATAAAAACCAGATAAGAACAAAATAAACGGGTGCTAATTTCTTCTTTGGATATTGAACTTCTACAATTGTTTGTGTAGGACCAACCACTTGAATCTCAATATTTTCCATTTCGCTATGGATTGACATAATGACTTTCATAACATCAATTACGACTAAGTTCTTATCTTCTTTCGTTACATGGTAAATGTGGATATTCTCCACCTTACTACAGCAAGAATCTTCTCCTATGAGCTGAGCAATATCACCAATCAATAGCTTCTTATTAGGCGGCACTTTCTTTTTTTGCCTAAGTCGAAGATATATTATCTGACTATCCATGATCCTCCACCTCCTTATTCAAGGGGCATATTGGTTATAGTATGTTTCTACTAAATGACTCTCATTCTTTAGCAACCTAAGTACCATTAATTCCCTAGAAGTGTGGGACCTTTTTATATCGTCCATTTATTAATCTTAGTGATAGCTCGATTTTTATTCAGGTAAAAAAAGCCATTGCACACAAAAAAAGAACAGAATGAGCTATTTGCTCATCTGTTCTTTAATTTGTTTTAATATTTTCTTTTCCAGTCTCGATACTTGAACTTGAGAAATCCCAAGTCTTTCTGCCACTTCAGACTGAGTTTGATCTTTATAATACCTTAAATAAACGATTAATCTCTCACGATTATCAAGATACTGCAATGCTTCCTTAAGGGCTAATTTATCAAACCAAGCACTATCTGTATGATCGGCAATTTGGTCGAGTAAAGTAATGGGATCTCCATCATTTTCATAAACCGTTTCATGAATAGAAGTTGGTGCCCTTACAGCTTCTTGTGCCATTACAACTTCTTCCGGCGTAACTTCTATTCGTTCTGCAATTTCATTAATTGTAGGCGTTCTGCCGAGCGTTTTCGATAACTCATCCTTCGCTTTCCTAACTTTATTTCCAGTTTCTTTAAGGGATCGACTCACTTTCACTGTTCCATCATCTCTAATGAAGCGCTGAATTTCCCCAATAATCATTGGTACCGCATAGGTGGAGAATTTCACATCGTAACTTAGATCGAACTTATCCACGGATTTTAACAAACCAATACAACCGATCTGGAACAGGTCATCCGCTTCATACCCTCGATTTAGAAATCGTTGCACAACGGACCAAACGAGACGCATATTCTTTTGAACAATAAGGTCTCTTGCTCCCTGGTCCCCATTCTGGCTTTGTTTAATCAATTCCTTCACTTCATCAGGCTTCAGTTGCGACTGCTTCCCTTTTCTAACCTCCACGTCCATATGCAGGTCCCCTTAATTACATAGCGCTTTATTTTTTGATAGATACTTCATTAAGTGAATGGTCGTACCCTGGCCACTTGCAGACTCCACTTTGACCTCATCCATAAAATTCTCCATAATTGTAAAGCCCATCCCTGATCGCTCTAATTCAGGCTTTGTTGTAAACAAAGGTTGTCTTGCTTCCTCAAGGTCAAGAATTCCGATTCCGTGGTCACGAATTGTTAAATTGACCGTGTCGTCATTTAACTCGACTGAAATGTAAACCTTCTCTTCAGAATTTTGCTCATAACCATGAATAATGGCATTTGTAACAGCTTCTGATACAACTGTCTTGATTTCAGTAAGTTCATCAACAGTAGGGTCGAGCTGCGCAATAAAAGCTGCTACAGTCACACGAGCAAATGATTCATTTTGACTGAGCGCAGAGAACTCGATATCCATACGATTTCTCATTATGCCACCCCCAAAGTAGCGAGGGCATGCTGCTCATCAGCCTCAAGCCTCACAATTTTAAAGAGACCTGACATTTCAAACAATCTCTTAACAGGTGGAGAGATTGAACATACGACCATTTCTCCTCCAAAACTCTTCACTTTATTGTACCGCCCTAGAATAACACCGAGACCTGAACTATCCATGAATGAAAGACCGTCTAGACTTAGCACAATATGTTCAATTTTACGCTCTTCAATAATCGAATCTACCCTGTCTCTTAGTTCTTCTGATGTATGATGATCCAACTCTCCATCAAGACGAATCAAAAGAACGGGATGGCGCACTTCAAGATTGATCGAAAGACTCACGTCACATTCCTCCTCATGTTTGCTTGTGAGTTTTTTCTCTCTTTACAGGGTTAATTCCTTCTTCATGACAAAACTAGTGAGATTTCGATGAAAGAGGTGATCACTTGACAGTTTGAGTAGGTGCTTTGGCGAACTGCGCAGCTGTCCGTTTCATCAGCTGCCACCAGGAAGCTTTTTGAATGTCTTTGTCTGCAATAACAGGAGAAGTAGCTGTCACGTGACCATCTATTTTCACAGACAACTCACCTACCTCTTCCCCTTTCTTAACAGGTGTTTCTATATTCTTATTGACTTTGATGCTTGTTGTAATTTCACCGTTTTCTTGCCCTTTCTTAAGAAGAACGGAAACTCGCTCAGATGTTACAACAGACATGGTAGGTTGATCTCCTTTATTTACCTTCACTTCTTTCACGATGTTGTTTCGATCAAATAATTTATGTGTTTTATATTGAGAAAATGCATAATCAAACAGTTTTGTAATATCCGCATTACGTACTTTTGGAGATGGAGCCCCCATTACAACAGCCACCACTCGCATGTCATCTCTTTTCGCCGTTGCCGTAAGACAATACTTTGCTTCACTTGTAAATCCTGTCTTCAATCCATCTACACCAGGATAAAATTTAACAAGCTTATTAGTGTTAACGAGCCAAAATTTCTTATCTGTATCCTGCCTTAGGTAGTCTTCGTATAATCCAGTATATTTTGTAATCAATTCATATTTAAGAAGCTCTTTAGCCATAAGGGCCATATCATTTGCAGTGGAATAATGACCCTCCGCAGGTAATCCAGTAGGGTTTACAAAATGAGTGTTTTGAAGCCCCATTGATTTTGCCTTTGCATTCATCGAATTAACAAATTCTTCTTCCGAACCAGCGATCGCTTCAGCCATTGCTACCGAAGCATCATTACCGGAAGCAATCGCGATACCTTTTAACATATCGTTAACTGTCATTTCTTCCCCTGCCTCAAGAAAAATCTGCGAACCACCCATCGAAGCAGCATATTCACTTGCTCTAATTTTCTGATCGAGGCTTACTTTTCCACTTTCAATCGCTTCCATAATTAAGATCATTGTCATGATTTTAGTCATACTTGCAGGAGGAAGCTTTTTATCACTATCTTTTTCAAACAATACTTCACCTGTATCTCGCTCAATCAAAATAGCGGAAGAAGAATTCTCTGCGATTTTTAGCTTTGCTTCTTCTGCATGCGCAAAAGAAGGAACAATAAGAGTTACTCCCAGCAAGAAGGCGAGCGCTGTTGCAACAACTTTCATTGGTGATCCCTCCATTCTTAGTATTACAAGGATTTCCAACATCTTGGAAAAATATACGAATTCTATATCCTCTATTGATAATCGCATTCACTCTCCTTAAATCTTTTCACGGATTTATAGCATGTTAATGAAATAGTAGATTATTGCCTTAATTACGCTCTGAGATGATGATGTCACTCGAATAAACTAAAAATCGAGAACCAACAGGATAAGCTAACTTAGCTAAACACAAAAAAAGAAGCCCCCCAAAAGAGACTTCTCAAGATACTACCTTATATTAATTAGTTAATAACCTTATAAATCAGCTGTGGCTTTTCAGCAGCTTGTTTAGAAAGAGTGTACGCTTCATTAATTTTATCGATTGAGTTCTGAACGTCTTCTTCATCACTGTGAAGAACAACTAGCGCTTCGCCTTTCTCCACTTTATCGCCGACTTTTTTCTTCAGAGTAATCCCAACGCCGTGATTAATTTGATCGTCTTTTGTCGCTCTTCCTGCACCAAGATACATAGCAGCAACACCAACAGATTCAGCATCAATTTCTGTTACATACCCATCTTGCTGTGCCGAAACTTCAATATCATGCTTTGCCTGTGGAAGTTTAGAAAGATCATCAATGACGGATACATCCCCACCTTGAGCTTGAACGAGCGTTCTAAATGATTCAAACGCTTTTCCATTTTGAAGATTCTCTTCAAGTGTTTTATACGCCGTCTCAAAGTCATCGAAAGCACCAGCTATCACTGTCATATGTGAAGCAAGTTCTAGAGAAAGTAGGCGTAGATCCTCGATATTTTCTCCTTGAAGAACCTGACAAGCTTCTCGAACTTCATTTGCATTTCCTACTTCAAAACCAAGCGGCTGACTCATATCACTAATAACTGCCACAGTGTTTCGTCCAAGGTTGTTTCCGATGTTAACCATTTCTTTAGCAAGAGCTTCTGAGTCTTCAAGCTTCTTCATGAAAGCACCGGATCCGGTTTTGACATCAAGAACAATACCATCTGCTCCAGAAGCAAGCTTTTTACTCATGATTGATCCGGCGATCAGCGGAATGGAATCCACAGTAGCTGTTACATCACGAAGCGCGTATAATTTTTTATCTGCAGGAGCGAGGTTCCCTGTCTGACCAGCTACAGAAAGTTTATGTGTGTTCACATTATTTACAAATTCTTCTTTGGTCATCTCAATGTGGAAACCTTTAATGGACTCCAGCTTATCTAAAGTTCCACCGGTATGACCTAAACCTCGACCAGACATTTTTGCAACTGGTACACCTACAGAAGCAACCAATGGACCAACGATAAAGGTTGTCTTATCACCTACTCCTCCAGTTGAATGCTTGTCCACTTTACGACCCTTTATAGCAGATAGATCGATTGTTTCTCCAGACTCTACCATTGCTTGGGTAAGCATAGCCGTTTCATTTGACTTCATCCCATTAAAATAAATCGCCATCATTAAAGCTGACGCCTGATAATCAGGGATGTCCCCCTTTGTATATCCTTCAATAAAGAAATTAATTTCTTCTTTTGTTAATTCATTTCCATTACGTTTTTTTTGAATAACATCAACCATTCTCATTCGAATAGCTCTCCCTTCTACATTAACCCATTTTACTTACAATTGTTTTAACCAAAAGAAGGAAGTTTGCCTTTACCTTCTCTGTTGTTTCAATCACTTCGTCATGGTGAAGTGGTTGATCCAGAATTCCGGCAGCCATATTTGAAATACAAGATATACCAAGTACATCCATGCCCGCATGTCTTGCAATGATAACTTCTGGTACAGTTGACATACCTACTGCATCGCCACCCAATGTACGCAGCATGCGAACCTCTGCTGGGGTTTCATAAGTTGGTCCGGTATTTCCGACATATACTCCAGATTGTAGTTTCATTCCAAGTTCTGTTGCCGTATCTTGTGCTAAATGTTGAAGATCCATTGAATAAGCGGTAGACATATCCGGGAAACGTGGTCCAAACTCATTGCTATTTGGTCCAATTAATGGATTTGTTCCAAAGTTATTAATGTGATCAGCAATAACCATTAAATCTCCAGGTTGGAACTCTTCATTTATACCACCTGCAGCATTCGTTACAATGACTTTTAGAATCCCAAGTTCTTTCATCACTCGAACGGGGAATGTTACTTTATCCATTGAATAACCTTCATAAAAGTGAAAACGCCCCTGCATGGCTGCTACTGCTTTTCCATTTAACGTTCCGAATACAAATTGTCCAGCGTGCCCTTCTACTGTTGAGACGGGAAAATTCGGAATGTCACTATAGGGGATTTGAATTGGGTTTTCAATTTCTTCAGCCAGTACACCAAGACCAGAACCTAAGATCAGCCCGATTTCTGGACGAAACTTTCCAACTTGACTTTGTATATAGGATGATGCATCTTGAATTTCTTGTTTAATTGTCATTTTCGTTCCTCCTCTTGATTCTTAAAGCTTTTTAAGAAAGCTTGTCCCGTGTTTTGGTAACGTTACATCAAAATTATCCGCAATTGTTGCTCCAATATCAGCAAATGTGTCACGAATACCGAGATCTACTGCTTCTTTTATCCCTTTATGGTAGGCAAGTAATGGAACATATTCACGTGTATGATCTGTTCCATGGTGAATTGGATCATTCCCATGATCAGCTGTGATCAATAACAAATCATCTTCTTCCATTCGATCGAGAACTTCTGTTAATCTCTCGTCATACTCTTCTAGCGCTTCACCATAACCTTGCGGGTCTCTTCTATGCCCATATAATGCATCAAAGTCGACGAGGTTTAGGAAGCTGATTCCTTCAAATTGCATTTGTTGAGTTTCAAGCAACTTATCCATGCCGTCCATATTTGATTTCGTACGAAGAGACTTTGTTACACCTTCTTCGTCATAAATATCTGAAATCTTTCCGATTGCAATAACGTCTTTCTCATTATCCTTTAATTCATTCATAACTGTATGACCAAAAGGTTTTAGCGCATAATCGTGACGATTAGAAGTACGTTTAAAATTACCAGCTTTACCTTCAAAAGGTCTTGCAATTACTCGACCAACCATATATTCTTCTGCTTTTGTCATTTCTCTTGCAATCTCACAAATGTGATAAAGCTCATCCAATGGAACAACATCTTCATGGGCTGCAATTTGAAGAACAGAATCTGCAGAAGTATAGACAATAAGTGCGCCGGTTTTCATATGCTCCTCACCAAGTTCTACAAGAATTTCTGTCCCTGAAGCAGGTTTATTTCCAATGATTTTTCTTCCTGTTCTACTTTCAAGCTCGGAGATGAGATCGTCAGGAAATCCATTAGGGAAGGTTCTAAAAGGCTGCTCTATATGAAGGCCCATAATTTCCCAATGTCCAGTCATCGTGTCTTTCCCATTCGAAGCTTCCATCATTTTTGTATAATGAGCCATTGGTTTAACTGCTTTACTAATCCCATTAAGTTCGCGAATGTTGCCAAGACCCAGCTTCTCCATATTCGGCATCTTCAAACCATTCATATGATCTGCGATATGACCTAGAGTATCTGCGCCCAGGTCGTCAAATTGATCAGCATCCGGAGCCTCACCAATGCCCACCGAGTCCATTACAACCAAAAATACTCTCTTAAATCGTTTTGTCATTATGATCCTCCTCATTCAATGTCTATCTATTGTTACTATTCCCCTCAAAAACAAAAAAACTCACGCATGAATGCGTTTACGAAAGCAGAAAAAAGAAAAAATCTGGCCAATGACCAGATCTCTTTCTGGAGAAAGCCTCCTATTAGGCCCTTGGATGGTAAGTTGAATAAATATCCTTCAATCTCGCTTTAGTTACATGTGTATAGATCTGTGTTGTTGAAATATCTGCATGTCCGAGTAGCTCCTGTACTGCTCTAAGGTCCGCTCCATTTTCAAGTAAATGGGTTGCAAATGAATGTCTAAGTGTATGTGGAGTAAGAGGTTTTACAATGTTAGCTTTCAATGCAAGCTTTTTAAGAATTTTCCAGAAACCTTGTCTCGATAGGCTTTCACCACGATGATTCAAGAAAAGCATTTCGTTTTTATTCTTTTTCATTAATTGCCCTCTACCTTCATCCAAATAAATGGTTAAGGCATCTCTTGCCATCTTACCTAGAGGCACAATTCGTTCTTTATTCCCCTTACCAATCGTTCGAATGAAACCCATAGTTAAATGAACATCTTCCATTTTCAAATCAATGAGTTCACTCACACGTAAACCTGTTGCATACAATACTTCTAGCATTGCGCGATCGCGTTTACCAAAAGGAGTCGAATAATCAGGTGCCTCTAGCAGTTGCTCTACTTCAGTTGTTGACAAAATCTTAGGTAGTTTCCGCTCTGTTTTTGGTGTTTCAATATGTACAGAGGGATCTTGATCCACTGCCTTTTCTCTAAGTAAAAATTGATGAAAGGCACGAATAGAAGCAATGTTTCGAGCAATTGTAGTAGATGCTTTTCCACTGTCTCTTAGCGTATAGAGATAATTAACAATATGCACACGTCGCACTTCATCCAAAGTGGAAATGTTCTCATTTTCTTTTATATGTTTTAGATATTGAGCGAGATCTCGCCTGTATGCATCGAGAGTATTTTTGGACAGGCTCCGCTCAACTATCAAATAGTGCAAAAAATCCTGTACCTGATCTTCCATTGTAAACGCTCCTTATTCACCTGTCTGGTAAAACAAATTGAGCCTTTCAAGGAAAGTGTGTTGAATACCCGATTCCATTTGAACGACTTTCACTGCTTTTCCTTGTGGCACATCATACCGATGATAATTCTGGTACTCTTGATTTACCCAGAGAATGCCAAAGTAAAACAGTAATGTACAACCTGTGAACAGTAAGAAAACTTTCATTGTATCTAAAACAAGCAATAAACCCCTTCTCAAACTAACGCACCTCCATCTCTAGTAAAAGATATGCCAGGGATAGAGAATTTTATACATCGTTAGGAGATACAGGTTCTTAAATGTCTTCTATTACAATTATGAATGATTAACGGCTTGCTCCGGCTGTTCTTTATCTTCCTGTCCTTGACAACGGTGACAGATCCCATGAAATGTAAGGCGATGATCTTTAATTTTAAAGTTCCAATCATTCTCAACTACCTTTTCTACATCACCAAGTAAATCATCTTGTATTTCATCTACTGCGCCACACTCAATACAAACCAAGTGATGGTGAAAATGAGCAGCGCCTTCTTGCCTGAGGTCAAACCTTGAAACACCGTCACCAAAATTAATTTTATCAACGATTTTCAATTCAGCTAATAACTCAAGCGTTCGATATACAGTTGCTAATCCAATTTCAGGAGATTTTTCTTTTACTAAAAGATACACATCTTCAGCGCTTAAATGGTCTTCTTCGTTCTCAAGAAGTACACGCACGGTTGCTTCTCGCTGGGGTGTTAACTTATAGCTTTGAGAATGAAGATGTTTCTTAATTCGATCGATTCTGCTTTCCATGTCCCATTTCCCTCCCTCGATCGATGCCATTTTCATTATAAGCAGTAGGGAAATCGGTGTCAAATTAAAATCATTATCAACCTAATGTTGTAATGATTTTAATTTGATAATGAATATAATTTACTTCATTTCCACTACGGCCTTTATCAATCCTGGTGATAAATAAGCTTCAAACCATGCTGCTAGACAGAGAAAACTTAGCGCACATATAACTAGCCCTGAAAACCTTAAGAATGGAGGAAGAATCGGTTCTATTCTGCGTTTCATAAATAATTGCCTCATCAGTCGAATCGAAAAAGTTAGAGAAGCCGTTGCAACGATTACCATCGCGGGCACAGCTATAATATTCTGTGGAAAGACTGAAACAAATGCCAATAAGAAGCCTTTCCAGCTCATTTGATTCACAAGAAAACCTACTGTAAAACCAACAACTATCCCTTTTAGAAAGAGCATAATTAGTACAATTGGAAGACCAATTATCGTAAGTCCTAGAAGCCACATCAAACCAATATATTTGGCATAATGAGTTAAGCTTTGATGAAACATTTCAGATGATGTTGCGAACTGTCCATCTGATACCTGTCCAAAAAAACGCCCCAAGTATACAGCAAGATCTTCTTTTTGAGTGAAGCTTAGACTATTGACTATAACGGCTCCGAATACAATGCCCATGAGGAACAATACGGCAATAAATGTGTAGAGAGATAAATGATCTGATAGATGAGTTGATATCATTTGCTTCAGATGTCGGCTACGATTCATACGATTTCCTCCTTCATACGACCTTTGGTAAAGTCTATGAAATGGATTTTGAACGTATGACTGATCGATAGATTATCTCTTTTGGTTTACAACTTTACCGTATGTTCCACCCCCACCTTGTTCTAACGTAAGCTGCCCACTCCTTGAAAGGACGATCATATGAGCGAGTGACTCTCCTACAACGCCGGTCAGATCACTCTCAGTCACCCGGTGAAGAATATTCATCTCCGTACTAAAAGAATCTAATAGACGCTCGAAAGTTTTTGGCCCAACCCCTGGTAGAAAGTCTAGAGGAACGTGATGTACATATGGGGGACGAACAGGGCACTTCGACGCTGAACTCAATTCTTGAATTCGATTCGCCACCCCTTTTACAATCTTCTTACTTCCGCATGAATCGCAAACCAACTGACTAACTGGAGAATTACATTTAGAGCATATCGCCTCATAATATTTACCTAATTTGGGGTCCAATCCAAAATTCGCTGCAATTTTTCGGTCATATTTGCCTTGTAATGCCTTTTTCCACTCAAGAAATGTGGGTTGTTTTAAATATAAGCATTGATATTCTCGAGCTATTTTTTGTGTGGAATGTGCGTCTGAATTCGTCAAAAATGGGTAACGATGAAGTTCTTCAATTTGGTCTGCCATCTGTGTGTTAGAAGAAAGACCTAATTCAATTCCATCAATATTGTTTAGGTCAAAAACTTCGCTTATTGACTGATGGACTCCCTTTCCAAATAGGCTCTTAAATGGTGTGAATATATGGGCAGGTATAAATAAACCATCAAGCTCTTTTGCCTTTTCTTGAATGACCTCCGCTCTTTCATATATGCGTTGAGAACTTAGAGTAATATTTGTCATTCTAGCTCTTAGCCAATCTGAAAAATGTTTCATTTTTGTTAAATCAGGCAAATAAACTAGTACATGAATAGGACCCTGACAATTCTCATCATAGATTTCGATTTCTGTACCTAAAATGAGAGTGAGAGATTCAAACCGAATTCCACCCTCACTCAATTCATAACATTCACCCTTCTCCAAATAATCTTCTATCTCTTTCATAACTTCAGGAACGTGACAATCGATCACGCCAACCATATCAAGCCCTTTTCTTGCACTAGCTTCATTAAGGATATGAGATAATGTTAACGTTTTTGAACCAGTTATCTTAACAGGTTTGTTCGTTCTAGTTCTCCCGATATGAATATGAAAATCTGCATAATATGGTTTCATGGGATCACTTCAATTTCAATTGTAAATACATGAGAGCATAAGCGGTTTTAGCATCATGAATTTCCTGGCTTTCTATCATCTTTTCCATTTCTTCTATTGTTAAATGAAGAACATCAAGAAACTCATCTTCATCAGCCGATTGTTCTCCTTTTTTCTCTAATCCCTTTGCTACGTATAAATGAACAAGTTCATTTGCGAAACCAGGTGATGTGTAAAATGAGATCACTTTTTCAAGTGAGTCACACGTATATCCTGTCTCTTCTTCTAATTCACGAACTGCTGTAATTTCAGGTTTCTCCCCTGGTTCAAGTTTCCCAGCTGGGATTTCCACGATAGCTTTATCAAGGGCTTTACGATATTGTCTTACGGCTAAAATTTTATGATCGGGCGTCTCTGCAATAACCGCAACAGCACCAGGATGATCAATTAATTCACGCTTACTTTGTTTCCCATTTGGTAACTCAACATCTTCCACCCGTAAGTCTATAATTCGACCTTCGTAAATCGTTTCTGAATGCAAGGTCTTTTCATATAAATGGTCCATTCGTTCATCATCTCCTGGTTCTAAAAATTCAAATCGATACATAAAGTCTATCACATGAGACAGATAATAGGGAAAAGACTAAAACCATTAATGTATCGAACTATTTAGGAGGTTCTGTTTATGAAAGTCTATATTCAGCCAAACGGTGTCACAATGGTAGGAAAACCAAAGCAGATTCAATTAATGATTAGACATTATATGAATCATTATGAAACGATTGAAGAATGGATTCAGGCTCCTGCTGTTCGAACTAAAGCACACCTAAGGTTAATACAATAAGAAAACAACAAGAAACGCTGCCATTAATGGCAGCGTTTCTTGTTTAACGAATCTCCGTTTTGAAAATATTATTCATTTGCTCAAGGAATACGTTATGATGCTCGGTAAACGTTGCCATACAGGATGAATGCGCAACTGTTCTAAATCCTCTTGCATAAGCACCATAAGCAGTTAGAAAATCGCAAATATCTGTACATACTCCTGCAAGATGAACAGTTTCCACACGACGTGATTTAAGTATTTCTTCCAGATTCGTTCCATAAAATGCATCATATTCTGGCTTGGGAACAAACGTGACATTCGGAAGCTCCTTATTGGATTCATACCACTGCTGTAATTCACCATATAACTTCTGTCCCCACGTTCCTCTTACATTATGTACGGGCCAGATATTAAAGTGATCATCCTCTTCTTCATGCTCATCCATACAAATCACAACTTCCTTGCCTTCCTCAATAAACGTTGTGGCAAGTGAAATAATACTAGGAACAATCTCTTGTCCCTTCTTGCCAGAAGTAAGTCCTCCCTCATCATGAACAAAATCATTGCTCATATCAATAATTAAAAGCGCTTCTGTTGCCATTATACCGCCTCCCATTATGTTTACTATAGCAGGTGTGTTATCAGGTAACAAGACATCGAAATCAGCATATGATTGGCATGAATCCTCCTATCACGATACACTTAATACAGGTTAAAAATGGGAGGTATGGAATGCAATGAAAACCAATCAACTCGGAAGCTCAAAACTGAACGTTAGCGAAATTGGATTAGGTACTATGTCACTTGGCACTGATCGAGAGAAAGGTATTTCGCTTATTCATAAGGCTATTGATAACGGTGTTACATTTATTGATACAGCTGATTTGTATGACTTCGGTCTAAATGAAGAAATAGTAGGAGAAGCCCTACGTGATCGACGGAATTCAGTCGTACTTGCTACGAAAGCAGGGAACCACTGGGAAGAAGGAAAAGAAGGCTGGTACTGGGATCCATCAAAAAAACATATTAAATCAGCACTAAAAGCTAGCTTAAAACGATTGAAAACAGATCACATTGATCTCTTTCAGCTTCACGGTGGTACAATCGAGGATCCATTCGATGAAACCATTGAAGCTTTTGAAGAATTAAAACAAGAAGGATTAATTATCGAATATGGTATTTCAAGTATACGCCCAAATGTCATCCGAGAGTTTGTAAAAAAATCTTCTATCGCATCAGTTATGATGCAATACAGCATTCTTGATCGTAGACCCGAAGAAGAAATTCTAGATTATTTGCATGAAAACAACATCAGTGTCATTGCTAGAGGACCGCTTGCTAAAGGCATGTTAACTGATCGATATGAGGAAAAAGTAAAAGAAGACGGATTTCTCGACCATTCTAAATTCGACGTTCTTGAAACTGTTAAGCAACTTTCTGAAATAAAAGGGGATAAGCGCAATTTAACTCAAACGTCACTAAAATATGCTCTTGCTCATCCCGCTGTAGCTACAGTAATTCCTGGAGCTAGTCGCAGTGAACAACTTCTCGCAAATATTACAGCACAAAATGCTCCAGACTTAACACCTGATGAAGTTCAGAAAATACGTGACGTTTCAAAAATGAATGTGTACGATAAGCATCGGTAATTAAAAAAAGAGCGCAGTCTACTGACTGCGCTCTTTCCTTCTATTTTCATAAATTAAAAGGCATCTAATATTGGATTGCTAATAATAATGTCCGGTTCTGTTGAAGCTTGAATCTGCTCAATGCTATAGCCAATGGCAACTTCTTTTAACACAAGCCCTTCATCGGTTATGTCAAAAACAGCCCGATCCGTAATGATTCGATTAACAACGCCTTGACCTGTTAGGGGGAGGGTACAAGCATTTAAAATTTTCGGATCTCCGTTTTTGTTCACGTGATCCATAATGACAACAATCCTTTTCGCTCCATGCACAAGATCCATGGCCCCACCCATACCTTTAATCATCTTTCCAGGTATCATCCAATTAGCGAGGTCACCATCTTTTGAGACTTCCATTCCGCCTAGTATCGCAACATCAATATGTCCTCCACGAATCATCGCAAAAGACTCTGCACTATCAAAATAGGATGCTCCTTGCATCGCTGTAACTGTTTCTTTCCCGGCGTTAATAAGATCAGGATCAACTTCACCTTCAGTTGGATAAGGTCCGATTCCAAGAAGGCCATTTTCCGATTGAAGCACTATTTTTTTGCCTTCTGGTATATAGTTAGCTACCATCGTAGGCATTCCAATTCCTAGATTCACATAATAACCATCCAGAATTTCTTTTTCAGCACGTCTTGCAATCTTTTCACGAACTGCTGCTTTATCTACTTTCACCATTATGATCCTCCTATCGCGTTGTTAATCGCTCAATCTTCTTTTCCTGCTCACCCACAATAACCTTTTGAATATAAATGCTTGGAGTATGAATTTGATCAGGGGATAACTCTCCTACACCTACTAATTCCTCTACCTCAGCTATGGTCACTTTACCTGCTGCAGCAATCATAGGATTAAAATTACGTGCCGTTTTGTTATAGACCAAGTTCCCCATTATGTCCCCTTTCCACGCACGAACAAATGAGAAATCTGCCTGAATGGCTTCTTCAAGCAAGTACTCTTTACCATTGAATACTCTGACTTCTTTCCCTTCCGCTATCGGTGTTCCCACGCCAGCTGGAGTATAGAACGCTGGAATGCCGGCACCGCCTGCCCTTATTCTCTCTGCTAGCGTTCCTTGAGGAATGAGCTCAACTTCTAATTCACCGGATAACACCTGTCTTTCAAATTCTTTATTTTCTCCAACATAGGAACCTACCATTTTTTTTATTTGTCTGTTTTTTAGGAGCAATCCCAGGCCCCAGTCATCAACTCCACAGTTGTTCGATATGACTGTTAAGTCCTTTGTTCCTTTCTCTTTTAATGCAAGTATTAAATTTTCTGGTATACCGACAAGGCCAAACCCACCAACTAGAATCGTTGCTCCATCTTTAATGTCTTGTACGGCTTCTTCAAACGTATCAAGTACTGGCTTCATTTATTTAAACCTCCATATCTTTTTTAAGTTCGTTCAACGATTGTTGCTACGCCCTGTCCTCCACCAATGCAAAGCGTAGCCAGACCAAACCGCTCATTTCTACGTTTCATTTCATGTAGTAGGGTTACTAAGATTCGAGTACCACTTGCGCCAATCGGATGACCAAGAGCGATCGCCCCACCGTTCACGTTCAAGATTTCTTCATTAAAATCAAGGTCTCTTCCAACGGCAAGAGATTGAGCAGCAAAAGCCTCATTTGCTTCCACTAGATTCATTTGATTCATTGAAAGTCCAGCACGTTCAAGTGCTTTCTTCGTAGCAGGAACAGGACCTAACCCCATAACGCTTGGATCTACACCTCCACTTGCATTCGAGCGAATAACAGCAAGGTATTCTATTCCAAGTTCATCAGCCTTTTCTTTACTCATTAAAACAACAGCGGCTGCGCCATCGTTAATACCAGAAGCGTTTCCTGCTGTAACCCCACCGTTTTTCTTAAAAGCTGGGCGTAACTTGGCAAGTTTATTAGCCGTCGTTCCTGGTTTAACGTATTCATCGGTATCAAATAAAAGAGGATCACCTTTTCGCTGCGGAATAGAAACCGGGAGAATCTCTTCTTTAAAACGCCCCTCTTCAATTGCAGCCTGTGCTTTTTGTTGACTCCATGCAGCAAATTCATCCATTTCTTCTCTTGTTAGCTGATAATGATCGCACAGGTTCTCAGCAGTAACACCCATATGATAATCGTTAAATGCGCACCATAATCCATCTTGAATCATGGTATCCACCATCTTTTGGTCACCCATTCGCAAGCCTTCTCGCGCTCCGTTTAATAAATAAGGGGCCTGACTCATGTTCTCCATCCCACCGGCGACGACAATATCTTGATCGCCAAGCATAATAGATTGAGCTCCAAGATGAACTGTTTTCAATCCTGAACCACATACTTTATTTATTGTCATCGCTGGAGTTGAAACCGGAATTCCCGCTTTGATAGCTGCCTGACGAGCAGGATTTTGTCCAAGACCCGCTTGAAGAACGTTTCCCATAATGACTTCTTCCACCTGATCTATCGATAAGCCAGCCTTTTCGACCGCTCCTTTAATGACCATCGCCCCAAGTTCTGTAGCAGAGATAGATTTTAGTGAACCATTAAATGAACCTACCGGCGTTCTGATAGCGCTTACAATTACAACATCTCGACTCATTTCGATTTCCTCCTTATGTATCTATGACTCTCTTCTACATAATTCTTACTTAATTCAAAAAACTCCTTCCTCCAAGCGAGAATTTCCATTATTCAAACGATTATCTTGCAAGACTTCCAATCCTTTGTTTTAATTAAAGATAGCGCTTACAAAGAAAGGTGATGAATGTTTTGCTACCACAACATGCAACAATCATTGAAGTTGGTCCAAGAGATGGCCTTCAAAATGAACTAAATCAGATCAAAACAAATGATAAAATCCGTTTCATCAAAGCCTTAAAAACAGCCGGAATGAAAGAAATGGAGATTACCTCATTCGTATCACCTAAATGGGTTCCCCAAATGAAAGATGCTAGTGAAATAGTAAGTACTTGCCTTGACGATACAAGAAACTTCGTCTTAGCCCCTAACCGTAAAGGGGTCGAGAGAATTAAAGAAACGAACGTGAAAGCGATCGCACTTTTTGCTGGTGTAAGTAACTCCTTTAATCAAAAGAATAGCAATAAAGAGACAAAGGATCTATTCAATGAGCTAATTCCTTTAGTCAAAGAATTAAAAGCAGAAGGTTATTTCGTTCGTGCATGCATTTCTACTGCTTTCTATTGTCCATATGAAGGAAAAATAAAAGTAAATGATGCAGTTGACGTTTGCCGGCAATTTGTTGTTGCAGGCGTAGATGAATTGAGCGTAGCAGATACTATTGGAATGGCCACTCCTGATGAATCACACAACCTTTTTAGCCAACTTGTAAAAGAATTACCGTCAACATTGTTAACAGCTCATTTCCACGATACAAGGGGTATGGCACTTGCTAACATCTATGCATGTCTCCAAGCTGGAATTTCAAGATTTGATACGTCAGCTGGCGGACTTGGCGGCTGCCCTTTCGCCAAAGGAGCGACAGGCAACGTTGCAACAGAAAGTGTTGTCTATATGTTGGAGAGAATGGGTATCAAAACAGGTATTGATCTTGAAAAACTAATGAGAGCTATTGATGAGATTGAGCCTCACCTATCAAGATCCATCCTAACACCTTATCGAACGTTATATAATAAAGAAAAGGAAGCTTCCATAAAATAGACATATAAATATTATAGTAAACTAAATAAAATAAGCACACAGACGTGTGCTTATTTTATCCTTTTACTATAGTTAAAATAATACTATAGATTAGAGCTAGAACTAGTCCACCGATAACCGTAATTCGATCCATCTTTTGACCTTTAAATAAATTTAAAACTCCCTTTACGACCATAAATACTACGAAAAAAATAACAAAATACATCAAAAACGTCACTCTAGTAAATCCCCCTAATCGTTATCCTTTGTTTATATATCGCATTCTCGGGTTAATGATTTCACTATCACTTTTAAGCATAAAACACTGGTGTTTCGGAAGAAAATCAATTTTCATTTCTTTATCAAAAAACACTTTATATTGTTTCTGAATCAATACAGGTCTGAAATTTGACTCAAGCGTCATATTAAAATCACCCTGAGCGAAATCATTTACTAATTGCGTAACACCGTTCACTACACACCCGCAATCTTCGATGTCATAATGTAACTTCATATAACCCTCAGAATCACGTTCTAATTTCTCGATCGCTTGATCTGTGAAAGTCACTCTCATGTTATCTCTCCTCTCCACTATCTTCTATAATAACGTCTATAAACTCAATAGCCCAGTCACACCACTCAATCCAGGTTTTCATCTGACGCCTACCGTATTCAAGCGTAAGGTATTCCCCCAGACGATCTTTCTCTATTCTATGATCAACTGCATTTTCTTCTTTCCAGCTGTTCATATGATCAAGCACCATTTGGTGATGCTCTTTACTCTCTTTTAGGAATTGGATCGCTTCTTCTTTTGGAATAAGATGAAATAAAGAAACACGCATCAATTGTTCGTTTTTCATTTTTGGTGGGTCTACAGTATGATGAGCAAGCCATTCAATGAGAAGACGGTACCCTTTATCTTCAATAGAATAGATCTTTTTATCTGGAAGATCTAACTGCGGAACAATTTCAAAGCTTACTAGCTTCTCTTTCTCCATCTTTCCAAGTTCACGATAAATTTGTGTATGATGCGCAGACCAAAAATGGATCATCGTTTCTCTAAATTGTTGTGTTAGCTCATATCCGGTTGATGGTTTCTTTGTGAGTAATCCAAGAAGAGCATATCGTAAAGCCATATCATCATTTCCTTTTCAGCAATTTGCTTCTTCTCCATTATAAACGTCTTTACAATATCTTTGCACATTTGAATTTGCAAATCCACATTTGACAATTAATTTGAATTTTATTTTATCAGAAATAATAAGAAAAACCACCGCCGATCATATGCTTATACATTGCTTAAGATGAAATTTGATACAATACCAGACAAATCAAAAAAGCAGGCTGTCTATTTTAGACTGCCTGCTTTTTCGATGGTTTAAACTATTCTTTCGTATTGATATTTAGTAATCCTTCCGCTGTTTTTCGTGTCTCGTTGCCAAAAGAATCTTTCACTTTCACTTCGATCTCAGCACCTTCAGCCACCACATTCGAAGTAGCTGTCCAGTAACCGACATAATGCCCTTCTGATACTTCCATCATTGGAAATTCAGTCATACTTGAAGGCATCATTGTTGGATTCACTAGCGGCATACGAATTGAGAAAGTAGCCTTTATTCCTGGAGCGCTATCGAATTCAATTTTCACTGATTCTCCCGCCTGAAGATCTTTATTTTGATCTGGCTTTAATTGATTAATGACCAATTCTTCTTGCTGGGAATAAACTTTGATCGACTTTTTCGTTTTATTTCCTGCTTTGTCTTTCGCCACTACTTTTATAATGTTCTCACCTTGCTCGAGCAGCATCCGATGTGAAAATGCACCATCTTCTACTTTCGCTTTCGTTCCGTTAACCTTTACCCAAGCAAGGTTTTCATCATGAACGTCACCTTTAACTGTTACTGATCCTTTATTTGTTTTCCAGTCATCTTTAGGAGATGTGATCGTTAATTCCGGTTTCGTTTGATCTAGAGTGACCATAACAGCATCAGATTCTCCCGTCATTCCACGATCAGTCGATGCACGAGCTGTTAACTGATTTTCACCCTCGCTCAATTGGATTTCTGTTGTAAAATTACCTTCTTCATTAGAAGTTGTGACAGCTTCTTCGTCGCCATTTTTCATAACATGAACGTCTGTCATTGGTGCCGTTTCACCGTCAACTTCAATGCTATTCTTGTTTGTATACGAACCGTCTTTTGGAGATGTAATCATTGGTGCTGTTAATTCATAATCAACGACTGCACGGATCATATAGTTCCCTTCTTCTTCAGGAGCTTTTGACCATGCGCCGCTAACATATTGAAAGCTTCGGTCGACATATTCCCCGTCTTCATCTGTTGCAAGACCCGGAGCATTTGGATTGGCATCCGCTTGAATATAAGTGAGATAAAAATCACCTTCTACGATTACTCCTTGATCAGACAGATCAACCATCGTCCATTCGCCATTTCGAAGAGCAGTCGCGTCAATTGGACCAGCGAGTTTCTTACCTGGTGCTCCATCCGGGCCTGATGCATCATGAATTTCGACTTTGAAATTTGTGCCGCCTGGATTTGGCCATTCCGTATTCCAGAATCTAAATAACCCTCCAGTCACAAGCGCACGTTCTTGACCTTCTGCTAGCGACATTTTCACAGCCCAACCGTTCCCAGCATCATAGAACGCTCTTGCGTTCTCAGCAGTACCATCGTCATACCCGATTTCCCCTTCATATCCGATGAATGGGGAAAGATCAGCATTCTGTACAACGGTCTCGTTCGCTTCCACAGTGACGTTAAATGTTTCGCTATAATAACCGGCCGCAAGAACTTTTAACGTATACTCCCCTTCATAACCTGTTACTGAATAATGTCCTTCTTCATCAGTATGAACAGGTGCTATAGCAGCATCTTCTACTAATAAAACAGTTGCATCTTGGATTGGCTCTCTTGTTTCACTATTCGTGACTGTTCCTTCAATTTCTCCCTCTTGTATCGCTTCTAATGTGAAGTCAGCTTCTGTCACTTCATCATCTACGATCGTCACTTCCTGAGTCTCTGACTGGTATCCATATGCTTCTGCAATAGCTGTGTAGTCCCCTGCTGCATGAGTCATGGAATAGCTACCATCTTCCAAGTTCGTTGTTGCAGAGCGCCCTGTCTCAAGAATAGAAACTTCTGCTTGAAGCGGAAGAGCTTGAGGCGTCGGTGATGATTTCTCTTGAACTGGATTTACAACAAGCGGTGTAGGTTTTAACTTGTCAGGATTGACTTTTTCTTTCGCTTTGGCACTAGCAGATTTTCCATCAGGCTGAATAGAAACTTTCGCGCTCTCTTTCTTAGCGGCGACTTCCATCGGCTCTGCTGATAAACTTACATCGTCAATATACCAGCCCTGCTTCATCACGCTGCCATCCGTCTCGACGTGAAAAGCTAAATAAATCCGCTGATTTTCATAGGCAGATAGATCAACCTCTTCACTCACCCATTCATTAGAAAGATTATTATACTCCGCAAGAGCTTCCCAATTTTCCTGATCGGTTGAAACGAAGAGATGACCATAATCATAGTTTCTTTCAAGTTCATACCATTGATTGAATTGAAGATAAGCTTCACCTTCTGGTAAATCGATAGGAGGCATCATCAGCGTCATGTTAGCACTGTTGTCATATGCTCCATCAAGATTGGTTCCATAAACCTTTTCTCCAGAGTAAGCTTCAGGACCAACCGTTGGCGTCCCCCACTCCCATGAATTATTTTCTCCCCAGCTCATCCATCCAGCTGGCTCTGATTCAAAGTCCGTTTCGTAACCTGTTGAGATACCAGGGATAATTTCTACCTGATATTCGTCCGTTGTGACAACATGCCCGCCATAGTCTTCGATTTTAAACCTGTAACTAACGGAAGGTTCACTGACGGCGTCACCTGGAATAATAGCTTGATAGGATCCAGAAAGATAGTTCCCATCAACTCTTGTTGCTTCAGTTGACGTCCACCCTCCGTTATGAGCATATTCAAGCTCTACACTTGTTACGCTCGCATTATCTGTCGCTGTGACGGTAAGAGGAAGGTCCATCTGAGCATAGGCCTCTGCAGGAGCATCGTGTTGATATGTGGGCTCTTCTTCATCGCTTCCTTCTTTCATCACATCACCTTCTAATGTACCGAGCCCACTCATAACAGAAGAAACGGCATCAAATGCATTCACTAATCCATAACCGTAACCATTATTCGGAGAATCTGGGAATTCATCGTCTGTAAGTGGTGTGACGGTGTTTAAAAAGATGTCTTCTATATCATCAACCGTCAACGATGGATCTGCTTGACGAAGGAGAGCAGCAATCGCTGATACGTGTGGTCCAGCCATCGACGTACCATTCCACCCTCCTTCATAGCTACTCCCTGGTACCGCAGAACGGATATTAACTCCAGGAGCTGAAACGTCAGGTTTTATTTCATCATATGGGGATGGTCCCTGTAGAGAGAAACTCCCAAGAGCATTATTGATATCTGTAGCTCCTGTAGCAAATGACTCAGGATAATTTGCTGGTGTTGCGATTGACTCCGGTCCTCCGGGATTAAATAGTGTTGTATTACCAGCGGAAAATTCTGGGAATATATCTGCATTTCGCCAATTTTGAACCATTGGGCGATACCATTCGTCAAGCCCAGGTCCGCCTCCCCAAGAATTGTTTACCACATCAGGAGCCTTCTCAGGGTGTGGATTGCCTTCTGCATCCTTAGGAGCAATAATCCATTCTCCTGCTTCAAGAAGATCGATATCTGTTCCACCGTCTTCGCTAAAAGCTTTTACCGCTATCCATTTTGCCCCAGGAGCGACACCAATCTCGTTCGAACCATCCGGTTCAGCGCCAACCATTGTTCCCATTGTATGGGTCCCATGTGCGAGATCATCATATGGGGCGGCTTCTCCGCTTACAGCGTCAAACCAGTTAAATTCATGATCTACTCCTTCAGAACTATATCCTCGATACTGTTCCATAAGAGCGGGATGATCCCATTGAACACCGGTATCAATGTTAGCGATCACCGTCCCTGCCCCATCAATTCCCATATCCCATACTTCAGGAGCACCTACTCGATCAATATTCCACTCAATTGAGTTTGTATCTGAAGTCGTTTTAGCCTTAGTTTTCGTTTTATCTGGAATTGGCTGAATCTGCCTGATCTCGTTAGGAAGTATTTTATCCACTTCAGGAAATGATGCTAGTTGGTTCATCACTTTTTTTGTTGCTGTTACTGCCATACCGTTTACGATGTAAAATGATTTTATGTCTTCTGCATTACCTTTTTTCTCTTGTTGTTCTAAGTATGTGGACACAGAGTGTTGTGTTTCAATAGACGTAGCTCTTAATGCATTAACAACAGCTGATCGCTTAGTGATTTCAGCTTGAAAGGAAGTTAAGTTGTTTTTCTTAGCCTTTTCTTCAGCTTCTTTCGCGGCTTTTGTCGTATCAGCTTGTTCTGCAAATTTAATCAAGAACGTTACTTTTTCGTTCTTCTCGAATGCTTTCGATACCTTCTGATCAACGCGTTTCACTTCATCATTCATGGATACAGAAGAATCACTTTTCGCGTTCGCTTGCATCGCTGGTTGTATGAAGCTCGTGATGAGGAGAATAAAACAAGCAAAAAGAGCTACGATTTTACGTTTGCTTCGTTTTCTCAAATTTCTTCCTCCCTAATTATTAGTTTTGTGTTTACACTCTGCCCTCCTTTTGTATTGCCGGGTTCACTTAATATGCTATACCAGGATTTGTCACAACCCAAACGAAAATGACAAAATTTTCAGAAAATGATTCGATTCTCTCAAAGTACTTTTAATATAAAATAATGATGATTGTCCTACTTATGAAGTATTTTGATGAGTGATATCGTTTTTTAATAGCCTTTAGCGGTTAAGGACTATAGAAGCAGCGACTCTTACTCAAGTAATACACTTATGACAAAGTCCCTAAAATTCGCTTTTATATCTTTTTGATGTCAGCATAAAGGAGGAGTTTGTTCAAATAGTCCTTTATCGACATGCCAAAAAAATTTAGAAGTCACTCTAATTTGTCATATTTCGCTAGCAATCGTTCTGTCAACCCCTCTCTTTTCAGCACAAATATCCGACAGGGTTTTCACATGTCCACTCATAAAGTCGCGGTCTTTTTGTATGAATTAATGAAGATTACACCAATATTTTTTATCAACAATCTATATTAGCTTCTACTTTTGATTCTCGATTTTTGGCTCATTCGAGTGCAATTTAATCAGAGAGCGTACATGAGCCAAAAATCAGCAACGTTCATTAACATCCTTTTTCAAAAAAAACTCTCTTTCTTAAAGAAAGAGAGTTTTTTTATGAAGAGAACCCCTTAAAGGCCTATTGTAATACACCTCTAAGTGGGGCGTTACTCAAACATGCGTCTTGTATGTGGTCATAAACTTTTGATCTATTCTATTTTTTAATTTCCAAGAGAGTGGATGATGAAGTACTATTCTCCCATATAACAGTAATCCCTGTTTCTGACCAGTAGAAAGAATCGATAAGTAAGTATTTTTAGGTTGGAAACGCCGACCATTCGCCTCTTTCAGAAACCCCTTTATGTTCGCCCAGAGGATCTCTGATTGTCGCACGGCTACTACACCGGCCTTAGGTAGATCTGGATACTGGCGGATAGAAGCACAATCTCCTGCCGCAAAAATGGCCGGATACTCCTTCACTTGTAGTGTATCTTCTACAAGTAAATAACCCGCTTCATCAACTGGTAATTGAGAAGTTCGAAATATACCTGGAGCTTTTGGTCCAGTTAACCATAGCACTTCATCATAAGCAATTTGATTACCAGTTGTTGTGATAATCTGACTTGATGTTATATTTGCCACTTTTTCTTGCAAATAAAGTGGCAAGCTTTTATCTTGCATAATTTGCTTGATTTTTTCCTGCGCTTTAGCAGAAGTATTTTCTAACAATGGTGAATGAGAAATTAATGCCACCGGTTTTTTATCCTCAAGTTTTCTTTTTGCAGTGAGAGCTAAAGCCATTTCAACACCCGCTGCGCCGCCCCCTACAACGACAGGGGTTTCTGCCGACTGCATTGCCTTCGCGACTTCCTCGAAACGATAATTAGGTTTTATGCGGAGAGCATGCTTTCTAGCGCCAGGTACGTCAATTCCGGCTGTTAATGAACCGATATCTACGGAAAGAACATCATATGAGAGAATGTCACCCTTTTCCGTTAACACAACTTTTGCTTTAGCATCTATAGATAACGCTGCACCCTCCGTAAAATGAATGCCTGCCGCTTTTGCTAATGTTGGAATATGTATTCGCATATCTTCTTTGTTATATAGCCCTTCAAGATAGCCTGAGAACATTCCAGAATAATATTGATACTCCGATGGAGAAATGAGTGTCACCTCATGCTCTCCTTTTTCTTCCTGAAGTTTCTTCATTATGTGAAGGTGAGCATGTCCCGCTCCAATTAACAACAGTTTCTTCAACCTTCTCCTCCTTTAATTCTTTATCGCACCCATTTAATGTATTTTTCTGACACCTTGGGAAGCCAACCATCAAATAATTTTTCTCTCCAGAATAAATCAGCGGCTTGATTTAGGATAGCCCCTTTCGTTGGGTATGGGTGAATAACTGTAGAAATGTCTCCGATTTTATGACCATGTTCTTTCGCAAAAACAATTTCTTGCATCCAGCTTCCAGCATCTTCACCAACAGCATGAGCACCTAGAATATGCCCTTTCATGTCTGTAATGACCTTTAAAAGTCCATTTTTTTTGCGCTCAGCTATAAATCGATCGACATCTTCCATACCAACCTTGAAAACGCGAATTTGATCGCCATGTTTCTCTTTCGCTTCTTTCTCAGTCATTCCAAGATGAAAGACCTCAGGATCTATATACGTAACCCATGGAACGTTCTCATAGTTTACTTTTCTCTTCAATCCAAACACCGCGTTTTGTACAATAAGTTTCCCTTCCATACCAGCTCCATGTGTAAAAGGAAAGGCACCATTTACGTCACCAATTGCATAGATGTGGGATTGGCTAGATTGTAATGATGCATTAACTGTAATAAATCCATTGTCCTCATCTACTAAGGCCGCTTCTAAATTCAATTTATCTGTATTAGGCTTTCTACCCGTTGAAAACATAATCATTTCTGATTGGATAGTTTTCTCTTCGCCATTCTCTATATACGCCACAACTTTATAACCGTTTTCCTCTTTAATCTCTTTTACTTCTGCTTTAAAAATAAATGAAAGTTCTTTCTCCAATTCCTTCGTAGCAATTGGAATAATATCATGATCTTCTTTTTTCAAAATGGTTTCAGAGGTTTCTAATATAGTTACATTTGAGCCGAATCTTGAGAGAGATTGAGCAAGCTCAAGTCCAACAGGACCGCCACCTATAAAAACGATGCTTTCGGGCAAATGGTCTAAATTGAAAATTGATTCATTCGTAATATAAGAAACATGTTCCACTCCGTCAATTGGGGGAACTTTCGGGCTTGATCCTGTGGAAATTACAATACGTTTCCCTTTGATTGGGTTCTTGCCATCAATGTGGACTGTATGACTATCTTTAAATGAACCTTTGCCTCGATAAATATCTACCCCTAATTTCTCAAAGCGCTCATCACTATCAATTTCTTGAATTTCACTAATCGCTTCTTTCACGCGATCTATAGCACGACTAAAGAGCACTTCGCCGCTCACCGTAAGGCCAAATTCTTTTGCCCCCTTGTAGACAGCATGAACTTCTTTAGCAGCTGTAATAAAAGCCTTTGATGGGACACACCCATAATGAAGACAGTCACCACCTAAACCTGGCTGATCATCGATTAAGGCCACATTGGCTCCCATATTGGCTGCACCAGATGCAGCAGTCAGTCC
Source organism: Pseudalkalibacillus sp. JSM 102089 (assembly GCF_041366475.1). Taxonomy (NCBI): domain Bacteria; kingdom Bacillati; phylum Bacillota; class Bacilli; order Caryophanales; family Fictibacillaceae; genus Pseudalkalibacillus; species Pseudalkalibacillus sp. JSM 102089. The sequence goes on from NZ_JBEWYW010000008.1 coordinate 110,315, forward strand.
ACCAGAACCCCCGCCTATTACAATTAGATCATATTCTATCATTCGTCCCATCTCCTCTATCCTAATATCCTTTTGGCTTCTGCTAGTCTTTGAAAAGCAGTGAATAGTTCAATTGCTACAAACGCTAGTGTCAAGATAACTAAAAAGTTGTGAAACAAAATCATTGCTGTAAAGAGAAGAAAACCTTCTGTTCTCTCCGCAGCTCCCGCTTGATAATAGAATGATTTGATGCCTTTTTTCTCTGACACAGCACCTACTGTAAGGAAGATCGTCATGGCAAAAATGATGGAAGTACTTAATAATAACAGGGCCCACATTGCTTCAGGAAACCGAAAAGCAAGCCCCAATATGACACTAATTTCCACAACACGATCAAAACTCACATCTAATACGGTGCCAAAAGCAGATGGCTTTGTTTTACGTGCCATTGTTCCATCAACAGCATCAAGAAAACCAGAAGCCCATAAAACGATAACCGCCCAAACGTAATAATCAAAATAAATAAATATCCCCGATGAAATGCCAATAATGAATGAAACAACCGTTACTTGATTAGCCGTAAGACCTAATCGAAGCAGCGATTCTGAGGTGCGATCCATTAGAGGCTGAACATATTTCCTTGCATGAGTGTCAAGCACGACAGCACCGTCCTTATTTCAGTTCTTCTTCAACAGAAGGTCCGAATGCTTTTCTGCGAATATATAGACTTACGATAAGTAATAGTAGTAATACGGCAGCAGCAATAATGACCGACGATAAATTATTTGATAAAAAACTTGCCCCCAGAAAATTCAATGCAATGGCACCTGGTAACATCCCCAGCAGCGTTGCTAAATAGTATTTCCTCCGATTCACATTAGAAACCCCACAAACATAGCTAACTAAATCAAAATGAAGAAAAGGAACGAGACGTAACAAGAGTACATAAAGAAAACCCTTTTCTGATAATCGTTTCTCAAGGTTTTCTCCCCTCCGCTTCCATGATTTTGGTAGGATGTTCATTCCTAATTTTCTTGCTAATGAAAAGAAAAGAAGAGCTCCTGTTGAACCACCTACCACGGCTAGAACTGTACCAAGTAGAGGCCCAAATACTAAGCCACCACTGATCGAAATGATCGATGTGGGAAAAAGCACAAAGGGTCTGCCAATACAAATAAGCAAGAAAATGAGCGGGGCATAAAAGCCGAATGATGAAATCCAACCACGAATGTGAGAGGGTCTAAAATCAAATACATATTGATTAAGTAAGTAAATAACAATGATAAGTGCCGTCAACGATAATCCTTTTAGAAGTGTTTTAACAGTCATCGGGCAAGACCCCATTGATCTTTGGAATATTCTTTCATATCTTCCCTCTTAGCACTTAATAGAACTTCTTGGCCCGCAACTAAACGACTGTCTGACATGACAAGAATACTTCCCTGTTCCCAGGATATACGATAGCATTCTATGTTGTTTTTTACTGTAACCGCGCTTACCTTTCCTGAAACAAAGATACAATCCTGGTTACTTTCATTATCTTGCACAGAAATGGCCTTTAATTTACTAAGCGGAATAAAGCCTTCTTCTAGAGCTAATCCTTCTCCAATAATTTTAGCGCTCTCCATAGATGAAGGATTCGTGACAACATCATAAGGATGACCGATTTGGGTGAATCTCCCCTCATACATAACAGCAAGCCTATCACCCATTTCGATAGCTTCGTCACGGTCGTGAGTAATAAACAGGGAAGTAATCCCTTCTTCTCTTAATAAATCCTTCACCTCACTACGAAGTGATTCTCGTAGTGCAGCATCAAGCGAGCTAAACGGCTCATCTAATAAAAGAAGATCTGGTTTCAGCACAAGCGCTCTTGCAAGTGATACTCTCTGCTTTTGACCACCTGATAATTCATGAGGAAAGGTATCTTTCCATTTAGATAGTTTTACTTTATTTAACATTTGTTCAGCTTGCCTCACGCGTTCGTTTTTTGATACTTTTTTTCTTTTCAAACCATAAGTTACGTTTTCTAGTACTGTTAAATGAGGAAATAATAATGAATCCTGAAACATCAAAACGACTGAACGATCTTCTGGTTTCAGCCTTACAATTGATTTTTCTCTTAAGTAAATGTCTCCTTCATTTAGTGCTTCCAAACCAGCAATACACCTGAGGAGTGTACTCTTACCGCATCCTGATGGTCCTACTACTGTAAAATGCTCACCTTCTTCTAAATGAAACGAAAGGTTCTGCAAGATGGATGTATTTGAAAATTTCTTATGAAGGTTTCTGCATTGCAATAGCTGGTTCAAAACAATCTTCCTTTCAAACGCGATTAACAGCTCGAATAACCAGCCTCAACATAACTTCCACCAGGCCAATAAATAGAAGGGGAAGCAAAGCAAAAAGTATTGAAAATCCTGCAATAACTGCTTCATTCGAACTTGAAAAATAGGGGTAATATAATAATGGGAGAGTGATCACTGTACCTCCCCCAATAATAGCTGTAAGCGCATACTGTCCTAGAGATATAACAAAAGTTAATAACATTAAGCTTCGAATACTTGGAAGTAATAAAGGTAGGGCTACTGTCAAAAAGCGCGTCAACGGACCGGCTCCTAGTACAGCAGCCTGCTCATTTAGACTACTTCCCATTCTCTCATAGCCTGCCCTCATGACACGAATGGCATAAGGTAGCGTAGGAATCAAATGAACAATGACAACCCCTATCATCTTATCTGCTAAGCCAAATTGTATCATCGTAAATTGAAGCCCCATTGCGAGTAAAATGCCAGGTATTAAAATAGGGGATAGCAATAGTCCCTCAATAATGGATTTTCCTTTAAACGTATAGTGAGAAAGAGCCCTGGCCGCTGGTATTGCGAGCAAAATATTTAATATTACAACTAGAAGAGCAATCTTGAACGTTGTAACAATTGATTCGATTAATGAAGGATCTTTCATTATGCTACGCCACGCATCCAAACTTAGTTCGTTTGGAAATAACGCAGGCCACCCCCACCCTTCGGAGACGCTTTTCATTCCTATTGTTACAAAAGGTAGGATGAATAAAATAATAAACAAAACAAACACGAAACTAGTTGCTAACTCTCTTTTCCCTAAACGCTTCAAAAATAACCTCATCTGTTTCTCCCCTTTATCATTCTAAGCCTATGTTTTTGCACAGCTCCGATTGAAAAGGTCGCAAGAAGAAGGGCGAGCACACCTGGAAGGAGCATAGCAGAAAATGCAAGTGGTCGCTTGCTCCAATCCCCATCATAAAACCATTCGTATGCTCTAACTGGTAACATTTCTGGTCGTGTGACACCTAATAAATATGGGATTTCAAACGCAGAAGCGACAAATGCTAATAAAATTACTGCTGTTTCGATGAGAATCGGCAGTATCCAGGGTAGTTCAACTGTTTTAAAAACATCCCACTTACTTCCACCTAGCGTTCGAACGACTTCAGAATAGCGATGATCGATCTCATAATAAACAGGCAACAGCATGAGAATTACAAAAGGAACTTCCTTCCAGACATATGTTAAAATGATCCCCAACCCAAATTTCTCTTGAACAAGAACTGGAAAATCACCTCGACTCTCTAATGCTCCCATTTGATAAAGTAGAGAAGAGAACAGTCCACTTTGCGAGAAAAACAAAAATACTAAATAACCTGCAACAAAATGCGGAATTAACATCGGTATCCATACAAGTAGCTTCAGTGATGAATCTTTAAATAACTCATATAACATTCTAGTCATTATTAATCCTATCACTAACGATAGTAAAGTGGACAGGACAGCAACTCGAAACGTTAATTTAAGGGAATGAAAAAAAGCATGATTACTAAAAAGTTCCGTGTATGTTGCAATAGTCCATTCCCCATCTATTGTTTGAAAACTTTGAGCTACCGCTGACCACATTCCATGCCCTACAAGTAGCAATGTGACCGCAAGCGCAGGTAATAAATATAAACGTAATTTCCACTTATTGCTCAATAACCCGATTCGCCCATTCATTATTAATCCACTCCGTGTAACCTATATCTAAGTCTGGTAGCTTATAGTCATTTAAAACCTCTGTGGAAAGTACGCTTTTTCCCCGGTCAAGGTTCCCAATAATCTTCTGATCCTCTTCACTCAATTTATCAAAATTTAATACCGTACCTTCCCCCCACATTGTAGGATCCATTTTAGCTATTTGAGCTTCTGGCGATTCAAGAAAATCAATAACTGTCATAGCTCCCTCTGGATTCGGACTATTAAATGGAATACTGAGATAGTGTGTATTTGAAACCGATCCAGGATCTTTTAGAACAAACGACTCCGTGCTTTCAGGAAACGTTCCATTTTCAATTAAACTTTCTGCTCTTGCTTCGTTAAAGCCCATAGTCATTAGGATTTCCCCCTGACTATAAAGCGTATCAAGTTTAGTCAATGATTCAGGATAAGTTTCACCATTACGCCAAAGATCAGACTTTATATCATCAAGATAATTCCACACGTATTCTTCGGAATCTTTAATAATCTCTTTGTTAAATTCCTCTGCCAGAAGACCCGACTCTTCGCCTGCACCTTTTATGAGTAGGTGCTTCACGAACGTATTACCAGTAAAATCCGAAACGTTAGGATACGTAAACTTCCCAGGATTATCGTGAATCCACTGCTTTAACTCCTCAAGTGTACTTGGAGGTGTATCGATCTTGCTCGAATCGTAATGAAAAACATATTGAACATTTCCCCACGGAGCTTCTAATCCATCAATTTCCGTCCCTTGATCATATTCAGCATTCTGATCCTTTGATCCAATGTATTCTTGAAAATGAGGCAGCTTCTTTGAGAAAGAACCTAGTAATAAATCAGCATTCTTAGCATTTTTGAAATTTGCGCCATTTATCCATATGACATCAATTGTACCTTTGTTTTTATTTGCTTTTTTCTCTGTTAAAAGTTTTTGCATAAATTCTTCGGTATTCATCGGCTGACGATTAAGCGTAATATCATGCTCCTCTTTTAATCTTGGTGCTACCCATTCATCAACGTACTGATTAATGCCTTCATCTCCTCCCCACATAAAGAGATTTACCTCTGTTCCATTAGAAGAGGATACGATTTCATCCCACTCCTTTGATAACACCTCTGTTTTACCAGTTTCATTGGTTTCACTATTCCCACATGCAACAATAAAAAGTAGCGTTGCGATAATAAATGTTAACTTTTGCTTCATCTAGTTTCCCCCTCTTATAAACTATCCTAGCAACTGAAAGACATATTTGACGAACTTAATTGTGTTTCATAGTCAGACATCATCTATTTTCCCATTATCAGTATACCTTTTTTATAAACATGATGCTGTAACGCTCCTTACATCTCAAACTATAATAAAACCATTTCCTATAGCGTAAGAACGGCAAGTTCATCGTTCTTTTCACGAAGAAAAGCAATAGCCACTTTGGCTATTGCTTTTCTAACGGGTATGTTAGGCTACCCTATCATCTATTCCCTTAGCTTTTCTGCATTTTTCTACGAACAATTACGCCAGTTGCAGCCATAGTTGCAAGAATAGCTGCAACAATCCATTCGATTGGCATTTGCTGTTCAGCTGTACCACCCATACCTGTTTTAGGCATATCAGTTGGCATAGCTTCCATAGCGAATTTATCCGGGAATTGGTTTACGAAAGCACCAGAAAGTCCCTTTGCCGGCTTATACATATGAGCATAAGCTTCACGAACCGAATCATAAGCTGCATCGTAGTCTTCCGTAGTGTAGCTATCAAACGCAGATATTAATTGATTCACATGCATTTGTAACCCTTCAGATAATGGTCCCGCTTCTAATCTACCTTCAGTTGCTGTTTCAAGAAAACTCGAGAAGTCTGCACGATAGTCTTCAAGCGCTTTTAGTGCTTTTTCTTGAGCAGCTTCATCTTCAGCTCCCGTCGCTTGAACATATTCTACAAAGTTACCGATATGTCCAGACCACATTTCTTTAAATTGATTGCCTGCTTCTTCACCATATACAGAAGTTATCGCAGCAGCTAGATCATCCGTATTCTTGCTTAGTGCATCTGCAGATGCATTAAAGTCTTCTGATCCGTCGATTCCGTTCTGCATTGTCATCATTGCAAGACCAGCATGTTCAGATAATAAATGACCTAATGTTGCACGAAGATCAGAGGCTGGTGTTACGGCTTCTGTGTTTTCGAACTTGTCTGGGAACTGATCAGTAATGGCACCAGAGAATCCTTTAGCCACCATTTGCATGTGAGCAATCGCTTCACGTTCTTTCTCGTAAGCCATCTCATAATCACCTGCTACATAGCTATCAAATGAACCAATCAACTGATTAATATGAGCTTGAAGTCCTTCAGACAATGTTTCAGCTTGAAGTCGTTCTCCAGTTGCATTTTCCAAGAAATTAGAGAAATCTTCTTTATAACCATCTAAACTATCTAAAGCTTTTTGTTTTGCATCTTCATCTTCATTACCTGTTGCTTTCACATAGTCAACGAAGAAACCGATATGATTGCTCCAAATTTCATTAAATTCAGCTCCTGCTTCTTCACCATAAACGGATGTAATCGCAGCTGTAAGGTCTTCCGTGTTTTCACTTAAGGCACCAGCAGAAGCTTCAAAATCTTCAGAACCTTCAGCTCCTTTTCTCATTGTTTCTACTGCAAGATAAGCATGCTCACTTAGTAAATGGCCAAGATCAGCACGAAGATCAGCACCTGGTGTTTCTACTGTAGGCTTGTCCATTTGCTCGTCGTGGTCAGAGGCAAATGCTCCAGCAGTTGGTATTAAAAGTGAAAAGCTAAGCGGAACAATTAATAGTCCCTTTTTCCAATCGATCACTTTCTTTTTCATATTCTTGTTCGTATTCATTATCAAATCCACTCCCCTTAATTTTGATTTACACTTAGCTAACGGAGAGAAGATCCATTTGGATCATTCTTTTTTAAAATTCTTCTCTTTTTTTAATTACGAGACAATAAAAAGTCAGCAAAACCCACACATACTAAGGTTCTGCTGACTTTCAAATTTTAACTATTTTTTTATAGATATGATGATATTTAGAATGTGATAATAAACTACCTTTTCCTCAATCAATTCTATATGTGTTAATCACGCCCGCTTTTTTAAGAAAAATTAATCAAACTCTTTTTTCTCCCATTCATCTTCCGGTAGTCCCAAATCCTCTCCAGAAAACCTTTCTTCTTTAAATGGATCGGCATGGTTATGAAATCCGTTTTGTTCCCAAAAACCAGGTTTGTCTTCATTGATAAATTCTATCCCTCTGATCCATTTAATACTTTTCCAGAAGTAGAGATGCGGTACAACTAACCTAAGAGGCCATCCGTGTTTTGCCGTTAATTTCTCTCCATCGACTGAGTGGGCAAGAATAACATCATCTCTCATTAAGTCAGTGAGGTGAATATTCGTTGAATAGTTATAGTCTCCATGTAGCATAACATAGTTCGTTTTCGGTACTATCCCATATGCGTTCATAAAATCCTTAATCAAAACCCCTTCAAAAGTATTATCAAACCTAGACCACCTTGTGACACAGTGAATATCACACTTTACTTTCTTCTGTGGTAAGGCAAGTATGTCGCTATAGGAAATGATCACTTCCTTATCAATTTCTCCAAATACACTTAGGTTCCATGTCGACATCTCATACACAGGTACATCACCTTCATGTAGAATAGGGAACCTTTCTGTAAGTACTTGCCCCGGTGGCAGACGATCACCATACTTTTCACTTGCATCTGGAACTTTCATTTTGCGAATACGGTCAGCTTTTTTCAAATTCTTCACAACCCGTCTCTCATTTATTGAATCGTCTAAAAAACTCTTCCTAACTAATAAGGAAGAGTTCGCTTCAGAGCTCTTCCTTATCTCTCAGAGCATAGACTCTGCTGGATTTGGCACCTTGTCTATCAGGTTGCCGGGCATCAAAGGGCCAGTCCCTCCGCCTCTCTCAATAAGGAAATTAAATAATGTAATTTTGATTCATTCTATCGGTCTATTTAGTATTTTGCAATTATTGTTTTAAACGAGATTTTTTTTCATTTCAACAAATTGAAACTCTCCCCCATTGGTTTGTTGCATAAACAGATGAGTGATTTGAAACCCAGCCCTTTGATACACTTTTATGGCTCGTTTATTAAATTCAGCTACTGCCATTCCGAAGGAAGTTGGATGATACAATTCAACTGCTTTTTGAAGGCCAGCCTCTAAAAAAGAAAAGCCTTCTCCTTTTCCAACATTATAGGGACACATTCCTAGACCAATTTCTATATGGTTGTCTTCATGCTCATGAAAACTAAAAAAACCAATAAGATGATCCCTTTGGTAAACGCTCCAATAATTTTCATTGCTGACTGCATCTTCTCGGAACTCTTTTAGATCTTCAAGATCCTCGTCCATATTATAAAATGAGTATACCCCATCATAGTTCCAGGAGATAATTCGCTCGACTGCTTCATGACTTATTAACTTAAATTGATATAACAATACTCTCCCTCATTTCTGCGCGATTGAAAAGGAAAAGCCCCATGCTGGGAAATGCATGGGGCTCACACTTTATATTTTAAGGGGGGCAGGAACCGGGGAAGTCCCTGCAAAAATAGTGTAGCAAGTTCCAAGGGCATGATGATTAATTATGAGTTGTTTTTCACATTCTTTTAATAAATGAAAAGAAGCTGGACAACTATTTATAAACCATGATTGTTTGAAGTTCTCGAAATCCAATGTCTTTATAAATGTATTTCGCGAAGTTAGAGGAATACACATTCAAACGAATTTCCTCATATCCCTGTTCTTTGAAGTTTTCAATACTCGCTTGAACCAGCTGCTTAGAATACCCTTTCCCACGAAACTTTGGAAAAACAAATACATCATAAATGAACCCATGCTTGCTTTCTGTAAAATAATCCGTGTTTTCTCCAAGTAATACCCAGCCAGCAATTTCCCCTTCGTCGCGATAAATGAGGTGGTAACCACCTCGATCCAGAATAGATGATACAATTTCGAGTGCTTTCTCTTCTTTTACGATACCAGGATTTGTCGTTCCTTCATTAACAGATTGAATGGAATTCGATAAAATAAAATCTCTTTCTTCTATCGTCGCTCGTTCGATCACATAGTTTCCCTCCATCATCAAAATCATTCATTACTCGTTTATTCTTGATGCAAGAACCTTATTCCTCCCATAAGTAAGGTGCATATTCTTACCAAATTTATTTTTTTGTTAAAGCATAGACGCATGTATCAGTTAGTTTACTGCCATCAATTGAGACATGGTCGTTTCGTAAAATAGCCTCAAGTTGAAACAATTGTTTCTCGGCAATTCGCCGACTTCGCCTATTTGTCGCATTGCAACGAATTTCTAGTCTTCTAGCGTTAAGGTTTGAAAAGGCGTAATCTACAATGCCTTGGACCGCTTCAGACATATAGCCTTGACCAGCGTATCTAGAATCAATCCAATAACCGATTTCAAATTTACGAACGTTCCAATCTATTCGATGTAACCCTGAGGAACCGATAAAATCACCCGTCTGTTTATGGAAGAGTAATAGTCGAAGATCCTCCCGCTTTAAAAACGCTACGTGAGATTCGCGGATATTCGCTTCAACGTCTTCTCCCGTTTGATCTATATGTGCGAAAGGCATCCAAGGTTTAAGCTCTTCTAACGAGGCAGCAATTGATTGATGAACCGAGACACCATCCCCAGGTAGTGGAAAACGTATATGTAAACGGTCAGTGCTAAATTTACTTGGTATATCAAATAAAATGGGTTTCATGGAACTATTCCTCCAACAACACTAAAAGATGTCAGAATTATATCATTAATGAGAAATCTGTCAAGTAATTGGTGTTTCCGCCCAATGTCCGCTACATATATTTGAAATCGAGAGACGAATTGAAGGGTCACTCACGAGGATATGGTTTTCGATATTCCGCATAATATTCATTCGCCCCTTTGAACAAGTCTTTATACATTTTCATTCCTCCTATATACTTGAGAAAATAGTTTTGAAAGGTGAGATCTATTGGATATTACAATTATACTATCATTCCTTCTTGCTGCTGTTCTTCTAACCGTTATGCCAGGACCTGACAATTTATTTGTTCTTGCTCAAAGCATCACAAAGAACAAACAGGCTGGTATCGCCACTTCTCTTGGCCTCTGTTCAGGACTACTTGTTCATATTTCCGCTGCTACCTTAGGAATTTCTGCCCTCCTTTATCAATCCTCTCTCGCCTTTTCGATTGTTAAGTTTAGCGGGGCAGCTTACTTACTTTTCATGGCATATGAAGCTTTTAAAGATAGCGGATCCGCAACTAACCCCCTAAGTCAACCTAGCAGACCTTATTTTTCTTTATATCGAAAAGGGATTGTTATGAATATTTTAAATCCAAAAATCTCTTTATTCTTTCTCGCCCTTCTTCCACAGTTTATAAATCAGCAGGCAAATTCACCTGCTCTTCAAATGTTAATTTTAGGAGGGGTTTTCATTCTACAAGCCTTTCTTATCTTTAGTGCAATAAGCTTATTTGCAGGAAAAATCGCATTCTATGTCGTAGAAAATCATGTTCTAGCTAGAAAATTCAATCTTGCAAAAGCATTATTGCTTGCTTTAATTGGTCTTCAAATAGCCTTTAGCGATCAATAAAAAAAAAGCAGCGCTTCTCATTAGAAGGCGCTGCTTTAATATTTTTTTAGTAAAATCTAAATTTACTGAGCTGTATAACCACCATCAATTAGAAGAGCTTGCCCTGTAATGCTCTTCGCTGCATCACTTGCGATAAACATTGAGTAATCAGCTATCTCTTTCACTTCAAGAAGTCTTCTTTGTGGTACAAGTGGATAGATTACTTCTTCTAGTACCTTTTCTAGCTCTACTCCGCGTTCTTTCGCTAGATCTTCCATCTGACCTCTTACGAGTGGTGTATCAACATAACCTGGTGCCATGGCATTTACTGTGATACCGTGTTCCGCACCTTCAAGTGCAGAAACCTTTGTAAGACCAATGACCCCATGCTTGGCACTATTGTAAGCCGCTTTCCCTCCGAAACCGATGACACCATTGATAGATGCCATGTTAATAATTCGCCCAAATCCTTGTTTCTTCATGATTGGAAATACATGCTTTGTTGCTATGAAAGGAGCTGTAAGCATAATATCCTGCATCATACGAAACTTCTCAGTCGGGAAGTTTTCTAATGCAGATACGTGCTGAAGTCCCGCATTATTTATTAACACGTCTAAGCGACCGTATTCTTCTACAGTACGGTCAATTGCTTGTTTAATTTCATCTTCATTTGTCACGTCTGCTTTAATACCAATAGCGTTATAACCTTTATCTCTTAGTTTCTTGGCAGCTTCTTGTGTTCCTTCTTCATTTATGTCAGATAGAACAACTTTTGCTCCATTCTCTGCGAACGTTTCACCAATTTCAAAACCAATTCCTCTAGCTGCTCCTGTAATAAATACAGTCTTGTTGTTAACCATGAATATTTCCTCCTATTGTCAATCCTAAATTAAAATTATACTGTCACACCTCTCTATTCCCGCTCCCCCTTTTAATAAACTAATCATTTTTGATTAATTTTCATAGCTCCCAATTTAAGTCACTTCATTAAAGTTTTTTTAGCCTATATTTAGATGTATTGATTTCTGGTTTATTTGAATGAAAGCTTAGTTTCAATCGCCCCATCCACATTTGGCTCAACAAAAAAATAACCTGGTGCGTTACTGCTCCAGGTTACGATTCTTATTAAAATGATCAGATGCTTCTTTATTCTTTGTGGAGCCAAGTTCCTTCCCTAATATCAAAAGTGACTGGTTAATTCTCCATATATAATAGAGGTCATTTACAAACTTTTTCAAATTTAAATCTTCATATTCAACTTTTTCTGAAAGACCTTCAATATACTCTCTTTCTTTATTTAAACTATACATCGTTAACCCTGTTTCACCTTTTAATAGTTTAAGTAAAGTATGGACATTATGTTTAATCACTTCATTAACCTCGAAAAGTGTGTTCTCTGATCCTTCTATGATAGTTGAACGGTTATTTCGATTTGTAGAAGCCAATAGATGTTTAGCAAAATAATTGATCGCTGTTAGTACAGTTAACCAGCGTTCAATCCCTGATCGGGCAAGAATAGCAGGTCGATTACGAAGCGGTCTCGCATCTTCAAGGATTTTTCGCATTTGTTCATCAATACTAAAAGCCTGATTTGTAAAATTAAAATTCTTTTCAGTATGTGAAAAGGATTCAAGATAATCCGACACATACTCATTTAATTTATTAAGAAAATCTTCCGCAGTATCTGCAACCTTTTCACGTGTAGTTTTAGGGTAGATCACTGCTGCTGCTAGAAAACCAATGAATGCTCCTGCTAACGTATCAAACACACGAGCTATTAAAATCTGTTCTGTAATCCCACCTAGGATAAAATCGTACATAATCGCGATTAGCATTGTCATCCAAAACATCATCATCGCATACGAAATGGAGAGCAAATAAAATGCCATAAAGATACAGCAAAATAATGCAATTAACTCTAAGACAAGCCTTCCTTCAAGAAGATGCGCCAGGCCAAAACCTGCAACCGCGCCGAAAATAGTTCCCAGTGACCGTTGAAAAGCTTTTTGTAACGTCATTCCAACGGTATCCGTTCCTAAAAGTACTACAAATGCAGAGAGGAGAACCCAGTACTGGTGAGTAGGTGAAAGGAAATAGCCTAAGAAAATAGCCACTACGCCTGCTACGATAGCTTGGAGCGCCTTCCTAGTGGCTGCTCTTGGTCGATTTGATTTTTCACTTTCTTGAACATTTTCTTTCTTTACTTCTTCTGGATCGTCTAATCGAACTTGTTCTTCAATATTCGCCATCCGTCTAGCTCCGAGTTCGTTTGAACTTTCAATAAGATGATTGGCAATCGACTCTATTCTCCTAATTAACCATAACCAATCTTTATTTTGATGATTAGATATTCGTAATTCGATCAGCTGATTTTTCAATTCTTCAATAACGGTCTGTGTTTGCTTTAAGTTTCCAACGATATCGTGACTTCGTAACACCTCAGCGTCTCTAATGGATTCAACAACTTTATATAGTAATTTTCTTACTTCATTATGTTCAAGTGCATGAAGTTCTTTCATCCTTTTAACTGCGGGATAAAGTGTTTCAATTAACATCTCGGCATCAAAGACGTACATTCTAAGTTGCTCAGCGTCTATACCACTCCAGACTTCTCCTGGATCAGTTGTTGTTAATTGGCTTGAAATAACCTGGGCATACTCATTAAGTTTTCTTACATCTCGCTTTAATAACAAGGCTCTATAGCGATTCGGAGTCGGATCTGATATGGCATCAAGTACGAGATCTAGCGTAAGGTTTGTTTGAATATGAAACGACTTCATACTTCGACTGAGCTGTCTTTTAGGACGATTTCTAAACAGAATAAAGTGATAAAGATACGAGTATGCTCCTCCGACAACAATTCCGAGGATAAAACCGAGCAAGTCGGATGGTTGAAGTTTCAATAAGGTTGAAAAATAGATCGATAAAAAAGCAATCATAAATAGTCCAAAATATCGAAAACCATAATGTTGTAGGTAGTAAGCAAAAAAGATCACAAGTAAAAACAAACCATCCGTAACAAATGGAATAGAGCTAAGCAATGTTCGAAGTGTTAACCAAATAATACTTGAAATTACTAACAAAAGGGCAGTGATTTTTTTCTTTTTATCTGTGTCATCATTCACAAGTAATAATGATAAAAGACTTACCACCCCAGCAAGAATAGCTGGGGTAAATGATATTCCAAGTATTGTGGTCAACCACAGCATTGTCATGACGGAAGAAAAAACGCTAATCGTTATTCTTGCTGCTTGATGTAACCTAGTCCTGCCGGGGTCTGTAGCAGCCAAACGAGACCACCAGCTTTGTATGATTGTTTTCTCGTTTTTAGTCCACATACATTAATAATAGCGAATTTTGATTCATTCTGCCAACATTGCGTATTCCAACTCTACTTTTATTTGTTGGGAAGTTAATGTTAGATCGTTCATATTGCTTATTTTCTTTTCCTCGGTATCTAGCTCTATTTAAAAAACCTTTGGAGAATGTACTCCAAAGGTTTTATTTTAAACCGTTTTTAGATCTTTTTTGGACTTGGCTTTCTTATCCGTACTACGTTGCTTTCTTGGTACTTCTTCATTAAATGATTTAATCATTCCCCAGCACGTAAATAACAGAATAATTGTAAGCGGGAAAGCACTAACGATTATAGCCGTCTGCATACTTTCAAGTCCACCCGTAATCATTAGAACGATCGCTGATGCTGATAACAAAAATCCCCAGGTAAATTTCACATAGTTCGGGGGATTCAAACTTCCATTTGTTGTTTGCATTCCAAGCACAAATGTAGCTGAATCGGCAGATGTAATAAAGAATGTAGAGATTAATAATAGTGTAACGATAGTTAAAATACCACCGAGCGGAAGTTGTTCATATAAGAAAAATAACCCCGTCTCAAGACTTTGACCTGCTATATCTGTTCCTTGAGTAAAATCAAAGAAAATACCAGATCCTCCAAATACCCCAAACCAAAATGCACAAACGACTGTTGGTACAACTGTTACGGCTATCATAAACTCTCTAATCGTTCTTCCTTTCGATACCCTTGCAATAAATGTCCCAACAAAAGGAGACCAGGCAATCCACCATGCCCAATAAAAGATTGTCCAATCTTGAATCCACGTTTCACTTTCTGCATTCATTGGAGCAAGTCTCATGCCCATAGCAAATATATTTTGAACATATTCTCCGAAAGTAGTGACAAATAAATCTAACACAAATTTTGTTGGTCCGAGAATGACAAACATGATAAGCAATAATACAGCAAGCGCCATATTAGCATTACTTAAATACCTTATCCCCCTCTTTATTCCTGTTCCTGCTGAAACAGTAAAAAGAACGGTGATAATCGCAATAATAATCAATTGAATTGTGAAATTATTAGGTATGTTTGTTAAATAACTTAAACCACCGTTAATTTGTTGAGCCCCAAGGCCTAGAGAAGCGGCGACACCAAATATTGTCGCAAAAACTGCAATAATATCTACTGTAATCCCGATAGGGCCTTTCACTTTATCTCCTAATAGTGGATAAAGCGTTGCGCTCATTAATCCCGGCGCCCCTTTTCTAAATTTATAATAAGCTAGCGCTAATGCGATGGTTGCGTATATGGCCCATGCATGGAACCCCCAATGTAAATATGTATATC
Source organism: Pseudalkalibacillus sp. JSM 102089 (assembly GCF_041366475.1). Classification (NCBI taxonomy): domain Bacteria; kingdom Bacillati; phylum Bacillota; class Bacilli; order Caryophanales; family Fictibacillaceae; genus Pseudalkalibacillus; species Pseudalkalibacillus sp. JSM 102089. Next base: position 125,610 of record NZ_JBEWYW010000008.1, read on the forward strand.
GAAGGGAAAGGTGCGCGGCTTCAACCGTTCCTCCTTCACCATATGGCGGGGTAGAAAAGTGGGACATTGGTTCTGATACACCAAAGAACAATAGCCCTATTCCCATCCCGGCGCTAAAGAGCATAGCAAACCATGTGAGCCTGCTATATTCAGGCTTATCTGTATCCTTTCCTAACTTGATATGCCCAAATCGACTAAAAATCAAATAAATTGCAAATATTAAAAAGAAAGTTGCGGCAAGCTGATAAAACCAGCCAAACTGATCTAAGAAGAAATTTTGGGATACCGTCATCACCTGATTAAGGTTATCTGGCATCAGCACGCCCCAACCAACGAAGAGAATCGCAATAGCGATTCCTATCCAGAAAACGTTAGTAACTTTGTTCATTCTCTCCACTCCTACATTTATTATGTGGATCTCAAAAATATTTCAAAATAATAACCACATCGTTACTAATCATAAGCAAAACCGAACTTATTATCAAATTTTTATAAGAATTTAGTATAATATACCCCATACCGCTTTACTAAAACCCCTTCATATTCACAATGTATTTATTTTAGTATCTTGTTCTATTAATCAGCTTTTCTTTTCTCCATTTTCAAAAAAAAACAGAGGCGTATATTACGTCTCTGTTTTCTGTGATCTATAAACCTGAACTTAATATAATTTTCCCTTTAGGCGTTTCACTTGTATTATCCGGTTCAAGGGTAATCGCGACAGCATCCCAGTCGTGCTCACCTTCATAATCTACCTGATAAGCTACCTCACCTTTTCCTTCCTGATTTGGAACAAATGAGCCTGCGCGGTATGGTTTTTCACCTTCAAGTAACCAAACTTGATACACTTGATCGCCTTCAACTCCTGACACATCGTTCACTTCTACAACTAAATTCATTTTTCCATCTTCATTCATAAGCGCTGCAGATCCTGCTGAAGCTTCTGCTTCAGTTGGCTGTAGTTGTACAGCTTTGATAAGAGATGAAATTTGTTCTGAATTATCTATCTCGCCATCAGATTCGTTTATATACGTATACAAATTTCCACCAAGGGAGAGAAAAAGTGCTGCTGCTAATGCAGGCGCTACCCACTTCCTCTGTCTTGATTTTCTTTCTGTCTGCAGATCTATTACTGTATTACTCTGTTTCTCTTCTAGGTTTTCGACTTCATTGTTATCTACTTCTTCCGCCTCGCTCTCAAACACACTTGTCAGAACACGATCTTTCATTCCAGCGGGTGGTTCTTCTGGTATAGAGAGATAAGGAAGGTCACCTGTCAATTCATCCAGCTCCTTTAATTCCTCTCTGCACTCTTCACAAGATAAAAGGTGAGTTTCGAACCGTTCTTTTTCTTCTTCTGATAAGGTTTCATTAAAATAGTCAAGTAGTTGCTCACAATTTGCTTTCATCTGAGACCCCTCCTTTCTCTCTAAGACTGGTATTTAAATGTTTGAGCGCTAGCCGAATTCGGCCTTTAACAGTACCCAGAGGGAGGTCGAACTCTTCAGAGATCTTTTTGTGCGTCATTCCTTTAAAATAGAACATTTCAATTATTTTCTGTTGCTCATCTTTAAGTTTTGATACAGCTGTACGAAGTATTTGTCCTCGCTCTTTCCATTCAACCTGATCTTCCACTGAAGATTCATCACTATGAAGAGAGTCTCGTTCATCCAGTTCAAAATCTGGCTCTTTTGATTGTTTGCGGAGCAAATCAATTGCTGTATGCCGCGTCATTGTAAGGAGCCAAGAAGAGAATTTCCCTTTGTCAGCACTATACTCGGCCTTCCCTTTCCATAGCTTTATGAACACTTCTTGCATAACTTCTTCTGCAAGTCCTCCATCTTTTACAATTCGATATGAGAAAGAATATAACAACTTTTCATATCGATCGTAAAGAGATGAGAGAGCTTCTTTATCCTTTGCCTGCACCTTAACATACAGCTCGGCATCGTTAAGTTCTCTCATATCATTCTCCTTTTCATCGCAACTGACGCTAGCCTGAAGAGGCAGGAAGCTTATGTATAGCTAACGTTACTCAGTCTACTTTGGATGTGTTTTTCATAAAAAATCATCTTACCAATCCACGAAAGCGCTTTTAGTTTATAATGCCCCTCTGAAAGAAAAGCTGCAATTATACATCATTTCTGTCTTCAACACTTCTCTCAAGTATTGGATCCTTAAACCAAGGAGACTCATTCCATCCATTATTCACCAAAAAAGTTTTCTTCAAATCAGCTCCCTAAATAAACAGTTTACTGGCAGCTTTGACCAAAACTGATTTTAATATATTCACTTTCATCTCCATGCTCTAATCAACTATTTAGCATAATTTGTTTCTAGATGAAAGTATATCATAATTGTATTCTTTTCCATTGAATACACCCTCTAACTTAAAAGTTTTTTCTACCAATTCACCTCAGTTTGATTTCGCGAAACTTTTCACATGCTCCTTGTTCCTGTATGATAGGTTGGAGTAAATATTGAAGAGGTGACTTATGATGAGTAATAAAGTAGCGCTAATCACAGGTGGAACAAGAGGTATCGGTAAAGCAATAGCACGAAAATTTGCTTCCGAAGGCTACAACCTTGTTCTCAACTTTATGAGAAAGAAGAAAGATGCGGAACAAACAAAACAAGAATTAGAAAGCGAATATGGCATTACCGTACATATCGTTAAAGCAAATGTTGGTGAAGTGAAGCAAATCACTTCTTTATTTCATGAAACAGAAGAAACATTTGGTCGACTTGATGTATTTGTTAACAATGCCGCTTCAGGTGTTTTAAGACCTCTAATGGAAATAGAAGAAAGTCATTGGGATTGGACACAGAACATCAATGCTAAAGCATATCTATTTGCTGCACAAGAAGCCGCTAAAATCATGGAGAAAAATGGTGGAGGAGCGATTGTAGCCCTATCAAGTCTTGGATCAATCAGGGCACTTCCAAATTATGTTGCTGTTGGCGTATCTAAAGCATCCGTAGAAGCGATTACTCGCTATCTCGCTGTTGAATTATCACCAAAAGGAATTGTCGTGAACGCTGTTTCTGGTGGCGCTGTGGATACGGACGCTCTTAAACATTTTCCAAACAGAGAAGAATTATTAGAATCTGCTAAGGAAAGAAATCCAGCTGGACGCCTAGTAGAGCCTACAGATATGGCAGATACCGCTTATTTCTTAACAACTCCAGCAGCACGTATGATTCGTGGGCAAACGATTATTGTCGATGGTGGATTATCTTTGCTAGGTGAATAAACGTAAGGCACGACCGCGGTATTTTCTGCTGTCGTGCTTTTTTTGTCGCATCCTCGATAACAACAAGCTAAAATATCTTTCCTCACTGTATGAAACATGCTCTTTTACTTACATAAAATCAAAAAAGTACCGAATTACATGGAAATAAACAGGTGATGTGTATGCAAGACTATCCACTCTATTTAAGTAATTTCCCTCCAAAGCCTTCATTCTTCGATCGTCACCAAGTAAGAGATCCCTTTTCAGAACGGAAATTGTTAGACTACCAAGAAAGCCAGCGACGCTGATTAGAACTCCTGATAAAACTCCAAACAACGTACCAAAAGGCGTTAAATAAGGAAATAACATATAGGCTAGTGCTGTTGTGACGATAATTGCGCTTAAAAATCCTTCTAAAGTAAGATAAGGGTTGGAGGATGGAACGACTTTACGCCTGCCTAGATAAAGAGAAATAATGTAATGAACTGCATCATTTACCTGAGTTAGCAATACAAGAAATAACACTAAATTGGCTCCATAAATTGGGCTAGCTATTTGGAAATAGGCAAGGTGGCTTAGACCAAAAACCATTAGCATTAACCCCCATTGAGTCGAACTAACTGATCTTAGAAAACCTAGCGTCCCTTTTCCTATAATACGTGGAAGCGGTAGCAATAAGAAAACATAAACTGGTATAAACACAATGAACATTCCATACCAATCGATTAGGATCCAATAGAATTGGAGTGGGATAGCGACATAGGACCATAGAAAAATCCTTCTATCAGCTTTCCGAGTTTTCATCATTGAGAAATATTCTTTTAATGCGAAAAAGCTTAATATCATTAAAGAAAACAAGGAAACGATTGGGTTAAATAGTGTGGCAAGACAAAAAACAACAAACATGCCCCACCACGTTTTTACTTTTAACGATAGTCCCGTAAAGTCCTTGGTTGGCTGCTTATTCTTCGCAACAAGAAAAACAGCCTGTGCAAATAAAAGACCTATTAAAATAATTGCCAATATCCATATTGTGCTTTCCAGAAGAGGTACCTCCTTATCAATCTATTTATGTATAATGAGAGTAAACGTCAAATGTATAAGGATACCATGATGAGTCAAAAAATATATATTTTACTTTCTGATACCGGTACACTCTTTACAAAATCGATTAAGAAATATACTAAAGCTCCTTACAATCATGCATCACTTGCCTTCGATGAAGAATTAAATGATATGTATAGCTTTGGAAGAAAAAAACCTGGCAATCCTCTAAATGGCGGATTTGTGAAAGAAGATGTCCTAACGGGGACATACAGCCGATACCCCATGACGACATGCGTAATCTATGAACTCAATGTAACGGAACGTGATGTACACAAAATGAAGCGCTTGCTAAAGATATTCATTCGAAACAAACAGCGGTTTTTGTACAATATTCTCGGCGTTTTGGGGGTTTCAATAAATGAACCTATTGAGTTTAGTAATTCTTATTTTTGTTCTCAATTTGTTGCTGAAGTTCTTTATCGTTCAGGCATTCAACTTTGGGACAAGCTTCCAGCACTTGTTACTCCAGATGATTTTCGCAAATGCGAAAGGCTTTTACTAATTTACGAAGGGAAACTCTTTGATTATGAACCTATTAGAAAGCAGCTTCATAAATTTTAACGTGTATATTTAGTATGACTTTTATGATGTTTTTTCACAATAAATGAATAAAACGTGGACAGATCCCCTTAGAATCTGTCCACGTTTGGAACGATCATTAAGCTGTAAACGTTTCTGTTAGAACAGGAACGATTTGTTTCTTACGAGAAACAACGCCTTCAAGTACAGCAAGGTTTTCAATTAATGTGACATCAAAAGCCTTCTCGACTTTATTTGCTTGTTTTCCTAGTGCTAAAGCCGTTGAGTTATTAGTAAGAATGTCCGTTACAACGAGTAAGAAAAGATCAAGATCTTTAGCTTCGATCGTTTTTCTCATTTCTTCTTCAACTACATCCTGACGAGCAAGAACATCGAGAGTATCAACAACGTTGACTTGAGCTACTTCCACTTTAGAAGCTCCCATACCAAATTCTTTCGCATCAAGAGAGATCAGTTCAGCAGGCGTTTTACTGCTCATATCCGCCCCAGCCTTAAGCATTTCAAGACCATATGTTTCGGCATTTACTCCCGCTATTTCAGCAAGTTCGCTAGCCGCAGCTATATCTTCCTCCGTACATGTTGGTGATTTGAAAAGAAGAGAGTCAGAAATGATCGCAGAAAGCATAAGACCAGCTATGTTTTTATCAACCTGAACATTCTTCTCTTTGTATAACTTATTTAGAATCGTTGCTGTACAACCAACCGGCTCTGCTCTGTAATAAACAGGGTCAGCTGTTTCGAAGTTCGCAATGCGATGATGATCAATCACTTCTAGAATCCGAACATTTTCAATATCCTCTGCACTCTGTTGACGTTCGTTGTGGTCAACAAGAATAACCTCATTTGTTTCATTCGAAACGGTTTGAACCATTCGTGGAGCTTCCACATTAAATTGATCTAACGCGTATTGTGTTTCTCCATTGACTGCACCAAGGCGGACTGCCTCTACATTCATGCCAAGCTTCTTTTTTAAATCGGCATAAACGAGAGCAGAAGTGATCGTATCCGTATCAGGATTTTTATGTCCGAAAATCAATACTTTTTCCATAGTTAGACTCCTTTTAGATGAAAAGATTTATGTACTCAATACATATTGTAAAGATCTCTTACCGTAAACTCAACAGCATTTTGTATTCTTTAAATAAGAAAAGTAAGGAAACCGATTCTTTCGCATAAAGAATCGGTCACCTTATTATTATAGAGATCCTATTGACTGAGTAATCAAGCTATCCCCAGAAATCAAATCGAAAGATCGGCGAATCGTATTTTTTTTCATTAGTGTAGAAACGATAACCTCAGCTACATCATCACGTGGGATCGATCCACGTCCTAGATTCTCAGCGATTGACACCTTGCCAGTTCCTTCTTCGTTTAAAAGACCACCTGGGCGCACAATAGTATAGTCCAATGAACTTGCTTCTAACGCTTTATCAGCGTAATGTTTTGCAGCGTAGTATGGCAATAATGCCTCACTCCAATTTTCTCTGTTGTGTGCTTGAAGTGCACTCAACATCACATAACGCTTAATGCCAAGTTTTTCAGCTGCTTCGATCGTTTTTACTGCTCCATCTAGATCTACTAATAATGTTTTATCTGATCCAGTACTTCCACCAGAACCAGCAGCAAAAATAACGGCGTCGCTCCCTTTCATAGCCTCAGAAATGGTATCGACTGAGTCTTCAAGACTCGCTACTACTGATTCAATTCCGCGGTTTGCTAATTCATCCGCCTGTTCTTTCTTTCGGACCATCGCCTTTAAGGAATAGTCTTTGTTATGATCAAGAAGATTGACAACTTTTTGACCTACCTGGCCGTTTGCTCCAATAACCAGTACATTCATGAGTAAACTCTCCTTTTGGATTGTCTATCCATATTATTTCAAAATAAATTCTTAATCTCAACTAACCTGCTTGATTGTTCAATTGCGTTGACGCTTTCCCGCTATCTCTCTTCATAGAAAATACCGCGGCAGCAAGTGAAAGTAAAATAAAGGCACTTCCAACAGTGGCATTCATTTCAACTGAGCTGTTTTCAATGACAAAAGCTCCAACCGAGGAACCCATTGCAATTCCGAGGTGAAGAGCAGAATTATTCAGGCTTTGTTGAATATCAGATGATTCTGGCGCAAGTTCAATTAAATAGCTTTGTTGTGCAGGTGTGATCCCCCAGCTCAGCATACTCCAAATTACCATTATGATAAGAAAGACCGGAAAGGAGAAAGTTGAAAAGGGAATAATAAACATTGCAACAGCAAAAACCATAATCGATATAAGTATTGTTGGTCTTGTTCCAAATCGATCTGAAGCCATTCCACCTAGTCCGCCCCCGGCAACTGCAGCCACTCCAAAGATCAGATAAACAATACTTACCCAACTTCCTGATAATCCAAGTATTGTTTTGAGAAACGGCGTTAGATATCCATAAAGAGTTAGGTGACCTGTTAAAAACATTAAGGATGTTAACTGTGCTGATAATACACGGCTATCTTTCAGTGTTTGTAGCTGTTTACGAAGTGGAACTGCGGGTTTAGGCTGAATCTTCTCCATAAACAAGGTAACTCCCACCATTGATAACAGTGTGAGAACTAGGATCAAAACAAAAGGCGCTTTCCATCCAAATGCATTTCCAAGCATTAATCCAATTGGCACTCCCAAAACTAGAGAAGCACTAATCCCCATAAATACAACCCCTATAGCTCTTGCGCGATATTCCTGTTTTACTATATTGGAAGCAATGGTGACACATAGCACAACAAGAAGAGAACCACTTGCCGCTGAGATAATTCTCGCTGTCATTAACAGACTAAACGTTGTACTAATGACTGCGATTAGATTCCCTATTAAAAAAATAACGAGTGAGAATAGCATCAAGTTTTTCCGTTCTATTTTTGCAGTTACAGAAAGTAGAACTGGACCCATTAATGCAAATACGATAGAAAAAACACTAATTAATAAACCTGTCTTCCCTAAACTTATTTGAAGATCTTCTGCTACCAGATCAAGAATTCCTCCTATAATTAATTCCACCATTCCTACTACAAATGAAACAATCGTAAGTAAGTAAACACGTTTATTCATTACTTCTTGCACCCCTCTTACTAAGTTACCACTAAAAGAGTAACTCTTTTTAGAATGGAAGGCAATAGGTAAATGAAGGACGCTTTTGACTGGTCAGTTGATGTGCTATCATTATAGAAAAGATTAGATGAAGCAAGGAGAATCGATACATGCTGCAAGAGTTTGGATTTACTCAATATGAAAGTCAAGTCTATGAAGCGCTGATTACAATAGATGAAGCACTGGATGCCACGACTATTGTAAAACGTTCTGGTGTCCCTCGTTCCAAGGTTTATGACGTTATCCGTCGTATGATTGAGAAAGGGATGGTGTTAGAATCAACCACTGAGAAAAAAAGACTTTATACCGCTCTTCCAATTGATTCAGCGATCACCAAGCTTAAAAGTGATTTCAACGAAAGTATTACACAATTGAAATCAATTCAAACTCGTAAGAAGCAAGCAGATGATCGCGTTTGGACACTTAAAGAAGATCAGTCGATTCATTCCCTTGTCTCAGAGTTACTTCAACAATCATCGAGCTCTATTATCTTTTCGGGCTGGGCCGATGATATCGAGCAACACCTCTCCTTGCTTGCGGAAAAAGAAGCTGAAGGCGTTATCGTTGAGTTACATTCAATTGGAGAGATAGATTCTAATCTTAAAAACGTAACAACTTTAATTCCCGACAGCGCTCACCAAAAGTTAGAGCGGAGTCGTATTGTTATAGTAGATAATGAGGACGTTTTATTTGCCGGAATCGAAGATACAAGCTGGCAGGCGATTCACACCAAATCAAGACCATTAGTTACCTTTTTCACAGAGTTCTTCTATCATGATATTGCATTAACTGAAATTACTAGAAAATTTGGGTCTTCAATGATGGAAGATCCTCATTTAAGAGAGCTATTATTGAAATTACGTTATTAGGCCAAGCTTATCTTTTTATCATTTTAACTTTCATTAGTAGAAAAGTTCTCACGCTATCTTATATGATCTTTAGAAAGAATCTCAATTGTTAGAAGGTATATTAGCTTATATGATAAACCCCCAAAATTTCACCTATTCTATTGGATATCCAACAACGTTCATTAACTTACTGTTAACAAAAAACACCCTTCTCCTTTGGAAGGGTGTTACAGATAACACTTATTTTGCTTTAAGTATTTCCTCATTTTTCTTTCCTAGCTTCATTTCCAATTCTTCTCTCAGAAGCGCCATTCCTTCTGGACTAAGAACAATGCTTCCATTTCCAAATGTTTGATTTTCGTCTAATATCTCTCCAGTAACCATACATGCCATATCTGCCTGATACTTTTGTAAGACCACCCTGTTTTCACTTGTGAAGATTTCAATTGGATCTTTCACGTTAATATCTAAAGTTCGTCGGAGTTCTTTTGGAATGACAATTCGGCCTAGTTCATCAATTTTTCTAACCACACCAGTACTCTTCATTCTCATTCCTCCCTTTCGTTTTAACGAACAAGCGATGGTTTCTTTAATCATAATACCGTCGATCGTATTATGCAATACATATTGCGCCAAAATTCTGCAAATTTACTTTTTATTTTATCTTTTGGTAGATTTCTCGTGTATTGAAAAAGAAATTCAATGAACAGAATCAGAATTTCATCAAGATACCTTACTACTCTTATTGAAAGTTATTTAAAACGAGACCTATTCTTCCTCTCCACCCTCTCCACCTTATCGTTAACTTAAAACGTTATCATGACCTCCTCCCTTTGACTAAACTTCAAAATTCATGCGTATTAAATAGTTGCAAAAACCATAGTTTAGAGGGTAAACTAATAATGTTTAGAGGGTAAACTAGTGGAGGAATGGTAAATGAATAAGAAGTTATGTGAAGCCGTTGAGCTTTTCGAAGAAGTGATCATGTATGGAACAGAACGAATTATTCGTTCTTTTGAGCATCAACTATTTGAAGAATATTCTTCAGAGCAGCTTCAGATGCTTCAAATTATTTCTAAATCAGGTCGTATTTCACCTGGGAAGCTCGCTTCTTTACAAGGTGTTCACAAAAGCGCTATATCAAACCGTTATAAAAAACTTGAGATGAAAGGACTCGTGGTCACAGTTGATTCCGAAGAGGACCTAAGAGGGAAATCGATTACGCTTACTGAAAAAGGAAATGACGTTGTCGACTTATTTGATAAAGTGATCTATGAACATGTCGAGAAAATCGTTTTAAACGATTTTCATGAAGAGGAAATCGATGAATTCCTGCGTATTTTCCGCAAGTTAAGTTCAATTTTAAAAGCAGAAGGAGATGCAAAATGAGACAAATTTTAAAATTCAAATGGCCAATTGCCATTGCACTTATTGCTCTAACAGCCGTTCTATTTGTTTTATCCCCTAACCTTACGAAACAGGCTGAAGATGCTGGAACCTTTCAATTACCTGAAAATGCAGATTCAAAAATAGCCGCAGACATTCTTGAGGAAGCTGGTGCGGGCGATGAAACCATTTCACTTGTCTTCACCTTCGATGAACCAGTAAATGAGGACTCTAAAGAAAAAGTTTCTTCAATTGCTGAAGAAATTGCTGAAGAAGGTTCACTCATAAAAGAAGTACTCGATCCATTTGAAAGTGAAGAGATGTCTGATCAACTTGTTTCAGAAGACGAACAAACCATCCTTCTTCCCATTACAGTCGATGGAACAGACGATGAAGTGAATGAACTCGCCAATCATATTCGTCAGGATCTAATTCCAGACAATACGACCGCTTATCTTACAGGTGAATCCATTATTAATCACGATGTGAATGAAAGTGCTCAAAAAGGACTTGAACGTACTGAAATCATTACTGTTGTGTTGATTTTCGTTCTACTTTTGGCCGTTTTTCGTTCGATTACAACCCCTTTCATTCCTTTACTTGCAGTAGGGGTTACGTATCTCCTAAGTCAATCAATTGTAGCTTTTTTAATTGATTGGATCGGCTTTCCTGTATCCAACTATACTCAGATTTTTCTCGTTGCCGTCCTGTTCGGGATTGGAACAGACTATTGTATCCTCCTCTTAAGCAGATATAAAGAAGAATTAACTGAGGGACATTCTGTAGAAGATGCGATTGTGAATACTTACAAAACAGCAGGCCGTACCTTATTAATTAGTGGATTAGCTGTATTCATCGGTTTCGCAGCGATTGGCTTTGCAGACTTCCCGATATTTAAATCAGCTGTTGGGGTTGCTGTAGGAATCGCGATTCTTATGCTCGTCCTGTTTACGCTTGTGCCATTCTTTATGGCCTTATTAAAAGATAAGTTGTTCTGGCCTTCAAAGAAATCAGCGTCACACAAAGATAGTAAACTGTGGACTTCGTTTGGTCGTTTCTCTATTAACAAGCCCATTTGGTCTATGCTCGTTGTCGCTGTTATTATGGTTCCACTACTTTTCACTTACGACGATCAACTGTCGTTTAATACAGTAAACGAGATTGGTAGTGACTATGAATCTGTTAAAGGATTAAATGCAATTGAGGAAGGATTCGGCCAAGGTGATTCACTTCCGGTAAAAGTGATCATTCAGAAGGATCAAGATATTGTTACAGAAGATTATCTTCCTTATATCGAAACAATTAGTAAAGAAATTGAGAAAAATGATAACGTTGATTCCGTTAGGTCCATTACAAGACCAGCAGGAGATGTGATTGATGATCTTTATGTTGATTCACAACTTGCACAAGTTGGGGATGGGCTCAACGAAGCAACGAATGGCATCGATGATGTTCAAAACGGCCTAACCGAAGTTCAAAATGGATTGGATAATATTAGTAACCAAATTCCTTCTAGCAGCAACGCTGGTGGACTTGAAGAAGCCGTAAATGGACTGGGGCAAATTAACGATCAACTTGGCTCTATTTCCGCTGGGCTTCAACAATCGCAAAATGTTGCTGCTGCTTCCGAACAGCTTGGGCAGGTGCAACAACAGCTCGGACAAATCCAACAGGGCCTCGCTGGCGCTTCTTCGGATCTACAAGGTCAGGCTGGTCAGACGTCTGAGCTAAGCGGTGGCATTACTGAACTATCTAAAGGTGTGGGTTCATCCATTGATGGCCTTGATGAAATAAAGAACGGCTTACAAGATGCTGCTGACATCGTGACCGATATGGGTAATTCGAAAGCTCTTCGGAATACAGGTGTATTTATTCCAGATGGAACCCTTGAAGACGAAGAATTTGAGCCTGCCATCGATCGCTATGCCTTCGATGAACAAAAAGCGGTTACACTTGAAGTTATTTTAAAGAAAGACCCTTATTCTACGGAAGCTATTGATACTGTAAGAGAAATTAAAGAAACGGTATCACGAACGATTGACGGTACGCCGCTTGAAGATGCAACTGTCGCTTATAACGGCGTAGCAAGTATTAACAGTGACCTATCTGACATTTCAACAAGTGATTTTACTAGAACAGTCATTATCATGCTTGTCGGTTTGTTTATTATTCTAACACTCCTTTTCCGCTCCATGATCATGCCACTTGTTATGATTGGTTCGCTGTTACTCACATACTTTACGTCAATGGCGATATCGGAGTTAATTTTTATTAATCTACTAGGCTATGATGGCATCACATGGGCAGTTCCATTCTTTGGATTTGTAATGTTAATTGCACTAGGTGTCGACTATTCCATCTTCCTACTCGACCGTTTTAACGAAGAAGCTTCCATTGGGATTAGGGAAGCAATGCATCGCTCTATGGCAAAAATGGGTACGGTAGTCATCACGGCCGCTATTATCCTAGCCGGTACATTCGGGGCCATGATGCCTTCAGGCGTTCTTAGCTTAATGCAAATTGCGACCATTGTCATTACTGGCTTACTTCTTTACGGTCTAATCGTTCTACCACTTCTAATTCCTGCTGTTGTTGTCTCATTCGGTAAAGGGATTTGGTGGCCTTTTAAATCTAAAAAATAATCATCCACATTTTCATCGATCAAAAAGGCTCAGAGCGTATCGCTCTGAGCCTTTTCAAATAGAAGCAACATTGTTTATCACTACTTAATCTACATAACACCCTATTTCAATTCCGTAATATTCAAAATATAGTCTCTCAAAAATAGAAATCATCCTATAAAAACAGCTACTATAGCTCATGCCTTCGACTGTCCACGCTGTCGCTAGTACGGCATGACAATATCCCCACAAAAAGAATCGCTCTAGATTCAGGTTCAGTTCATTTGTTAAAATTTCTATCCGCTTTTTCGTTACTTCATAAACCCCTTTATCAGGAAGACGATTTAAAAGAAACTGGATCAAATCATACTCTACTTCACCTATTAATCCCTTTGGATCAATCGCAACCCAATCTCCCTGTTCTGAAGCCAGTACATTATAATGATGAAAGTCTCCATGAAGCAACTTATACTGAGCGATTGTTTGATTCAGCTTAGCAAAAATGCTTAGTGCATTTACGAGCACATGTTGGGAAAGCGGACCGTATCCTTTCTCATTACGATTGACCGTATCTCGAAGCTCCTCTTCCCTTGCTCTCGTCGTTTGAATTCGAGTGTTTCTTGGAGCAGGAAGGGAAAGCCTTTGAACAACTTGCGCTGCTAAATAACAGGCTGTTTCGTCATCCTCTATTTCAGCTAACGTATATCCAGGTGACAATTTCTCTAAAATGAGAATTCCCTTTTCTATTTCATAGTCAAGGACCTTCACTATCCCGTGATGTTTAAATAAACGTAGTGATTCTAGCTCATTAAGAAAGTCAGCTCCTGGTATACAAATTTTCACCACTATTTCTTTTCCGTTCCTAAGCTTAGCAGGGGCAACATAATTAATAGAGAGACGGTAAGGGTTTTCCATTTTCATTGACCATTTTTGTTCACAGTAATGGATGATTCCAGGTAACTCCTGTAGCCATGCTTCTCCTTCTTCCTTACAATAAAGACGAACCAATTGCACAAACTGCTTTTGAAACTTCACCTTGCACCTCCTAATCTTCACAATGATTCTAGTAAAGAAATAAAGTGAGATAAGCGATCAAAACGCCTATAAAGCCACACATCAAACTATATGGGATGTTTTTTAAGACGATTTTATAAGGATTCATTTTTAATCCAACTGAAGTGAGTGTAACAATAAGCCCATAAGGAGCCGAAGGAACGGTAGCAATCGCGCTACTTGCAAGCAGGAGCGTTAACGTCACAGAAGGAAATGTGTTTAATAATAGTTCACTTACCCCACCAAAGATTCCCATTGTTGCAATGGGATGGACGCCTAATAGTGTCATGATAAGAAAAGTTGCCTGAATGAAAAGCATAATAAAAACTTGATGCCCTTCTAATGCCACAAGAGGGTCCTGTAAATACCGTAAGTACGGAGAACCATTTAACGTTTCTGTAAAAAAAGAGAGGGTTAGTAGTAAAACAATAAAATTATGTAAATGATTGGTTTGTCTTTTCCAAGTTGGCCAGCCAATTTTAAGGAAGCTTCTTTTTCGTTTCAGGAGTACCGCCCAAATGTAAGCAAACGGGAACAGAGCGATCGTTACAGCAAACAAAAAGTTAAACTGAACTACATTGGTTAAAAATACAACCACGATTAAGAACAGTACAAGCGCCAGAATAAATTGAATTAACTTCTTCCGACTTTCCTTTCTCAAATTCGTTGAAGCCCCAGTTTCTTCAACGACTTCGTTTCGAAAGATGATTTTTCCAATACTCGAATCGATCGCAAAACCAAGAAAAGCAATAAGTAACATCCATGGTAATACTTCTAAATAATTGGCATTCGTAATAAAAATCGAAGTAGCTAACAATATTTCTAACGGACTCCATAGCAGAGCAAGTGAATATCCTCTCAAAGTAGACCTTGCTATAAAGCTATTTCTAACGTTTGTGTTAGCATTCTTCAACTGTTTTTTTAAGAGGTCTTGAGAAATGGTAGCAGACGATAGATTTAAAAATGCAGCGAGAGAAACCATAGTCGCTTCTCCACGCACATATAATTCTCCCATCCCTTTCACATTGCCACCCAATAACGTTTGTAGTAGCTTATTATATCTCCCAGCTTTAACAACGGTATTCATCCATGGAAGCATCGATATAAGAAAAAGCAATCCTATATTTCCCGCAAAAAAGGAGGGGATTTTTGTGATAGACTCATTGCTAGATAAATAGAAAACTGCCCCCGCGGATAGAAGGATGATGCCAAGTATTTTAAATACACGATCGGCTTCCTTAAAATTAATGACAATCATTATAATTGCAAACAAGCCAATTACGGTATAAAGGGAAGAATTAGACCAGAAAAGGTAAATCACATCCAATAGAAAAACAAATAAATAAAATACATACAAATACTGAGTAAAATTACGGTTCCACATGATATTCTCCTATCCAATAGCGAACGGCAAAAGGTTAAGTTCGTCTACTTCCCTGTTGTTTGGTTGCTGTTCTTATCCTATCGGTAACAGCTGGAATTTTCAAGAATTTAGAAAGTTTCAACCGCTAAGAGTTTTATGTCTCATCATTTACATTTCCATTTTAGAAAGATTTACACTCCCTCTCTTTCAAGCACTCTTAGCAAAAAAAAGTACCGCCCGATTTAACGGACGGTACAAAAGGGGGAAAATTATGTTAGTTTGAATTTACCCCTTCTCCAAATACCTAAACCTCTTTTTTAAAATCCTTACTATTTTTTCGTTCGAAGTTAGCCTGTTTAATGAACTCCTGTGTTTCAGGGTGCTTAAGCATGAGCAATAACTCTTTTTCACCAACAAAACGCAGCTGATCAATTTCCTTATCAAGCGGGCTAAGATCCTGTTCATCCCCCTCGTACTCATAGTGAAACATGGTGATAACCTGGTTGTGATAGCCAATTTTACATTGAACCTCAGCTGGAAATTCAAATGTGATCGATTCATCAAACCTCTTCATCAGCTTGTATTTTATTGATCCCGTTTCCTCTAGCAATTCTCTTCTAATCGAAGCTTCAACGTCTCTATCCTCGTCTTCTACTCCACCTTTAACGAAATCCCACGTTTCACCCTGAGACTCTTGTCCAGCTTTGGTATTCATCTTTGTTTTATGAACGATCAAAAAACGGTGCTTATACGTTACGATAGCCCCCACAGCCTGTCTTGTTCTCATAACCATATCACTCCAAGCTAGTTTGTCGCATATTCACTCTCATCTGGCCTATGACCATTCTTTAACTCTCGCATTGTGAAACCAAAATCCATTTGAAGATGAGGATAATCTTTGAAGCTACTCCAATCGCCTCCCCATTCAAAACCAAGGTCTTTCGCCATGTCAACAACCTCCATCCAATCTGACTTCCCGTTGCCATTATCGTCTCGCTTCATATCCCAAACGACGTCACCATCATCTAACTTTAATGCAAAATCAATTGCTAGTCCGTAGTTATGATAGGAACCGCCGCCCGCTACGTTCGTCACCACCTGGCCCCCAGTAGAACGTCCCTTTTCATAAAGAACATCCTGTTCTTCTTTCGTTCGATGCCCAGCGGTTATCACAATTTCTATTCCAGCTTCGGCAGCTCGATTCATCAACGCCTTTCTTGCTTTATTAACCTTTGGGTGAAGATCAGTTGGTAAGGGCACATCCTTCTTTATGAATTGTTTTTCAAGATCATCACTTATATAGATACAAAAGATACCGACTCCTATTATAAAAAGGAAGGTTATAAGATTTTTCGATCGACGTTTCATAACAAAACCTCCCACATTACTAATCTAGTCATTTGATCATAACATAGCAATCTGATATAGATTAATACGGACGTTCGCTTCATTAAGCTACTTGTCTGTAATACCTGCGTCACAAGGAAGATTTTTTTAAACAAGCTGTTTTCCTAAAGAAATAATGGTTTGTAAGCTGCTCATCTTTTGCCTTATTCACATTTTTTTGGGTTTTCGATCCATTCGATAAACAACTGTCCTCTTCTGCTCTTCATCATTCGTTAGGCCTGTTTGCTTACGTTAATTTTTGGTAAACTTTAGTAGTGTATAATACTGGAAGGAGCAAGGATATGAACCGAATTATGGTAATGGGCTCTTCCGGCGGGGCGGGTAAATCCACTTTCGCCCGTCGCCTTGGTGAAATTCTAGATTTGAAAGTTTATCATCTTGATACCCTTTTCTGGAAGCCCAATTGGGTGGAAACAAGTTTTGTCGAATTCCGTGATACCCAGCAAAAGATTGCTATGACTGAAAAATGGATCATGGAAGGGAATTATAGCAATTCTTACGATATTCGGGTTGCACGAGCTGATACGATTATTTACTTAGATGTTCCGAGATGGCTTTGCATTTACAGGGTGCTAAAACGATGGGTCACTCATATCGGTCAAACTCGTCCTGATATGGGCAAAGGGTGTAAAGAGAAAGCGGATTGGTCTTTTTTAACTTTCATTTGGACGACCTATTATCCTCGTAAAGAAAAAATGAGAAGTAGATTCGAACAGTTAGAACAAACTTCCCCCGATAAAACCATAATACATTTAAAAAACAAAGCAGATATCGCTAATTTTCTTCATGAACTTCATTCAAAGCATACAATTTTGTCATAAGCCATGATAAGATAAAGTGCAGTATGTTTGAATTGGAAGTTTCCTGTTCAAAATGAATATAGAAAGACTATTGAAGCACATGGAGGCATTATGCTAACTTTTGAAGAAAAATTAGAAATTATTGAATCATCCTTTCCTGAACTGACACGAAAAGACGTTTCTCTTGGACGTGTGAATTTTCACTATGAAGAAGCGGTTATTGATAAGAAAAATGTTGTTTATCATCTTCACCCTAATGGCAACGGCTATGTATTTGGTGACCTTATTGAAGGGTATCCATTAGATGAAAGAGGAATGGTTAATATCCGTGATTTCTCAAGCAACGAGCTTCGTAAAATCATAGGCGAATCCATTCAATCGCTTTCTGTTCTTCCTGGTTCAGATATTGAGATCCAAGTTTGGGTAAACGATGAAGATCAAACTCTGGAATTAATGTATGAGCCTGAGCTCGAACTATGGAATGTTTATGCTGGAGATATCCTTGATGGTACATTCCCTTCTCGTAACGAAGCGATCCAATATCTTGATGAAGAAGGATTTACTAGAAAGTAAACTTTAAGCGCCTGCCACCTTTTAAAGATGGCAGGCTTTTCCTATTATCAATCTATCGATTTATAAAACCCCGTGGATTTCCCCGTAAACCCACACGCTTCATAAAAAAGGTGGGCAGACTTCCTTTCATCCCGATTCCCACTATTTAAAACGATGGTTGAGGCACCCTTTTCACGAGCCAGATTTTCTGCTTCCAAAAGCAGAGTCTTCCCAACTCCCTGCTGCCGATAATCTTTTGCCGTTACCATTGTAATAATTCTTGCAACAAGAATATTAGCAACATAAGATCGTTCATAATGCATTCCCAGCAGTCCAATCAAAGACTCCTGTTTTTCACTAACAAGCGTGACGTACAAAGGATCTGACAAAATTGGTTTTAGACGCTCCGTCACTTCGCATACAGACGTCTCATACCCCATTTCTGAAAGCAAATAAGTAATCCATTCCTCATCACCTTTTCTAGCCCTTCTAATGTTCATCGTGCTTTCTCTCCTCGTAAGTCTTCATAATGATATCTTTTTGAAACCTGTTTTTGTGAAAATAATAATAAAAGCGGCAAAATAAAAATAAGTAAGCTCACTACCCCTATCCATCCCAAACCGTCCCATAGGATACCAACGCCCGAACTACCTGCTGCTACCCCGGCATAGTAACTAATCAAATAAAAACTAGATGCCCCACTCTTATGATGCTCTGCCGTCTTTGCAACAGAAGCTGATGCCATCGAATGAGAAATGAAAAACCCTGCACAAATAACGCAAAGCCCAATCATTACCACAGTTAGTTCTTGATATAGTGTAATGCCAACTCCTAACGTTAATAATAATAGGCCCGTTACCATCGTGCGCCGTAAGCCAATGCGAGATGAAATTCGTCCTGCAATTGGTGGTGAAACTACTCCGAGAATATACGCAAAATAAGCAAGGGAGATCCATTTTAACGAAAGAGAAAATGGATCTTGTTTAAGGAAGAAAGGCAAATATGTCCACACGCCCGTAAAGATCACTTGAATAAGAAAGCCAAGCGTAAATAGCGATAAGAGTCGACGATCTCTTAAATGTACAAACATTCCTTTCATATCCTTTATAACACTGCTATTTCCCCCCTTAAAAAAGCGAGAGGGTGGCAGGAGCCAATAAAAGCAAATGATTGCTATAATAGCAAACCCTGCAAGGATGATAAAACTTACTTGCCAACTATATAAGTCAGTCAAATATCCTGTTGCGACTCGTCCACTAAGCCCCCCCATTGCATTGCTCGCAATAAAAATGCTCGTAGCAAGTCCTACGTTACTTGGAGCTACTTCATCTGCAAGATAAGCCATCGCCGATGCCGGTATACCTGCAAGAAAGAATCCCTCAATACATCGAATAATGAGCAGAAGAAGGAATGAATTCATAAAGGGCATTATTAGTAATGAACTAAGGACAAAAAGGAGCGATATTTTCATCACTACTGTTCGCCCATAGCGGTCTGAAACAAAGCCAAGTATAAGAAGCCCCGGTATCATCGTGATGACGGGCATAGACATAAGTAAGCTTGACGTTGTTGCCGTTAAATGAAATTCACTCGCAAATATTGGAAGCAATGGTTGAAAAGCATAAAGTGCCGAAAAGACTAATAATGCTCCACATCCAAGACTAACCGTCGCCCGCCAGAAACCCGCATCTTTTGATGTATATGGCTGATTGTTATTTAGAACAACTGACACTTGATCATCACCTTCAATTTTCTATCTTACTTTTATTTTAACTGATTGGGAATTTGAGTGAGATCAATCCCCCACACCACTGGCATATAAAAATAAATCGCCAGAGTAATGATGACGACAGATGTTAGATTTAGCCAGAAACCTGCTCTCGCCATATCTGGGATTTTTAAATAGCCTGACCCGAATACAACGGCGTTCGGAGGGGTTGCAACCGGAAGCATAAAAGCACAGCTTGACGCAATTCCTGCCCCAATCATTAGAGCATAAGGATGAACTCCGATCGCGGATGATAGAGACGCCATGATTGGAAACATCATTGTCGCCGTCGCCGTATTTGATGTAATCTCCGTTAAGAAAATAACAAGCGATGTGACAAGTAGTAAAATGACGAACAGATGAATGCCTTCAAGAACCGTTAATTGCTCCCCAATCCAGTTTGCAAGTCCTGACTCCTGAAAGCCAGAAGCTATGGCGAGTCCGGCTCCAAATAATAGAAGGATTCCCCATGGTAATCCTTTTGCTGTATCCCAATCTAAAAGAAAGGCACCTTTTTTCGAAGGGGCAGGTATAAGAAAAAGTAATAGCGCTGCAGTCATCGCGATGACAGTGTCATTTATATTCGGATTAAGCTCACTTAAAACAAAGGAACGGCTAATCCAGGCAACCGCAGTGAAAGAAAAAACCACCATAATGACCTTTTCTTCCATAGACATTTTCCCAAGATCCGCTTTCTCCTTATTAATCACCTCTTTCCCGCCTGGCAGCTCTTTAACATTCATCGGAAATGCCATTTTCACAAGGTAATACCAGCAGCCGAATAAAAGAAGAACAGTTAGAGGTACGCCAAACATCATCCAGCGGGCAAATGAAATCTCGATGCCATATAGCTCATTGACCACGGCTGCAAAGATGGTATTAGGAGGTGTTCCAATCAATGTTGCTAGACCACCAATTGAGGCACTGTACGCGATACCAAGCATAATGGCTTTCCCAAAATTAAATTGCGGCGCACCTTCTTCTTGTTTCATATCAAGCTGCTCGGATACTTGATAAATCACGGCCAGCCCAATTGGCACCATCATCATAGCCGTTGCCGTGTTTGAGATCCACATTGATAAAAAGCCTGTTGCAATCATAAAGCCAAGTACAATTCTCTCTGTACTTGTTCCTATTGCTGATATAATGAAAAGAGCAATCCGTTTATGTAAATGCCATTTCTGCATTGTAAGCGCGATCAAAAAACCACCCATAAAGAGAAAAATGGTGTTATCGCCATACGCTGATGCTGTTAAATCACCTTTAAGTCCGCCCGTTAGTGGAAATAAAATTAATGGTAAAAGAGACGTTGCTGGTATCGGAATGGCTTCTGTAATCCACCACGTTGCAATCCACGCCGTACTTGCTAAGATGGCCAAGCCTGCTTCTGAAAGACCATTTGGATTAAAAAACAACATTATGCTAAGAAAAAGGACCGGTCCGAGGATCAACCCCGTCAGTTTCCTTTTATCATAAGCAGGATCTGGTCCAGATGCATAACCTGGATTTTTTTGAGAACTTTTTGAAGGGATTTCCGGCGTGTGTGAAGAAGCGAATGTTAAGAGATCTTTTGCTCGATCATGTTCTTTCCATAATTGGTTCCAAAGGTGTTGTTCCATAGTCATACCTCCTATCGTTCATTAAACTATAGTGTAGAATTCGCTCGCCACATCTGTCAATAAATTCACAATTTTGGTACTTTATTACTCTCTTTCAAGAAAGGACTTTTGATTCGTTTTTCCATTTCCATACAAGTAATTCATTTCAAACCCCCTTAAATTTCCATTAGGGGCGAAAATTATAAGTTGATGATATGTTTTTATAATTCAAAATAAATAAACTCAATGATTAAATGTAAGAATAGATACACAATCCACAACAAGTTGCTCAAAATCGATCCAGGGGGTATATGATGAGAAAGATACAACAGACTACTATTAATTCGGTTGTGAAATACGGACAAACAAAGCTTCCAAAATCAGCTAATACAGAATGTCCAGAATGTGGAAACGACGCTTCATTTCAACTGAAGTTCGATTACCAAATTAATCAGGCTGTGTTCTCCACGCTTTCTCGCTGCTCTATTTGTAAAGAAGCTGTGCTTTTCATACTCATTAAAACGTCCCATAATGATCGCGGAGAAGAAGTTGAGCTTTTCGTGCATCAAACCTCTTTTACACGAGAGCCGCTCGGCAGACTGACTAGCACAGCTAGATTACCCGATGACCTTGAGCGTGTTTATCGCTCAGCAGTGAATGTACATAACATGAAGGATTGGACTGCAACGGCTGTAATGGCTAATCGTGTTCTTGAGAGCATTACAGGTAGTTTTCTTTCTGAAAATGAGCTAGGACAGCCACTTTCTAAACAGCTAGAAACACTTGCTAAGCAGATTGATTTAGAAGAACCAATTGTAAAACTAGGACACCTACTAGGCAAAGGTAGTAATTTAAATCACCTCCTTTGTCTTGAGAAAGCTACAAGTGAAGAAACGGCCAACTTAATTATCGACTTACTAGATTCACTTATTGAATACTTGTACATTCTTCCTCAACGAATTGTGCATCTTCAAAAACAAATCGAAGGATAATAAAAAAAAGCAGGTAGCCCAAATTTGAGCTACCTGCTTTTTAAATGCTCATATCAAATTTTAATTCAAGATTCTGTTCACTATCACTTTAGCCCTTTTTCGAAAAAGAGGGATAGTTGATGAAAATCGCAATAATTCCTGCAATAGCAATGAGGATTGGATAAATTGAATACGGTAGTAGAGCGAGTGGCGAAATCGACGCAAGACCTGCTACTGCAAGCACCTGTGCCCCATATGGGAGCATGCCCTGTATACTACCTGAGAAAATATCAAGAATACTAGCAGACTTTCGTGGGTCTACCCCATATTCTTCGGAAATGTTTTTCGCAAGTGGCCCCCCCATTATGATCGAAATGGTGTTGTTAGCTGTTGATAAATCAAGCACGCTTGCGAGACCGGCGATACCAAACTCTGCTCCTCTACGAGAAGTTACTTTGCTCAGGATTTTGTCCAATACGTATTGTATTCCTCCGTTATGCTTAATGACTTCAATCATCCCTCCGATGACAAGAGCAATCATGGCAAGGTCTTCCATCCCTTTTATGCCCTCTGTAACCGTGGAGATCAGTCCACTCATTCCAAATGTTCCGTTATATAAACCTACAATCCCAGCAAATAAGGTACCACTTACAAGTACAATAAGAACATTAACACCAGCGATCGCTGCGATCAGTACACCTAAATAAGGAATAATTGTAACGAAATTAAATGCGTGTTCTCCTCCAACCTTTGCTTGCTCTCCCATCGTTAAAGCACCATATATAATGGCTGTTACGATAGCAGCTGGCAAGACTATAAAAAAGTTTACTTTGAATTTATCTTTCATTTGCGTATTTTGTGTGCGTACTGCCGCAATTGTAGTATCTGAAATCATAGAAAGATTGTCACCAAACATTGCCCCACCTATGACTGCTGATAAAGCCAGCGCCGGGGCAACTCCGGTTTGCTCTGCAATTCCAATTCCAATGGGAGCAAGCGCTACAATTGTTCCCATCGATGTACCCATCGAAATAGAAATAAAACAGCCAATAACAAATAAACCTACGATTAAAAGATTAGCTGGTAGAATCGATATACCTAAATTAACAATCGAATCTACTGCTCCAATTTTTTCAGCTGTTCCGGCAAACGCCCCAGCCAGTAAAAAGACTAAAATCATTAATATGATATTCGTATTACCTGCTCCACGACAAAACACTTCCACTTTTTTCATAAAGCTTTCTTTTCGATTCATCGAAAGAGCTACGCCCGCCGCAATTAGAGAAGCGAGAATAACAGGCATACTATAAAAGTCCTTTGTTATGATAGCTGTACCAATAAAAAGCACAATAAATATTCCAAGAGGAAGTAAAGCCAGGCCGTTCCCCTTTATTTCTTTCTCCATTATTCATGTCTCCTTCATCTTTTATTCTGTCTCAATAAAAAAAGCCCACTTCAAGAGAAGAAGGCTTTTGCACTTATCTCTCAAGATTTCTCTTGCTGGAAGCAGCACCTTTCTGATGATCAGAGGTTGCTGAAGCTTCTTTGGGCCAGGTCCCTCCACTTCTCTTAATAAGAAATATACAATTATCAATGAGCGCATGCTTCATTTTACTTTTTCATAACGAGCTTTACTTTATCACGCATTATTCTGATGAGTCAACTTTGATTAACTGCATCAAAATAAACTCCTCATCCTTAAAGGAGTTTACCTGATTAACTAGTCTGGTTCAAGCTTTGTATGACTACCAATTTTTGCATTAGATCAATCTTTATTTTCCCAAAAACCACTCAATATCCTTCATAATCGATGCCGGTTTTTCTTCTGGTAGAAGGTGACCAGTTTTTTCATAGATGATCAGTTTAGCATTTGGGAGATCGTTACTGAGACGCTTCCCAATTTTCAAAGGCACAACTCTGTCGTTCTCTCCCCATATTAGTAGGCTAGGTGTATGAATTTGATTTAGTTCAGCTTCTGACAAATCTCCTTCGCGATCTCGAATCATCCTAACTAATGACCGAAAGATACCCTCATTGAAGAAAGGTTGGATATATCCATCCATCATTTCTTCATCGATAAGGGAAGGATCATAAACACAATTAAGCAAATTTCCTCTGACACCTTTTCGATAAAGCCACCTTTTCAAGTATACCGAGAAAAAAGGTAAATACGATGTATACACTAGACTCTGTTTAGCCTTTTCAAGATATCCTGAACTGCACAGTAAAATATTCTTACTAACGAGATCATCTTTCATAGCCGAGGCTCTCATTGCTACTTGCCCACCCATAGAATGGCCGATCATAACAGTATGATCAATTGAAAGCCTTTCTAAAAGTTCAACCACCACTTCCGCATAATTATGATAAGAGTGGACAAAACGATTAGACTTTTCACTTTTTCCGAACGGGGGAAGATCAATGGCAACAACAGTATATGCCTTTGTTAATAATGGTATCAATCTTCTGAAGCTGAAGCTCGACGATAGAAAACCGTGAAGAAGCGTTAATACTGGCCGATCGACGGCTGTGTCATTTCTATAGTATTCATAGTGAATATCAATTCCTTTGATCTTTTCCGTATTTTGTTTAAGATTTTGAGCTAATAGCATCTTTCATCTCACTCCGGATTTTAAATTCACCTGATCTGATTTACTCTTCGTTTCTAACCAGAAAGGATGGTCTCACTTATTCAGGTTTGACTTTATACTTATTTTACCCCAATCCTGAAATGAAAAACTTTTTTACAACCGAGAGGATATTCCATTTTTTCATTCTAACTCTACGTGCACAAGGTCCAGCAGCTTTATCGTTGTCCTTTTTTCATTATGGTCAATAATACGCAGTTCTTTCGTAAGTGGATCTACATAGTGCACATATCCAAAGAGAGTTTTCGTTTCACCTCCGCTAAAATATTGAAAACAAAGCGAGTTGTGAACGGCCATTGCTTCACATATCGTTTCATTCATTTCCGCCATTTTTTGTTCATCAAGTACCGGCTTTCCACTTCTTTTTTCTTCGGTTTTCCAATCTCTTAGCTCTTTCACATGCTCAGGTAACATCATTGACGTCCATTTTATATTTCCGCGATCACGTATCACGCTTCTTCCCCCTTCTATGCTTTATGACCACCCACAAGTTTACTTCTATGCAGTGCCGTACCGGCCTTTGTGTATGAAACGGCACGAAGCAGCGCATCTGAGCCATATTTCTCCCGGATCGAATCCATCACATATCCGAGATCCCGCTGCTTTGGGCGTGACGCATTAAATAAGTCCAACTGCACTTCTTCATCATTGCAAATATTTGAAAGGGTAATGGAAATCTTACGAACCGTTTTTCTTTCAAAAAACTCCTCAAATAACTGAAGACATACATTGTATATTTCGAGCGTAATAGCAGTCGGGCTGTGGATACTCCTTGAACGGTGAAAGCCACCCCCGCCTTCTTCTTTGCTATAACCAATCCCAAGGCTAATCGTACGCCCTGCCTTCCGGGCTTTTCTCGCACGTCTTGCAACTTCTTCACTCATCTCAAGAATGACGTGTTGAATGTCTTTTTCGTCATGGTAATCTCGTAACAAAATTTGGCTTTTCCCATAGCTAATCTGTCCCTGCATAATCGGCGCACCCATTTCAGAAAGATCGATGCCCCACGCATGATGATAGAGCTGATTTCCCATAATACCAAATTTTTCTTCTAGTAGATGTAGCGGATAATGCGCAAGCTGCTTTACATTCATAATCCCCATGCGATTTAACGTTCGCTCCACACGCGACCCAATACCCCACATTTGGCTTAGCGGGGAAAGCGGCCAGAGTTTTTTAGGAATATCTTCATAAGTCCATTCTGCAATCCCTTTTTCTTTCGCTTCCAGATCAAGACAAAGCTTTGCCATTAAAAGATTTGGCCCGATCCCTATGGCGCATGGTAATCCGAATGTCTCTCTTATTTCATTTTTGATCTTGTGAGCTACTTCAAATTTGTTCCCCCAAAGTCGTTCTGTCCCATCAACCTGCAAAAACGATTCATCAACGCTATACGTATGGATACATTCTGATGGTACATAACGATGAAAAAGCCTCGTTATTTCCATTGACTGTTTTAAATATGAAGACATTCTCGCATTAACGATATGAATGTTTTTGTTATTTGGAATTTCAAATAGTCTGCTCCCTGTTCGTATTCCAAATTCCTTTTTTAATGCCGGAGACGCCGCCAGCACAACACTTCCCAGTCGCTCGGTATCACCAACAACCGCGAGATAGCACGTAAGTGGATCAAGCCCCATCTCTACTGCTGAACAACTTGCATAAAAACTTTTCATATCAATACATAGGATTGTTTTCTTTGGAAATTTAGAATAATCCATTTGTATCCCCCTTCTCCTAAATGAAAGAACGTTTGTTCCCTTTATATATACCCGTATTTTAACCGAATATACGTTCTCTTCACAATAAGTACTTTCTTCCAATCATAAAAGCACTTACCGATGAAGAAGGAGTAATACCGGGACATCAATGTCTAGTCACACGTAAAAAAACTGAACATTTTATTTCATGTGATCATTCACGATTTTGTTTATTCCTCTATCACATCTTAATTTTATTCAATTGTAGTTGCTTCATTATACTCTTCCCTTGTAATATTTCTTCCCTTGAAAACGGCTAATCTGAGGTTTTAATGCTTCTTATTCGGGAAAGTTCCTTAGAAGATTAAAGGAGGGAATAGAATGAGCATTTATAAGGAAAATACATTAAAATACGAGCACATTCTTATTACCGGAGCCACGGGTGGTATTGGATATGAAACAGCAAAAGCCGCCGTACAAGCCGGTGCTACGATTACGATAACTGGAAGAAATAAGGATAAATTAACTCAGCTGAAACAGGAGTGCGAAGAGTTAGTCGCGGAAGCAAAGGTTGCTGTTCTTCCCGCTGATTTAAACAATGAGAAAGATCGTTATACCCTTATCGAAAGTGCGATTAAATATAACGGAAGCATAACGGGGTTAGTTAACTCAGCAGGAATTGGCGGCGGCAATACGCTTGATCAATTACAAGAAGAAGATCTTCGCAAAGTAATGGAGCTAAATTATACCTCGACTGTTTTACTGACTCAACTTGTGTATAAGCGAATGCGTGCGGATAAGAAGAAAGGGGCGATTGTAAACCTCTCTTCTCTCTCAGGTCTTAGAGGAACTTTTGGTAACACGGCCTATAGCGCTTCAAAGTTTGCTATAACTGGGTTCACGCAGTCGTTTGCTCACGAGGCTATCCGTGATGGAATTAGAGTTAACGCAGTATGTCCCGGCTTCGTTGATACAGAAATGGGGCGAAACAGTATTGCTTCAAAAGGGGCGAGAGAGAATAAAAGCTTTGAGGAAGAATTAAAAGCTGTAGAAGCAGCAATGCCATCTGGAAGAATTACGCAGCCTGAAGAAGTCGCCAATAGCATCATTTACCTTCTTTCAAATGCGTCAGAAAACATTATTGGCGAATCGCTCAAAATTTCAGGTGGAAGCGTTATGCGCTAGGTGCTTTGGAGAAATTATCTACAAATAAAAGATGACTCATGCTTGAAGAAAGCATGAGTCATCTTTTATTTGAGCCTTCACGAAGCCATTAAATAATACTAGCGTAGATACAAGTATCTGTTATCTGTGTTCCGTCGATCGACATATCTTCGTTTTTGAGAGTTCCTTCGAAATCATAGTCCAATCGTTCTGGAATTGCACGACTTCGCTCATTTTCTCGATCGCATCTAATCTCGACCCTTCTGCACTTCAAGTCCTGATGTGCATATTCAGTAAGTTTCTGAACGGCCTCAGTCATATAGCCATGACCACTTTGCTTCGTAGCCACCCAATACCCAATTTCAAGCTTTGGAACATCCCATTCAATGTTATGAAACCCAGTGGATCCAACAAATTCATTTGTCTCTTTCAAAAACACCAGGAATCTTAAACTTTCACGCTTTAGGAATTTAATATGTGCCTCTCGTGTATTAATCTCTGTATCCTCCGGAGTCGGCGTTTCTCTAGCAAAGCCAAGCCAGGGCCTCAGTTCACTTATAGAAGATTGAATGGCTTGATTAACTATTTTACCATCCCCGTATTCAGGCATTCTTAACATTAATCGTTCTGTTTCAAGTACTGTTTCAATTTCCATTAAGATTGGATTCATTTCTATCCCTCCGACGTAAGTAAAGACATTCCCTCAAAAAGAAGGAGATTTACAAATAAGATGGAACAAGCGATTAACTTTTCACCTTCAACTAGAATTTGAACCGCCAATCAAGGAGATTAGCGGTTCAAATGAGATCAGAATAATTGAAATTGAGCTAACTATACTACTTTAGGATTTATCCCAAAACGGTTTTCTTCTACATCGCTATCTAAGCAAGTGAAGACCAGAATGACAATACTACCAATTAGAGGAATAAGTCCAATGAGCACCCACCAACCGCTTCTTCCAGTGTCATGCAATCTACGCACAGTTACAGCAAGCGATGGTAAAATAATGAACAATGAATAAATACTTGTCAAAAATGGGGAAATATCAGCTAGAGACTCTACTATCGTTAAGACAATAGAAAAAATAACATTAAAAAGAGTAAACATCCAATATTCTTTACGCCTTGCTCTTCCTTGGAAATTCACATAATTCTTTAATACTTTCAAATACCAGTTCATACTGCTTCTCCTTTAGCGAATAAGTTTAGTAGATTAGTACCTTTTTCATACAAAACAGTATAACATAAAGGCTAACAATATTAGGTAAACAAATCAATAATTGGATATAAAATCTGCTAATTCACTTCTCTTCTCAAAATACTCATTCTAACCCGGTCCACATACTTTCCTTCTCTATACCGATCCTCGCGCAATATCCCTTCTTCAACAAAGCCACACTGCTTGTAAGACTTGATTGCCTTACCATTATCTACTTCTACTCTTAGCCAGATCTTATTTAAACTAAGTTCCGTAAACCCTAAATGAAGCATAGCTTTTATGGCACTCATCCCATAGCCTTTCCCCCAATAGCGTTTATCACCTATGGCAATACCTAGCTCTGCATGACCGTTTAACTGATCAATATTCTTTAAGTCTACCCAGCCAATATGTTGACCTTCACCAGTTACAATAGCTCTTTGCTCATACCCGTTCTTTCGAGTGATGCACATTTGAATCCAGTTCATTGTTTCTTCTCGTGTAAAAGGAGGATATTTCGCCGGCATATTCAGATGCTTCGTTACGTCTCGATCCAGGCACCATTGATAGCGATCTTCAACATCTAATAGAGATAGTTCTCTAATCGTAACAAAAGGTAAGGTTTTTGTTTTCATATTCTGCTCTCCTACTTGATCGATTTTAGTGGTGCATTTCTCCCGTTGCAGAAACTTTAATCTTTACTCCCAATAACAAGCCTGAAGGTAGGGAAAACAAGTTACCATTGGCTCGGCTGGACCATACTTTATGAAGAACCAAAGAATGAAGTAATAAGACAGCATTACCCGATTCTTTTTAGAGACCCCTTTTACCTCCTCAGATGATCTTCACTCTGTGTGAAGTTTTTTTCTATCTCCTTCACAACCGATTGATAATAAGAGACTTCATGTGGCACAAAATGAAGTTTATTGATTTTTTCATTCACGTTTATTCTCTCTTCATCGTCATTCAAGCAAAATCCTTTTACATCCACTTCATCCCGCCCTCCCAACCAAAGGTCATAAAATTGATCAAAATCAGCTTGTACGATTCCAGAAACTTCTTCTTTTTGAAGTTTAAACTTCTCCAATGGCTGATTACACTCATAGAGGAAGATATTGGCGATTTCATTATCAAAAAAGTGGTCTTTTTTAATCGAAGCTTTTATGACCTTTAGCGGGGTCAATTCATTATAGGAAACACCAATTCCGAGCTCTTCCTCGACTTCCCTCACTCCGTCTTCAACAGACTCATCAGCCATTAAGTGACCAGCCGCTGTGATGTCATACAGCCCTGGAAAATCCTTTTTCCGATCACTTCGAAGCTGAAAGTAAATCTTTCTAACACCATTTTCGATCCGCACAAACCAGCATTGAAAAACCTCATGCCAGTAACCTTCTCTATGTACCTCTTCTCGAGATGCGATGCCGATCGCTTCTCTATTCTCATTAAATATCCTTACTTGTTCACTTTCCATTTTACACCCTCGCTTTTTATCTTTAGCTGTTTTTGTAAACATTGTTGCTGAGAGGGATTTCCGCTCCAATCAGCTAAGTGTGCTTCTTTATACAAAAATTCTTTCAAAAACAACAATCTCTGAAAAAAGAGACTTATCTTTAGCTGGATAGATAAACTTCTATTTCAGCAAAATCCTCTTCCTTATTTTAGCATTCTTACTATTGACTACAATTATTTTTTCATCAACGTTTCCATTCACATATCTAATAAGCTAGATTATTCCGAAACTTCTCTACTGTATTAATCGTATAAATGGAGGAGGGAGTGATGATTAGTATGAATCAATTATTTTTTTCGGATAACTTTTTTTCGGCAGGAAGAACAGACATCTACAATAGCGATCGCGAGACGGTAGGGGCACTTAACCTTAGAAGCGCGTTCTCTTCTAAAGTCGAAATAGAAGACGTCAATGGAGACGTTACTATGGAGGGAGCCTTTACGTTTTTCGCTAACAAATGGATAGTTAGAAGAAAAAACGGCGATGAACTCGGTTACGTGAAAATGTCATTTACTTTTCTATCAAAGAAATTCCATTATTTCAAAGACGGTAAGAAATTCACTATAACATCACCTGCATTTTCAAAAGCATACAGCATAACCGATGACTCAAATCGTGAGGTAGCTACTTTTCAAAGAACGAATAGCTATTTTGAATCAGCGAATTATGAACTTAAGAATATGTCAAGTAACCTTTTAGCAGAAGAGTTGATTTCAATTATTATAGGCGTGAACGCCTTTCAAAAAAATATTAGTGCAGCCGGAGCAGCTACTTAGCCAATAGGAAGTAAAGAAAGGGAAATCACGATAGTCAGCTATAATCCAAATAATCATCACTGTAGCGGGCATATTGTTTCTCTCTACGAAAGAAAGAGTGGCTCTTTCTAATGAAAACACCACTAGTGCCTATATTCCCATCATCCTCGATCCACTTAACCTTAGGCAGGGGCAAATGAACGAACGGCTCCTAGAAAAGGAAACCTAAAAAAGAAGAGCACTTTAAAAGCGCTCTTCAAACAACTCATTATTTTTGATCAAAAAACTTCCCCGCCACTTTTTCAACCACGCCTGGGGCAGTATGATAAAGTTTTGTCCCTACGTTCATCCAGCCTGGGAGATTGACTTCTCGTCGACCCTTTTCAATAGCTGCTATGATTTCCTTTGATACCTTCTCTGAAGATAACATCATTTTTTTAACATTCTTAATATAAGTCCCACTACTATCTGCTGTCTCAAAAAAGCTTGTATTAATTGGACCTGGGTTAACTGTAGTAACAAAGATGTTATGTTCCTTCATTTCCATTCTTAAACTATTCGAAAAGCCAAGCACAGCGTGCTTGGAAGCAGAATAACCGGAGGATTTTGGAGTAGCAAGTTTTCCTGCCTGTGATGCTACGTTAACAATGTGTCCCTGTCTTTTTGCAATCATCCGAGGCAGCACATGAGATGTAAAGCGCATCAGTCCCAATACGTTCACATCAAACATTGCTTCAATATCTTTCATATCTGCATCTACAAAAGCATCGAATTTCCCAAATCCCGCATTATTAATTAATACGTCTATAGGTGGCATTTCCTTCAGCAAAGAAGGCAATAGTTGATCAACCCGCTTACGGTCACCTACATCCAGGCTCCATACAGCTGGAGGGTATGCTCCACTTTCTTCGATTTGCTTCTTAACGTCCATTAATTTATCTTCGGAACGAGCAACGAGGATGAGTTTAGCGCCTTTTCTAGCTAAGTCAACAGCTAGCTGTCGTCCTATACCGCTTGACGCTCCGGTGATCAGGATTACTTTGTTTTTTAATTTTTTCATTAGTTCCTCCTCTTACAGCTTATACCGATAATAAGTTTGTTCTTTATCCTTTATTTTCACGATGACATTTTCCGATTCTAAATAATCTAAGTGACCAATTGTCTCTGAGAGTGTAAGGCCCACTTGCTTCTTATAAACACCTGGAAATAATTCCCTACATACTTCGAAAGCAGTTAGCGGCTGTTTTTGCAAGAGCAACGCTACTTTATTAGAGCGTTCTTCTTGCTTCCTTAGGCGCTCCTTTATTAAATCATCCGGATTTAAAATAGGCTCTCCATGTCCCGTATATACATATTGCAAATGAGCATCTAACGTTTTCCGATAAGAATCACGCTGCTGAATGAGTGGTTTTGGACGCTCTGTTCCTTTTACATAGGGCGGTTCGAGAAGCGGATTAGATGAGATTTTCTTAATAAGATGATCGCCAGCGATCATCGTTCCTGTTTCTTTATGCCATAGAGAAATATGACTTTGTGCATGACCAGGAGTTTCCATGACCGTCCATTCTGAACATCCAGGCACGGCATCCCCTTCAGATAGATGGATATCGCACTTCGCTCGATCTGTAAAAGCAAGATAATCACGCGTGTCGCGAGCATGATCAAAATACTGATCAGCCACCCCCGCTTCTCGATAGATACTTGTCATAAATGTATCATTTTCTTTCAAAAAAGAATCGCTCATTTGAAGCCAGCGATCATTTTTCCAATGTCCAAGCACACGTACTCCTCTTTCCATCATACCCCCCACCAGTCCAATGTGATCTGGATGATGATGAGTTAGTACTACTTGTTCAATATCCTCCAACGTATAACCATAATTTTTCAACTGCTCATTAAGTTCTCGCTGTGCCTCAGGTGTTCGCGGACCTGTATCTACAAGCGTCAGCACATCTCCTTTTATTAAAAAACAATTAACAGGGCCAACTGCAAATGGTGTTGGTACCGTCATTGAAAGAACGTCAGCTTTCGTTATATTCAAATTACCCGCCACCTCTACTTTTCTTTCGTTGCATGAACTAATTCTATTCTACCGCTCTTCCCTCTATTTGTCATTATAGCAAGATAATTAAATTTGAATTTTCCGACAATGGGTATTGACAATTCTCCCTGTTCGTTGCATACTATGTAAAATTAGATTGAACGTATTGGCTTTGAACGGGACTAGTAAAAGACTAGGTAAGCGTCAGAGAGAGGAATTCACCGGCTGAAAAATTCCTTCACTTCACCTACTTTGAACCTGCCCCGGAGCCTGCTGTGAAAACACAGCCGCTTCCCACGTTACAGGGTACTTGAGGATATCGCTATGATATCAAATGAAGGTGGTACCACGGATAACGCCCATTCGTCCTTTAAATAAAGACGAATGGGCGTTTTTATATGGAAGGATGAGCAAGATGAAGAAACACACCATCGCATTCATAGGTGCCGGATCGATCACAGAAGCCATCATCGAAGGTATGATCAAAGAAAAATTTATTCATGCAAATCAAATTGTTGTGATGAACCGCTCAAACTTGGATCGCCTTGAAGAACTTAAAGACAAATACAATGTGCAAACTACACAGAACATAGAGCAGTTATTAAAGAACAATAAAGTAATTATCCTCGCCATGAAGCCTGCTGACGCAGAAACTGCCTTAAAAAATATTCAACCATATATTAATGAGCGCCATCTTATTATCTCTGTACTTGCCGGAATCACAACCTCTTATGTTGAGGAGGCTATTGGAACGTGCACACCTATCGTTCGAGCTATGCCTAACACATCAGCTATGATTGGATTATCCGCAACAGCGATTTCTCCAGGTCATTTCGCTAAGAAAGAGGACCTGTTATTTGCAGAAAACTTATTCCTTACAATCGGGAGTGTTGTACAGATTACAGAAGATAAAATGAACGCTGTAACGGGGTTATCTGGTAGTGGGCCAGCTTATTTTTACTATATGGTTGAATGCATGGAAAAAGCTGCGATTCAAAATGGCCTAGACAAGGATACAGCACGCGAGCTGCTGCTTCAAACAATGAATGGAGCCGCAAACATGCTCCGTCGCACTAATCAATCTCCAACTTTATTAAGAGAAAAAATTACAAGTTCAGGAGGAACAACTCAAGCTGGCATAACTTCTTTAAAGGAATATCAATTCGAAAGAGCAATATTGTCTTGTATTACAGACGCAACTAAAAAAGCAGAAGAGTTAGGAAAAGCGTTTGAGAAACAAAAATAACTAGCTAAACTAACCCGGACATTCGTACAATGTCCGGGCAAACAAAAATAGAGCGCCATTTTAATTACTTTAAAAGCCCTCTTTATCTATTTAAACACTCTTCTTCTGAACAACTTCACACCTCTTTTTCAAGTGATATAAAGCCTCTTCACCGTCGAGTCCATTTGCAATAATTTTCATTGGCCCAAAATGAGTTGTTAACCGTCCCATACTTAATATACTTTTAGCATTTAATCGTCTTCCTTCAACTTCAACAATAATATAACTACTAAACTCGTTCGCACTTTTGACAAAATCCATTAAAAAGGTCATTGTCACTTTACCTGTGATCAAAACGGTTTCTTTATATACCATTGCAACATCCTCCTTAGTAATATATACAACCGTTTGCACATTTCTATATTGACACCCTCTTTGGCTAACCGCAAGTCTTATGGCACCTTTCCTCACACACTCTTTGCGAATAACACATATCATACGTTAGGTATTCTAACATATGATGCATTTTCTTTTAGAGCCTATGCTATAATCATAGTAGATTGCCAGTTTAGAAGACTTCAATAGTATATGTAGCGGTAGCTGCATTATGAATATATCCACAGGGAGTGACTGGAGATGTCATACAAAGATAAAAAAGTTCTGCCAATCGGTTCAGTTAGTGAACTAACGGGACTATCTTTACGAAAAATCCGCTACTACGAAGAAAGAGGACTAATCTTGCCAGAACGATCTGGTGGCGGAACTCGAAAATTTTCATTTACGGATGTAGAGAAATTAATGGATATCGCCAATCAAATTGAAGATGGTATGCAAACATTTGAAATCAAAAAGCTATATAAGAAAGAAAAGCAGAAAGACAAAGATAAAATCAGAGACGAAATGATTCGTGGTCAACTAAATGCCGCTTTCAAAATGACGAAATAAACAAAACAGGCGACAAACGCCTGTTTTTTCATATGGACTCGTTTAAAATATACGATGCCGGGTATACCAATAAAGCATAACGATATTTATTATAAGGGGTTGTTCTAAATGAGTTTTCATTACACAGTTGAAACATCCAAAACAGTCGACCAGGCAGTCTCTGATTTAAGTACGGAACTTCAGACAGAAAAATTCGGTGTATTATGGGATTTCGATCTATCTGCTAAGTTACAAGAAAAAGGAATGGACTTTCATACACCTTATCGTGTTCTAGAAGTTTGCAATCCTAAAGAGGCTGAGCGCGTTCTAAATGAAGACAAATTAGTTGGATACTTTCTCCCATGTAAAATTGTTGTATATGAAGAAGGTGGTCAAACTAAAATCGGGATGCCCAACCCAACAACATTATTAAATTTAACGGGTGATGACAACTTAAGCGATATTGGCTCTGACATTGAAAAGCGCCTTGTTTCATGTATTGATAAAAGCAAATAGAATTACTGAACAAGAAGGTGTATCTCTAACGAGATACACCTTCTTGTTTTATTAACCATTGTCTCGCAGAGCTGGCTCATAGCGATAGACAGTTAAATCAACTTTTGAATTAGGAAGAAAGACAATCCCTTCTCCTTCGAGCAACATTTTCTGATCAATAGAGCCTTCTTCCGTTTTGATACCAATTTCCCCTTTTGCGTTGATCACACGATGCCATGGGAGTTTATACTTCTGACTCATTGAATGGAGAATTCTAACCACTTGTCTTGCTCCTCTTCGACTTCCCGCACACTTTGCGATTTGTCCATATGTCATCACTTTACCAGATGGGATTTTACTAATAATCGAAACGACTTTCTCAGTAAATGGCTCCAAATACTTCACCCTCTAATGTAACTTTCTATCCACTTATTATAACAAAACCGACGTAATTCCAAAAAATAAAAAGCGTTGTATAAAAAAATGTTCGTGCTAGAAACTAAGTTTAGTCCGCTATTGCAAAGGAGTTTAAATGTAATGGATAAGCGAATAATTGATTGGCCTACCTTTCTAGGTGCTTTAAGTTTATTACTGCTCGTTACCGTCCCACTTACGCTTTTTCCCGAGAGTGGAAAGGAATTTGTCGATAAAGCAAATGAGTTTGTTACAACCCAATTTGGTGTCCTTTATTTAATTGTCGGTCTCGGTATTTTTTTCTTTTTGATCTATGTCGCGTTCAGTGATAATGGACGCGTGCGATTAGGTGAAGAAGGAGAACGTCCTGAATTCAATAATTTTTCTTGGGCAGGAATGCTATTCTGTGCAGGAATAGGATCAAGTATTTTATATTGGGGAACGATCGAATGGGCCTATTATTATCAAGGACCACCGTTTGGATTGGAGCCTGGAACAGAAGAAGCTATCCTATGGGCAAGTACATACGGAATCTTCCACTGGGGACCAATCGCATGGGCGATCTACACCCTTCCCGCTCTTCCTATGGCTTATTTCTACTATGTTCGTAAAAAACCCGTTCTCAAAATAAGTGAAGCGACAAGACCCTTAATCGGAAACCTTGTTGATGGACCTTTAGGGACTATTATTGATGTTCTATTCATGTTTGGACTCCTTGGGGGAGCAGGTACCACGCTTGCCCTTGGAACTCCTATGATCGCTGAAGGAATCGATGCTCTGACAGGTATTGGAGTAACAATGGGCTTAAAGACGATGATTCTTATTCTGGTCACAGCTATTTTTGCTATTAGTGCCTACTCAGGATTAAAGAAAGGAATTAAGATGCTATCAGATATCAACTTAGTTCTCTCGATTTTTCTGCTTCTCTTTGTTTTAATAGTAGGTCCGACGCGGTTTCTCGTTGAAACGGCAACGAACAGTGTCGGCTTATTGTTAGATAACTTCTTTCATATGAGTACATGGACAGAGCCATTCAATGCTCTTGGTCCATATGATAAAACTGGATTCCCCGAGAGTTGGACCGTCTTCTACTGGGCATGGTGGCTTGTTTACGCACCTTTTGTCGGGCTATTCGTTGCCAAGATTTCAAGAGGTCGTTCTATTAAACAAATGATCCTTGGAACCATTAGTTACGGAACCCTGGGCAGCTTATTATTCTTTGGTATCCTTGGAAATTATGGACTTCATATGCAGTTAACAGGTGAATTCGACGTCATTAACGTACTCAATGACCAGGGTGCACCAAGAGCGATAATTGAAACGATTGCTCAGCTTCCCCTATCATGGTTTATGATTCTCGTTTTTGTTGTGTTAGCGATCATCTTTCTTGCGACTACGTTTGATTCTAGCTCCTATATTCTCGCTTCCGTTGTCCAAAAAGAGGTTAAAGATGAACCCCTCCGTTGGAATCGGCTCTTCTGGGCATTTGCTCTTTGCTTAATGCCACTAGTGCTGATGTTTGTTGGGGGACTTGGAACTCTCCAAACCGCAAGTATTGTCGGTGGGTTTCCTCTTCTATTTATCATGATTATGCTAGGTTGGTCGTTTATGCGTGCTTCAACAGCCGATATTAAAGCTTCTGAACACTATGAGCCCAAGACTTTTTCATTAAACTACAAAAAGATTTTACAAACAATTCGCCGCAAGAAAAATAAGCCGCAAAAAGGGCCGATTGACGCGCATTTTGAAGACGATAAAAAAGACGACTAACTTTTCGGCACCCGATTCAAACACAAAACATGATATTGATTATTTTTCCATATTTAAATTCTTGTTGACACTTTCAGTTGGTCATGATAAAAATTGAATAACTCTAAAATAATTGAACTGCTTTGAAGGAAACTAAGTAGCTACCTTTTCCCTATTGAAGAGAGCCGATGGTTGGTGAGAATCGGTATATAAAAGGACGTGAAATTCATTTCTGGAGCTTCTTTTGCAATCGCAAAAGACGGTGAAGATCGTTATACTATGAAGTGGTGAGTTCATCTCACAACCAGGGTGGTACCGCGATAACAATCGTCCCTACGGATAACGTAGGGACGATTTTTTTGTGGCATAGCGTCATCAGCATTCAATACAAATTGAAAGGAGAAAACAGCATGAGTCAAAACGAACAATGGTCATCAAGACTTGGATTTATCCTAGCTGCAGCAGGTTCTGCCATCGGTCTTGGCGCAATTTGGAAATTCCCTTATACAGCAGGACAGAACGGAGGCGGGGCTTTCTTTCTGATCTTCATCCTATTCACCTTAATTCTCGGTCTCCCTCTTTTGCTTGCAGAGTTCTCTATTGGACGAACAGCTCAAAGTAATGCGGTAGATTCTTATAAAACCATTTCTCCTGAATCAAAATGGTATCGCGTAGGGATTATGGGCATGATTACTTCATTCATCTTGTTATCCTTTTACAGTGTTATTGGGGGCTGGATTATTGCCTACCTGTATAAAGCTGTGTCAGGAGAGTTAAATGGACTATCTTCAGACGAATACGCTCAGGTTTTTGGAACGACCATTTCGAATTCATTTATTAGCATATTCGCACAATTTATTTTCATTATTTTAACGATCCTTGTTGTAGCAAGAGGTGTTGAAAAAGGAATTGAACAAGCAAGTAAAATTATGATGCCTGCATTATTTCTTCTCTTTATTATTCTTGTCATTCGTGCGGTAACATTAGAAGGTTCGATGGACGGGATCTTATTCTTGCTTCAACCCGATTTCTCAAAAGTCACATCACAAACCATACTTGAAGCAATGGGTCAATCTTTCTTTACATTAAGTGTTGGTGTATCCGTTATGGTTACTTACAGTTCTTACTTACCAAAGACGCAGAGCTTACCACGCTCAGCGATCTCGATTGTCGCCATGAACATTTTCATTGTATTGCTTGCTGGTCTTGCGATCTTTCCTGCTGTATTTGCTTTCGATCTTGAAGCAGGCGCTGGTCCCGTTCTATTGTTCAATGTCCTTCCGACAGTCTTTGGACAATTACCGTTCGGCATGCTCTTTTTCATTGCATTCTTAGTTCTTTTCTTATTTGCGGCATTAACTTCCGCCTTCTCTATGCTTGAAATCATTGTATCGGTGATATCAAAAGGCGATCTTAAGAAACGAAAAAAATGGGCATGGATTATCGGACTTGCGATTTTTGTTATTGGAATTCCATCTGCCCTATCATACGGCGTTTTAAGCGACGCGACATTATTTAATAAAACGATTTTTGATTTAGCTGATTATGCAGTAAGTAACGTTTTGTTACCAATTGGAGCATTATTAATTTCACTATTTGTTCCATTAAAAATGAAGAAGTCTGCACTCTATGAGGAATTAAAACGTGGAAGTGGCTTGAAAAAAGGATTGTTTGAAACGTGGTATTTTCTTATTCGCTTCGTTGCACCTCTTCTTATTTTGTTCGTCATGTTAGATGTCCTTGGTATCTGGTAGTATGAGTAAAAGCCTCACCAATCTGGTGAGGCTTTCTTGTTATATCATAATCTGTTATTCAGCATCTTCCTCTTCACCAGGAGAAGCGGGTTTTGGTTCGTCTTTAAGATCAAAATAAGCTTCAAATAATCGTCTAGCTATGTCTTTATTTACTGATTCATTTCGATCACTACTTAAGCTAGGGACTACAACAGCTAAGGCAATTTCAGGGTCCTCATAAGGAGCATAGCCAACAAAGGTTAAATTAAAACCCTTAACCTGATTATCACTACCAAATGACACCTGAGCAGTCCCTGTTTTACCCGCATGAGTGAAATCTACTCCCTTAAAATACTTTGTCGCTGTACCATTGGTAGCATTTGTTACTCGCCATAAACCATTTTGCACTCGATTTATATCACTTTGACTCATTTGAATACGATTCATTACGTTTGTATCGAACTGATCCACGATAATATTCGATAATCCATCGACATTTGAAGCTTCATGAACTTCTTTTAAAAAGTGTGGTTGAATTCTTTTCCCGTCGTTCGCAATCGTTGAAATATACTGAGCCATCTGCAAGGGGGTATACGTATCAAACTGCCCAATCATTAAATCCATTAAGTTACCAATTTGCTGAATGCCTCCATTGATTCCTGTTGTTTCAATTGGCATATCAATTCCCGTCTTATTACCTAATCCAAATTGATTAAAGTGATAACGAACAGCATTATAGCCATCTCGATTCCAGGGAATCCCGCTTGTGTCTGGAACATAATCAAACCCTGCTATCATCATAGCGATTCGGTACATATACACGTTGGAGGATCTTTCTAATGCTTCCACATCATTTACCCACCCTAAGTTTGCATATGAAGCTTTCTTTGGAGTAGAAGGAATAGATATTGGAGTATCGAACAGAGTTGTTCCATGGCTAATCACACCCGTTTCATAACCCGTTAGGACGGACGCACCTTTCACCGCTGATCCCATTTCATATGATTCTGAAAGGGTCCCATAGGAATACTCGATATACTCATTTTCTTTCGAGCTATATTTTGTTCCACCAAATGCTAATACCTCACCCGTTTCTGGATCCATTCCAATCGCATACGCACGATCAGCGTATGGGTTCCCACGAGCTCTAGCTTTTCTTAATTCCTCTTCAAGAATCGATTCAAGCTTCTGCTGAAGATCTATATCTACTGTAAGAACGAGATCATTCCCTCTTTTTCCTGGAGTCACCTCAGGTTCACCTATTGGTTTGCCCGATTTATCCGTTACGTACTTCTTCATCGCTTTCTGCCCTCTTAATAAATCCTCATACTGCTTCTCAAGATAGCTGATGCCCACAAGATCATTATTGTCGTAGCCTTTCATTGTATAGGCATCTAAAGATTCTTTAGGGATTTGTCCTAGATTACCAAACATCGTCTCCATCGTTTCATCGTATGGATAGACACGTTCGGCATCTGGTGAGATATCAACTCCAGGAAGCTCTTCTAGGTTCTCGCTCACTTTTGCGATTTCTTCTCTCGTTAATCCTTTTTTAATAGCCTGAGAAGAAAGCGCATACCCAGTATCCATTTGTCTTTTAATCGCGGCTATTTTTAGTTCCTCATGATCACTCGTTATTTCTTTAAGATCTTCTTCTTTAATCCGATCAAGTTGCAATTGATATGCTTTTTTAGAATCAAGATCATTCCGTTCTCCTTCCGATAACTTCTCCTTTGCCTTTTCTGGTCTCGTGATAATCCAAAAATCCTTTAAATCTCGTTCAGTCACTTTATCTGTATCCATTTCTATGTATGCTGCTAACTTACGAGCTACATCAATTCTTTCCTGCTGTTTCGTGTTCTGATTTCGGATATACGTTAATGTAAACGTTGGTTCGTTATCAACAAGTACTCTTCCATATCGATCATACATCTTCCCTCTTGGTGCTGATGATTTCGCTGTCACATTTTCTGTTTGCTCTGAAATTCGCTCAAAATCTTCTCCTTGCACAATTTGGATCACACCAAGTCGTAAGATTAAAACAGAAAACAATAAAAAAACAAAAAGAAATAAGATATTCAGCCGAAATGGCACATGTGTTTTCTTCATTTTTTCTTTAATCATAAAGGCCCCCCACGACATTTCCTTATCTTCCCAACTATCATAACATAGGTTTATTAGGACTTTTTTCCTTATTAGAAAATAAATACAATTTCATAACACATAAATATACGCTTACTTTATCTATAAGTTAGACGATTCAATTCGTTTGAATGGTTCAATTCAAATGGTAAAAGTAGCTATATGTAATCAATTCAGTCCTTTTTTCGTTTTTTACCCCATAAAGACATAACAAAAGGAGCGTGTTTAGTTAACACACTCCTTTACGTATTTCTATTAATGTCTAATTTATAGTATTGGAGAAAGCAAGCGTGAAATTGATTCTTTAAATCGTATCCAAAGCGAGCGGTCAAGATATCCCACTTCTGTTAGTTCCTGACTCTTCTTCATATCGTTTATGAAAATATTCTCCAGTTTCTTTGAGATTTCCTCATCATAGATAAAGGCATTTACTTCGAAATTAAGTCGAAAGCTACGAACATCAATATTTGCTGTTCCTACTGAAGATATTTCGCTATCAACCGCAATGGTTTTAGCGTGAATAAAACCGTTCTGGTAAATGTAAATTCTAGCTCCCGCTTTCAGTAATTCTCCTACATAAGAATAGGTTGCCCAGTATACAAACAAATGGTCAGGTTTGTTGGGAATCATTAACCTCACATCAACCCCGCTAAGAGCCGCTATACGTAAAGCATCTAACAGACTTGCATCTGGTATAAAGTAAGGGGTTTGTATGAATATGGTGCGTTTTGCTGATGTAATAAGCTTAATGTAACCATTTTTAATTTGTTCCCATTCTGAATCTGGTCCACTACTGACGACCTGCACACCTGCTTTTCCAATCGATTCGATAATAGGAAAGTAACAAGATTCATAACCTACTTTGTTCCGAGCAGCATGATTCCAATCTAAGAGGAACCTTGTTTGCATAGCGAGCGTTGCACTTCCTTCTATTCGTAGATGTGTATCACGCCAATACCCAAACTTCGGATTTAAACCTAAGTACTCATCACCAACATTAAACCCACCAACATAGCCAAGTTTCCCATCAATAATAACGAGCTTGCGATGATTTCGGTAATTCAAGCGAGTATTAACATATGGAATTCGAGAAGGGAAAAACACCTCCACTTCTCCTCCCGCTGCAATTAAATCTCGAAAGAATCGCTTCCTTGTTTTTCTTGAACCCATTTCATCATAAAGAACACGTACCTTCACACCTTCTTGTGCCTTTTGAGTCAACTTTTCTACCAGCTTCCTACCAAGATCATCTTTTTGAAAAATATAGTATTGAAAGTGAATATGATCACTCGCACGGCCAATATCCTCAATTAGTGCGTTAAATTTTTCTTCTCCATCTGTAAAAACGCTTATTGCATTATCCTGAGTAAGTACTGCGTCATCATTTACAAGATGCATATAAATAAGATCTTTATGTCTGGCAATTTCTTCATGTCTAAATGGATAAATCCCGCTTTTGATCTCACTAACTTGTTCCTCAATTAAATCCTCAATTCCTACTTTTTTAATATTATCCCAATCAAATAATCTTCTTCGACTAAGGTTTTGTCCAAAAACTAAATACATCACAAAACCAAGCAGAGGAATAAAAAGAAGGACCATTAGCCAGGCCCACGTGGCCCCAGCATCCTTTCGTTCTAGGAAAATAACGAGCGCAGCAAAACCAAGATTTAGAACGAATAATATTCCTAATAAAATTGATATAATGGGCATAAATCATAACTCCTTTATTAACCACAATGACAAATTTTACTCTCTAATCCCTTAAGTTTACCTTATTTCTAAACTGTTATTAAGATTAATTGTGAAACAAGTGAATCCTTTCCATATTTTATCTCGTTATTAAATGATTTTACCCATTTTCTCTTGTTAGTTGAAACAAGAAATATTGAATTATATTACATGAAAGCTATTCCACTTCATCTTTTTTCAAAGTAAAATAGAAGCAACACATACAAGGAGGAGTTTAAATGAATGGTAAACCAATTCATTTCGATGGAAGCTCTGTTCCCTCTGTAACTTCAGCTAAGAATCAACCTCTTAAAATCACTGATGACGTTCGAAAATGTATCAGCTGCAATCCATTTCAACTGCCACCAACTAAATAATTCTTGCTAAAAGCCTTGCTCATCTAGCAAGGCTTTTAGGACTTTGACTTGATTTAATTACTATGAGGCAAATTCCTTGAATCAATCTTACGACTGCTTTATAATTTGTCTTGAATTAAAAATAACTCAATTCAAGATACTTGGAACGAATAGGAAAGGAATGAATCTGTAATGGCAAAAGTTTTATACATCACTGCTCATCCACACGATGATACTCAATCTTATAGTATGGCAGTAGGTAAAGCATTTATAGAGACGTATAAGCAAGAAAATGAAACCGATGAGGTTGTTCATATAGATCTTTATAGTGAGCATATTCCTCAAATCGATGCTGATGTGTTCAGCGGCTGGGGGAAATTGCAGTCAGGAAAAGGATTTGAAGAACTATCAGCAAGTGAGCAAGAAAAAGTAAAGCGTCTTAATGAATTAAGTGAAGAATTTATTGAAGCAGATAAAT
The DNA here is from genome assembly GCF_041366475.1 of Pseudalkalibacillus sp. JSM 102089. NCBI lineage: Bacteria > Bacillati > Bacillota > Bacilli > Caryophanales > Fictibacillaceae > Pseudalkalibacillus > Pseudalkalibacillus sp. JSM 102089. Next base: position 170,241 of record NZ_JBEWYW010000008.1, read on the forward strand.
ATGTATTCGTTACTCCACTCTGGAATTTCTCTTTCCCTCCAGTAATGAAAGCCTATTTTGACTCTGTATCTGTGGCTGGTAAAGCCTTTAAATATACTGAAAATGGCCCTGTAGGTCTTTTAACAGATAAAAAAGCCATTCATATCCAGGCACGTGGTGGCGTGTATTCTGATGGTCCCGCTGCTGAAATGGAAATGGGCCATCGTTACTTCACAACGATGATGCAATTCTACGGTGTTCCAGAATACGAAGGACTCTTTGTAGAAGGTCATAATGCTATGCCAGATAAAGCAGAAGAAATTAAACAGGATGCTATTGCTCGTGCAAAAGACACTGCCCATACATTCTAATCTCGATATTTATTTACGAAAACCAGCTGAAGAACTAATTTCAGCTGGTTTTTTATACCTTCACATCATACCCCTGCTTTTCCACTACTTTCTGTATATCTGAGGAAGACACTTCATTTTTATCATAAGTTACTTTAGCACTTCCTTCCTTGAGATGAACTTCTACAGCTAAAACTCCATTCAATTCTAGTAAAGCAGTCCGAACGATCACCATACAATTTTCTCCAGTCATTCCTTTAATCTTCAAAGTTGTTTTTTCCACTTCTTGTTCACCCCTCCAGTTGTTAAGTTGACTCTATTCTTCCCCTATTCTTGTTAAAGTACTATGTCATAGAATTTAAAGCTAGAACTTTCAATTATAGCAAAAGACAGCAGGGGAAATTCCCTAACTGTCTTTTTGAGCTGCGGCCCAGAATACCCACCAGATCAATAATGGTTGAAAAAGTAATCTCACCCATAATAATACTTGATTTGCTTCATCTTGCCCTGGAGCAGGTACGCCAGCAATTGCTGCATAAATATTTGCTGGAAAAATAGCGATTAAATATATGACCGTCCACAATCTAGCCTGTTTACGTGTGGAAGGAACAAGCAGAAGAATCGCTAATACGATCTCTATGATTCCAGTTAAATAAATGAGGCCGAGTTTGAACGGAACCCAATCGGGTACCATTGCGGCAAAACCTTCACCCTGAAGAAAATGAGCAAATCCTGCAAAAATAAAGAAGAAAGCAAATAAGACGAGGGCTATCATCCGAATCGTTTTTTTCATAAAGTATCTCCTTTTCACTTCGATTCTTTCATGATAGCAAACTCACCTTCATTTGTTGAAGGGAAACGCTTAGCGAAGCAGCTCCTTAATTGTATATGGAAGCATTTCATGAAGCGTTTCAAAAGAATAGGTGAGTTCAAGCCGCTCTGTCCATTTATGCGCATCTTTACCCTTAGGTCCAAGGTTCATGACGGGAACTTTTAGCTGCTCTAAAGCTTCTAGAGGCAATTCGTATGATTGACCATATAACGGCATGTTGCTCATTAATGGTTGGATTGTTTCTTTCGTTCTTTCAAGCCCGACGAAACTTAAATCAGAAAGTCCTGGAAAATAATGTTGAGGTTTCAGCGTCACCTTATGTTTTGTTGAACTATAAGCGACCACTCGATGAATGGTTTCCTGAATAAAAGAATCATGCCTGGAAGATACAGCCGGATAGAATGGTGGATTATAAAAAAGGATAATCATCGGACCATCATCTTTACATAATGCGGCTAAATCAAAAACCATTCTTGTTGAAAGATCTCGATCGCCTAGATCTTTAAAATTGGCAGATATATAATCTTGCCGACGCTTAATTTCTGCCTCCCCAAACAGCATTACAGCACGTTGATGCAGCTGCTCATAAGTCAGAACGTTAACCTTGAATGGTTCAGGGACATAGTTTTGGAGCATGGAGAACGCTGTAGCTTTCTCCAAATAGTGATTTTCAATGCGTTTGGCAGCAACTTTGACTGCCTCCATTAATTGATTTGTAATATGCTGAATGCTCCTCTCCATACCAAGAACATTGAAAAGAGTTACACCCACATGCGGAATCTGTACGGAGTATCCTTCTTTTAAATCCTTTTGCATTAAGTTAGTTGGCGGAGGTGTTACTTCCCCATCGACAACTTCACAAAAATCAGCGTTAAGCTCAAGCTCTCTTGTTACTTCAGCAGCCATGTAGTTAGCATTCAATCCTGAGAACGGCTCACCAACGTGCGTTTCTTGACCGTAACAGAAAAAGCCAGGTAATAGCTTTCCAATTGATCCTGAATAAACATACAAGTTCTGGTCACCAGGATAATTTGTAAAAACAGGTTCAGAATTTAAGCAGGCAGTATAAATTAAATCATGCTGTTTAGCCATTTCGACAAGTACAGGAACAGCTTCGATCATCCCAAGTGAATTTGCTTCTTCATCAGGAACAGTAAGGAATAAAATATTCCCGTCAAATTCACCAAAATTTGCTTTTTCAAGCATACTCATTTGAAGGGCAATGCCAGCTTTCATATCCATTACACCACGCCCAAACATCCACTCGCCACTTGTAAGGTCGTTCTGAACTTCAACCGGCATTTTATCAATATTTTTGTATATTTCTTCTGTAAGATCATATGGACTAAAAGCTAGATTTTTGAATTGTCCGTAGTCTTCTATGTCAACCACATCAAAATGGCTAATTAATATAACCGTTTTCTTAGACCGTCCTTTTTTAATAAGTCCTGTAACGAAAGAGCGACCATCACTTGTTGGATGAAGAGCGAGCATATTAGGATTTCCTTTGAAATAGTCCAAATCCTGAAGCTGAAGGTGAATATATTCAGCAAGTGCTACCTCCGGATATGATCCTGTTACACTCTGATGTTCAACTAGTCTGGATAGTAAGTACATTAAGGTTTCTTTCGTTTGCCATTTCCCCATCACATCGCCCCCTCATATGTCTGTTATTTTTGCAAATCCAACCTGTTTTTGGTAGGTTTAATGGGAATAGACGGACTTTTATGAACTCTTTTTCCGTTTATCATATTTTATACATACTAAACCCGAAAAGACCAGCAGAAATGAGGGGAACAATGACAATTATATTCGCTCACAGAGGCGCAAGTAGACAATGCCCCGAGAACACAATAAGTGCTTATCAACGCGCTGTTCATCTTGGAGCAGGCGGAATTGAAATTGATATTCAGCTTTCAAAAGATGGGATCCCTGTCGTTATTCATGATCGAACGCTGAAAAGGACAACATCCGGAAAAGGGATTGTGACAGAAACCACTCTCTCTGACCTCAAAAAACTTGATGCGGGAAGCTGGTTTTCTCCCGATTTTAAACATGAAAAAATTCCTTCGTTAGAAGAGGTTTTGATCTGGGCAGCGGACTACCCAGAGGTTTTGTTAAACATTGAATTAAAATACTATCGAGAAGACGACGAACAGCTTGCCAAAGTGGCGATTCCACTCATTAAGAAATATCGCTCTGAGAAAAATACGATGATTTCTAGCTTTGAACACCAACGGCTGATAGATGTGCATAAATTATGGCCAAAATTAGAAACAGCACCTCTTTATAAGGGGAATTTACATGAGCCATGGCATTATGCTAAGAAGTTAAAAGCAAAAGCGATCCATCCGCAATTCAAATCCATCCATGCATCACTCGTAAAAGCAGTGCATTCACATGGCATTAAAATACGTCCTTATACGGTCAATGACGAAAAAGGACTAAGACAATTCCTCGATTGGGAAGTGGATGGAATTATGACAGACGTCCCAGACCTGGCGCTTAATATCATGCATAATAAACAAATTCCTCAACAAAAAAAGTCATGGTGGAAAACTGTCTGGAGTGTGGTAACAAAGTAAAGCAAGATTTGCGACATCTATTTTTGGTCATGCTATACTTTTAGGGTTACGAAAGAAGTAATAAAGGAGCGATTGCATGTCTTCAGCATTATTTACACCATATACTATTAAAAATGTCACCTTCCCTAACCGGATTGTAATGAGTCCCATGTGCATGTATTCATGTGAAGCACAGGACGGTAAAGCCACAAGCTTCCACTATATTCACTACACTTCCAGAGCTGTAGGAGGAACAGGCTTGATTTTCACAGAAGCAGCAGCCATCACAGAACAAGGTCGCATTTCTCCACAGGATCTTGGAATCTGGAGTGATGACCATATAGAAGGATTAAAAAAAATTGTGCATCTTTCTCAAGAACAGGGATCAAAAGTTGGCATTCAACTTGCGCACGCAGGTCGAAAAGCCGTTCTCGATGGACCGATTATTGCACCATCTTCCATTCCTTTCAATGATGAGATGAAAACACCAGAAGAAATGACAGTCGAACAAATTAAGGCAACCATCGATGCTTTTAGAAAAGGAGCGGAACGAGCGAAGGAAGCAGGATTCGATGTGATTGAACTACACGGCGCTCACGGATATTTAATCAATGAATTTCTATCGCCACTCACTAACAAACGTAAGGATGAATATGGCGGTTCAAGAGAAAACCGTTATCGTTTCTTAAAAGAAACCATTAATGAAGTAAACGAAGTTTGGGACGGACCACTATTCGTTCGAATTTCTGCTGAGGAATACCATGAAGAAGGTAATACAATGGAGGATTTCGTTTATTTTTCTGACGAAATGAAAAAGCAAGGTGTCGATCTTGTTGATTGTAGTACTGGTGGAGTTGTTCCTGCGCGTATTCAAGCCTACCCAGGTTATCAGGTAAAGCATGCCGAACAAATCCGAAGGGAATCTAACATTGCAACTGGAGCCGTTGGATTAATTACCCATCCTCTTCAAGCGGAAGAGATCATTCAAAATGAACGAGCGGATCTCGTTTTACTCGCTAGAGAAATGTTAAGAGATCCTTATTGGGCTAGAACTGCCGCAGCTGAACTTGGAGGAGATTTAAAAGCTCCTAAACAATATGAACGTGGTTGGAACTAATGTGTTGCAATAGATATAGATAAAGCGAGCTCAAGTTGAGCTCGTTTTTCTTAATGGAATATGTACCGTTGTCTGGTCCATCATTAAATCGGTATTTTCAAAAACATTTCTCGCTTCTTCCACCAGTCCTAAAACATCAGATTCCTGGTAGCGAGAACTAATATGATTTAACAACAGTTTCTCCACCCGAGCATCCTTTGCAATCCTAGCTGCTTGAACTGTAGTGGAATGATAATACTCATATGCTAGTCTAGTGTTTGCCTCAGAAAAAGTAGCTTCGTGAATCAAAACGTCGGCATTTCTGGCAAAATCAATGGTCTTTTCTGTAAATCTTGTATCGCCACAAACGACAATGTGCCTACCTTTAATGGTTGGTCCTGTCACGTCACACGCATGAATCGTTTGCCCGTTCTCCAGTTTAATTGAACAACCGCTTTTCAACTTTTGATAGATCGGTCCAGGCTGTACGCCGAGAGCCTTTAATTTTTCAACATTTAACGTACCTGCTTTATCCCTTTCTTCAATGCGATAACCAAAGCTATCGATTCCGTGCTCCAAAAGAGCAACCTTAATGGAAAAATGAGATTCATTCACTTGAACCCCGTCCTCTACTTCTACAATACGCAGCGGATAACGTAGGTAGGTGCCACTAATCCGAATCGCTGTATCAATAAAATCAGCTAATCCTTTGGGACCATATACAACCAATTCTGATTCTCCTCCCTGAAAGGAGCGACTCCCAAGGATGCCTGGTAATCCAAAAATGTGGTCTCCGTGCAAATGAGTAATGAAAATTTTTGTCATTTTACTAAGTGTAATAGATGAAGTAAGAATTTGATGTTGTGTCGCTTCTCCACAGTCAAATAACCATACTTCTCCAGAATCCAATCGAAGGGCTGCGGAACTGACGTTGCGTTTTGTGGAAGGAACACCGGCACCCGTCCCAAGAAATGTGATTTCCATCTAAATCCTCCTTTTCATCGTCTCTTAGTCGCAAACATTTAGATGATCAGCTACACTATATGTATAAATTTCATATAGGAGCTGGATCTCATGTCTTCGAAGAATAGATTAATAGTTGCATTAGTCCTATCTCATATCCTTTTATTCTTGTCTTTCTTTTTGTTAAATGACATCTTCTGGCCGCTCTTTACCGTATCTCTTCTATTACTCGGTAGTTTTTCATTCCGTCATGTTAAATGGAGGGAAATTTCTTTCGCTCAACTCATAATCGGAATTGGAAGCGGTGGCTTGCTGTATCTCATTTTTTATGTGGGTAAAGTGATGATGCTCTACATTTTCCCTCAGTCGATAACTCAGGTTGAAGCACTCTATCAACTTGTAGCACCTAATCAAACCTGGCATTATTACAGCCTAATTCTTATCATCATTCCGGGAGAAGAACTGTTTTGGAGAGGGTTTGTACAAACACAGCTAAGAACGATTCACATCAAGTATCCAATCTTACTAGCTGCTCTTCTTTATATGAGTGCACACATATATGCAGGCGCTTTTCTATTGCTGATAGCTGCTGTTTTAGCAGGAATTGTATGGGGATACCTGTATAAACGCACTGAAAATATGATCGTTCCACTGCTTTCACACCTTGTTTTCGACTTATTTCTTCTAGTTTTCTTTCCGCTTCTCTAGTTTATACGAAAACTTTACTTCATGAAGGAGGTTCTTCACATGCTTCTTATACAGAAGAGCCTCTTTGTGATCTGGATCTTTCTCTCCATAGCGAACCTTCTCGTAAATTTTAATAATATACTTTTTGTTTTCACAACTACCAGGAATCCTTCGCAACCATTCACTTAACGTTTCATCTTTTTGGCGACCATTACGATATTTGAACGCTTTTATTTCAAGATCATAGAGCTGTTTTCTTATTTGATCAGAAGGTGGCTTTGATTGCTTCATTTGTTTATCTTTATGTGAATACACTGTTTCACTTGTTGAAGTTGCAAACGATTTGACTTGAAAACGAGAAAGAGCCAACCTTTTCTTATACAAAACGATCGCAACAATAACGAAGCAAATGAAAAGTAGAGTATAGAAAATCATCTCTATCGGAATATCTATCCCTTGATTCAGAATTTTTTTATCGTTCATGATTTCTTGAGTCTCACTACTCGAGCTCGTCTGTAATAATTCCCGACCATCTTCAGTAAAGCGACCTTCAAGAAACGATGTTATCCAGTAAATCGGTAGACCAATAACATAACCTAGTCCGCTTATCGAATAAGAGATTGCTTTTACGATCGGTTCTTTCACCCAAATCAAGATGCTAAACAGTACACTTGAAGCAGATAACAAAATGAAGATAGAGCTTATCGCCCACCTAGCCTGCTTCTTCCCTCCTGTTTTTCTAACTTCTACAGCAGTTCTACAAATAAGAAGCATCACGAACTGCACAAGAGGCAACAAAAAAATAACCTGTCGCAGTTCAGATGAATTACTAAATAAAAAGAATAGAAACGCCCCAATTAAACTTAAGAAAAATATGAGAGCATCATTACTTCGCTCAATCTCCCACATATTAATATAACTCCGCCAGGCAATGACTATCGAAAGAAGAACCGTATATAGGAACGGGAAACCTAGCACTACTACTCCCGCAAGAGTCGTCAAAACCATTAGCAGCAACATCCATGTAAACGAAATGTATGCGCGGTTTCGGGCGTAGACACCGAAAAATACTAAGCCTCCCCCTATAACCATAGTCAGAAAGGGAAGTATCGGTGGAAAGGTCTTTTCATACAAATAAAAAAACGAAATGATAAGATACACAAACACCATGTCATAAACGTAATAAAGAATATGAGAGAGTTCCTTTCGTAAACTCATGACTCCTTCTTCCTCTCTAAATAGCTAAGATATGCGTCATCACCTGACATTTTTACTTCATAGCATTTATGTCCTTTCCTTTCTAATAGATGATAAAACGCTGCTTCTTTGCTCTCGTGGATCGGTTCTCCTAATCGAATGACAACAGATCGATCTGTTATTCGCTTCCGCAGCCATGCACTCATTCGCTCAAAAGATAACAAAGGCCTCGTTTCGTCAATTCGAGCTAGCAATTCAAGCGCATTACTCAACTGAGCATTTCCCTCACCTGCTTCTAGTGTCATACATGGGGACGGTCCTTCTGGATCTAGATTGATATGTAATTCGAATGACACCCCTCTTTTGGTAGCAAGTTTGCAGAGAAAAGCAAGTTGACTTATATACGTCTCGATGTCTTTAGAGACCTGCCCAGGACTATTTTTCCTTTTAACAGATAAATCAAGAACAAATATCCACCTCAAATCAATCGAACGTTCGTATACTTTTGTTTTCAATTCTGAGGTTCTAGCTGTGGCTTTCCAATGAATGCGATTGAATGGGTCCGAACTTTCGTATTCCCTGGCACCTGCTGGAGATGAGAGGTTTTCATATAGCGAATGTTCATAAGAATGGCTTCCCATTTCGAACGTCGAAAGTCGCTCTACACCTTTCACCTCTAAAAGTTCGGGATATATCAGAATTTCTGTCTGAAATAAACTTTCAAGAATGGATAACTGTCTCCCCCATCCAAAGAGATCTTTAATCAAAAGCTCTACTTTTCTTATCCGAGTCACTCCTCTTTTATCTGCATAAATCGGAAAGGAAATGGTTTTCCCTTCCTTTCTACCAAGATAATAAGGTATGGAATAAAATTGAAGGTTTTTGGTATTTTGGACTAGATCAACATTTGAAACATGCAGAATAGGCTCTAGAGAAAAATGGAGCTGCCCATTCCATATCGGAACTTTCCCAGTATTGTTTAGTGTAAAAGAGAGGGTTTCCTGCTCCCCTTTGAAAAGCTTAATCGTTCGACGGTTATTTACTAATTCAAGATGCTCACCTGCATTTTTCAAGTACAGACGAGTAAAAAAGGTTAATAGCAATAGCGCAATGGTGATTAAGAAAAGTTCAAAAGACTGAAAATAAAATGAGAGAAGAAGGACAATCCAGCTCAGGGCAAAAAATGAAGTTAGAAACAATGAAAGCGATGTTGACGATTTCCACCTCATGTTACTGACGTCCCTAGCACTTCCACAGGCACTTCAATTTGAGTGAGAATTTCATTAAATACTTTTTGTTTCGTCATCCGCATGGATCCTTCCATCGTAAGTACAAGACGGTGACTAAGAACATAAGGAGCCACGAACTGGAGATCATCAGGAGTGACATATCGTCTCCCTTCTAAATACGCTTTTCCCTGTGCGGCTTTCATAAAAGCAATTGTGCCCCTTGGACTAACGCCAACACTTATGTACTCTGAATTTCTTGTGGCTTCCACAATATTAAGTAAATAATCTTCAATCACATCAGAAAGTTCAACTCGTTTTACTTCCTCTTGAAATGATTCAATCTCACCTTCTTCAAAAAGACACGTCAAATCATTAAATGGATTATGTAATCTCATCATTTGAATCATCTGTTTTTCTTCTTTCATGGTTGGGTAGCCACTTTTCATTTGCATAAAGAAGCGATCCATTTGTGCTTCAGGTAATGAGAAGGTACCCTGTGATTCTAATGGGTTCTGTGTCGCCATGACGATAAAAGGAGTAGGAAGCTTTAACGTTGTTCCTTCAATGGTTACTTGCTTCTCTTCCATAACTTCCAATAAACTCGACTGGGTCCTTGGAGTAGCTCGATTTATCTCATCTGCGAGTAATACATTCGTCATAACGGGGCCGGGTCGTAATTCAAAATCTTGTTTCTTAGGATTGAAAAATTGAATACCTGTGACGTCACCTGGAAGAACATCAGGAGTAAATTGTATTCTCTTAAATTCCCCTCCTAGTAAAACGGCCATTGACCGGGCAAGAAGTGTTTTCCCCGTGCCTGGAACATCTTCTAATAAAACATTCCCATTATTCAACAATGAAATCATTACAAGTTCAATCGTTTTTTCTTTGCCGATCAGCACCTTTTGCATTTCATGTTGAACAATCTTCATTTTTTCTACAATTTTCATTTTGTCAGCTCCCTTTCAGATCAGATGAAAAATGGGCTATTCTTTTTCTTTTTTATAATTCCAAAGAAAATCACGATCTAGACTCGTTCCACGTCTTTTCTCGTCTCGCAGTTTATGACTTCCATCTTCGCCAAGCTGGTTCCCTTTTAGAAGAGCACTATCTCCGTATTTTGATCGGATAGATCCAATGGTTTTCTGTAAGCTATCTCTTCTTGAATCAGCTTCAAAAGAAAATAAATCAAGCTGAACAGTGGCTTCGTTTCGATCAACTAATTGCTGTCCAGTTATTCCAAGTAATCGAATTGGCTGCCCGGACCAGTTCTTTTCAAATAGTCTCTGAGCTGCATCTAAAATATCAGCAGATTGAGAAATCGGGTTTTGAAGCTTCTTGCTTCTGGTTACAGTTGTGCGATCATTGTAGCGAATCGTCAGCTGAATATTAAAGCTCAAAACATTCTTCTTACTCATACGCTTCGCGACCGAATCTGATAAATTAGTCAGCGCAGTATTAATACGATGATGATCAATGAGATCCTCGGGAAAAGTGGTGGAATTCCCAACGCTTTTAAACTCATCTATGGCGTCAGGATCAACCGGACGGTCGTCCCTCCCATTTGCGCGGTCATGTAGCCTTCTTCCGTTGATACCAAGCTTCATTTCAAGCTGCAGAGGATTCGCATGAGCAAGATCGTGAATGGTTTTAATATTGAGTTCATGCAATTTCCCCTTCGTTTTCTTGCCTACCCCATGCATTTCACCAACATCTAGCGGCCAGAGTAATTTATCTAGCTCTCTTTTACGAAGAATCGTTATACCTAAAGGCTTCTTCATATCAGAAGCCATTTTAGCCAAGAATTTATTAGGGGCGATTCCGATACTACATGGAATACCAATTTCAGAATGAATCCGCTGTTGAATTTCCTTTGCAATAGCAACAGGACTTTTCTCACCGCAATCTTCCGTAATATCTAAGTAACCTTCATCAATCGATACTGGCTGAACGAGTGGCGTGTAGGTTTCTAACAATTCGAATATTTGGAGAGAGGTTTGGCGATAAAGGGGAAAGTTAGGTGGCATGATGAGAAGTTCTGGACAGTACTTTTTCGCTTCCCATACCGGCATTGTTGTTTTCACACCTTTCTTTCTCGCTTCATAGCTACTTGTCACCACAATGCCTCGCCTTTCCTCAACATTCCCGGCAATCGCAAGAGGTTTTCCGCGAAGCTCTGGATTATGAGCAGCTTCAACTGACGCATAAAAACTGTTCATATCCACATGAAAAATAATTCTACCTCTTCCCTTTGCACTCCTATCCATTCCACACATCTCCTTAAACCTATATCGACTCCATTCGAGTCTATTCGGGCGGTGCCTGTCACTAGTAACTAACAAAAAGACAGGAGTGGGCCCCTGCCTTACGTCGTTTTAACTTGTTGTCTTTCAACCCATTTCACAAATTCATTTCCGTGAAAATGCTTATTGAACTCCATCTGAAATTGATACATTGCCTCAAGAAATTCAGCATTTTCTTCTGATTTGGAGCGATATTCTTCAAGGTACTTCATAACGGAGTATGAGTACTGGTCACTCGCTTCTACTTTAGATAGTCCTTCTTCAGTCAAAGTAACATATGATACGCGTCGATCATCCGTTTTCTTTTCAAGTTTAACGAACAATTTGTTTTTCAACCGCTTTAATACCTGCATAACGGTGGAGACATCCCATAGACCGATTTCCGATATTTTGGTTATCGTTACCTCTTCCTCAAAGTAAACAATCCACATCACATGTTGTTCAGCCTGAGTTAATCCAATCTCTCTTGCATTTTTTTGCCATTCATTTTCGAGAACTTTATATGTTCCGCGCATATAGTTCATTAGTTTATGAGTTTGAATAGAGTCCATCTTAACACCGCTTCCACTTCTTTAATTGTAATCATACGAATCCATTTTAACATAATATAGGAATCCTGCCACGAAGATGAGAACAACAAAAAAAGAACATTGTCTAAATCCGACAATGTTCTAAACAATGCTTTACTTACTATGCATTTGCTACTTCTTTAATAATAGATACCACGGCTTCAGAAACTTTCACTAATTCTTTTACCGGCATCCGTTCATTTGTAGTATGAATTTCTTCATAACCTACCGCAAGGTTAATTGTGGGAATACCGTGTCCAGCTATAACGTTTGCGTCACTTCCACCGCCACTAGTCAATAGTTCTGGGGAACGACCAATCTTTTCCATAGCTTTTTTCGCTATTTCAACAACGTAATCACCATCGTTGAACTTAAATCCAGGGTACATGACCTTAATATCAAGATCAACGGAGCCTCCCATATCTGAAGCAGTTGTCTCAAATGCTTTTTTCATTTTTTCTACTTGAGCTTCCATTTTCTCTGGAACGAGCGAGCGTGCTTCTGCAAGAACTTCCACATAGTCGCATACAATGTTTGTTTGTGAGCCACCTTGAAAACGACCAATATTCGCTGTCGTTTCATTATCCAAACGTCCAAGAGGCATCTTAGCGATAGATTTTGCTGCCATCGTGATTGCGGAAACTCCCTTTTCAGGTGCTACTCCTGCATGAGCCGTTTTTCCATAAATAGTTGCCTTGATTTTTGCTTGAGTAGGAGCCGCTGTGATAATTTTCCCAACTTCACCATCACTATCGAGAGCGTAGCCAAATTTGGCGATTAGCTTCTCTGGATCAAGAACTTTTGCACCTTGTAGTCCAGACTCTTCTCCAACAGTTATTATAAATTGGATCGTTCCATGCTCGATATTCTGTTCTTTTAGTACACGAATAGCTTCAAACATCGCAGCTAGTCCTGTTTTGTCATCGGCACCAAGAATCGTTGTTCCATCCGATACGACATATCCATCTTTAATTGAAGGCTTAACTCCTTTTCCTGGGACAACTGTATCCATATGCGAAGTGAAGTAGATCGGATCTGCACTTTCAACGGTGCCTTTTAGTGTACAAATTAGGTTACCGGCTTCATGTTCCGTTTTTTCTGCTGCATCATCTTCTTCTACTTCCACACCAAGTGATGTGAACTTTTCTTTTAAAATGGCAGCAATTTTCTTTTCGTTTTTTGTTTCAGAATCAATTTGAACGAGTTCTAAAAACTCATCCACAAGTCTTTGTTCATTAATCATGATGTCGTGCCTCCTGTAATTCATTTTAAAGCGGAATGTTACCATGCTTTTTCTTTGGACGTTCTTCTCGCTTATTTCTCATTAATTCCAGTGCTTCAATCAATTTCATTCTAGTCTCTCTCGGATCAATGACATCATCAACCATCCCGCGTGATGCGGCTATGTATGGATTAGCAAATTTCTCCCGATACTCTTCAATCTTTGAAGCGCGCGTTTCTTCGGGATTATCGCTCCCATTAATTTCTCTCGCAAAAATGACGTTTGCGGCTCCCTCTGGACCCATTACAGCTATCTCTGCATTCGGCCATGCATATACAAGGTCAGCTCCAATGGATTTCGAGTTTAGGGCAACATATGCTCCACCATAAGCTTTTCTTAAAATGACTGTAATTTTGGGCACCGTTGCTTCAGAATATGAATAAAGAATTTTTGCTCCGTGACGAATAATGCCCCCATGTTCTTGCTTAATTCCTGGGAAAAATCCTGTAACATCCTCAAACGTGATCAATGGTATATTAAATGAATCACAGAATCGGATAAACCGTGAAAGCTTATCAGAAGAATCAATATCAAGTCCTCCGGCCATTACCTTAGGCTGATTGCAAATCATTCCAACTGTTTCTCCCTTGATTCTTGCAAAACCAATGACGATATTCTTCGCAAAATACTTTTGTACTTCTAAGAAAGAATCTTTATCAACAACTGAATCAATTACGGCTCTTACGTCATATGGTCTCGTGGAGTCAAATGGGACAATATCCGCAAGATCTGAACAAAAATCATCTCGTTCCGGACTTGCCACGATTGGCGTCTTCTCCTCGTTATTGGATGGTAAGTAAGTGATCAAATCGCGAACGTTTGCGAGAACTTCTTCCTCAGTTTTTCCTGTGAAGTGCGCGTTTCCACTTTTAGAACGGTGAACTTTCGCACCGCCAAGATCTTCAGCAGAAATTTTCTCGCGCGTAACCGTTTCGATTACTTTCGGACCAGTAATAAACATCTGACTCGTATCTTCTACCATAAAAACAAAATCAGTAATTGCTGGTGAATAAACAGCCCCACCTGCACATGGACCCATAATCACAGAAATTTGTGGGATCACTCCGGAATAGATCGAATTTCGATAGAAGATATGTCCGTACCCGTCCAATGATACCACACCTTCTTGAATTCTCGCACCTCCAGAGTCATTCAAACCAATGATTGGAGCACCATTACGAGCAGCAAGATCCATAACATGGGTTATTTTTTTGGCGTGCATTTCCCCTAATGCGCCACCAAACACTGTGAAATCTTGGGCAAAAACATAAATAGGACGACCATCTACTTTTCCATAACCGGTCACAACACCTTCTCCAGGTGCTTTTAAATCTCCCATGCCGAAGTCTTGAGAGCGATGTTCAATGAACGAGTTCAGCTCTACAAAGGTACCTGAGTCAACCAGCAAGTCAATTCGTTCCCTAGCGGTTAATTTACCTTTCTCGTGCTGCTTGTTAATCCGTTCATCACCACCGCCCATTTCTACTTCTCTTCTGCGGTCATACAGTTCATTAATTTTATCGTACATGTCCATTATTCTGCCTCCTTCGTTCCCTTTTCACAAAGTTCGTATAGTACTCCTCCTGCTGATTTAGGATGCAGAAATGCAATGTTCGCTCCACCAGCTCCTTTAACAGGTGTTTCATGAATCAGCTTAACACCGTTTGAAGAAAGCTCTTTCAATCGTTCTTCAATCCTGTCATCAGCAAGAGCAATATGGTGAATACCCTCGCCTCTCTTCTTAATGAATAAGGCAACTGGACTAGACTCACTCATTGGTTCAAGAAGTTCGATTCTCGACTCACCGATTTTCATAAAAGCGACTTTCACACCTTCAGAAGCGACTTCCTCAATCGCTTCAAGCTTCAAATGAAGCTGATTCACATAAAAAGGTAGTGCTTCTTCAAGAGAAGAAACGGCAATCCCAATATGGTCAATTTTCTTAGGTGGCTCTTTAACTGTTTGGTCAATTCCATCACGCTCGTATACTGCTTTTTCAATGAAAATGGCTGTATCTTTTGTAGGGGTTCCTGGTGTGAAAACTTTTTGAATCCCTTTTGATTCTAGAAACGGAATGTCTTCCCATGGAATTACACCCCCTCCTACTACAATAATATCCCCCGCACTGCGCTCTTCTAATAATGAAACAATCTCAGGGAATAATTCATTGTGGGCCCCAGATAAACAAGATAGGCCAATTGCATCTACATCTTCTTGTACAGCAGCTGCAACGATTTGCTGTGGCGTCTGTCTTAACCCTGTGTAGATCACTTCCATTCCATAGTCTCGAAGGGCCTGCGCAATAACAAGAGCACCTCTATCGTGTCCGTCAAGACCTGGCTTCGCAATCAATACTCGAATCTTCTTCATATCGCTCAACTCCCAGTTTGTTTAGATTCCTGTGTACTCACCAAATTCTTCCCGTAGTACCCCGCAGATTTCGCCAACCGTGCAATAGTCTCTAACACAGTTAATAATAAGAGGCATTAAATTGCTAGTTCCTTTAGCTCCCATTCTCAATTCTTCCAACCGAGCGCTCACTCGATTCGGTTCTCTTGTAGAGCGAAGCGATTCAATTTTCTCGATTTGTTTGCGCTGAAGCTCCGGATCTATACGGTGTAATTCAGGCTTTGGTTCATCTTCTAGAGTATATTGATTCATTCCAACAACAACTTCTTCGCCGCTTTCGATTTTCTTTTGAGTTTCATAAGAAGCTTGATGAATTTCACGCTGCATATAACCTTGCTCAACAGCTGAGACTGCGCCACCCATATCATCAATCTTGCGAATATAATCAAACACATACTCTTCTAACTGATCAGTTAGTTTCTCAATAAAGAAAGAACCTCCTAGCGGATCAACTGTATCCGTAACACCACTTTCATTCGCGATAATTTGCTGCGTTCGAAGAGCAATCCGTGCTGAATCTTCTGTTGGTAACGCTAATGCTTCATCCTTTGCATTCGTATGCAAACTCTGGGTACCACCTAATACTGCTGCAAGCGCCTGAATGGTAACTCGAACGATATTGTTATCCGGTTGTTGGGCTGTTAGCGTTGATCCCGCTACTTGAGTGTGAAAACGTAGCTGAAGGCTTTTCGCTTTTTTAGCTCCATACCGTTCCTTCATAATCTTTGCCCAAATTCTTCTCGCAGCTCTGAACTTCGCAATTTCTTCAAGGAACTGATTGTGTCCGTTAAAGAAGAAGGCCAATCTTGGTGCAAAGTCATCGACCTTTAACCCAGTTTCAATAGCTGCGTCAACATAAGCGATTCCGTTAGCTATTGTAAAAGCTAGCTCTTGGGCCGCTGTCGATCCCGCTTCTCTTATGTGATAGCCTGATATACTAATTGTATTCCATCGCGGTACATGCTCAGCACAATAAGCGAAAATGTCCGTGATAAGTCTCATAGATGGTTTTGGTGGAAAAATATACGTACCCCTAGCGATGTATTCTTTTAAAATATCATTTTGGATCGTTCCAGAAATTTGTGCCTGTGACACTCCCTGTTTTTCTGCGACGACAATATACATAGCAAGCAATACAGATGCTGGAGCATTAATAGTCATGGAAGTACTGACTTTATCAAGAGGGATATCTCGTAAAAGCGCTTCCATATCATTGAGTGAATCAATAGCAACACCCACTTTACCAACTTCACCTTTGGCCATTATATCGTCTGAATCATAGCCGATCTGTGTAGGAAGATCGAAGGCAACTGATAATCCAGTTTGACCTTGATCAAGTAAATATCTAAAGCGACGGTTGGTCTCCTCAGCTGATCCAAACCCTGCATACTGTCTCATTGTCCATGTTCTACCTCGGTACATCGTTGGTTGAATACCTCTTGTATATGGATATTGTCCTGGTAAGCCCAATTTCTCCATGTAGTTCTCATCCAAAGTTTCTGGATGTCCCAAACGGTCTATATCAATTCCAGAGCTCGTCTTAAACGCTTCTTTCTTCTCCGGAAACTTCTTAATAAGTTTTTCAGTTAGTGCTTTCCATTCTTCAAATTGAGTTTGAAAATCTTTCTTATCTGTCTCCATCCCCATTCCTCCCTAGTTGTCTTGCTATAGAATTAATTCGAAATTTAGATGTCTAACTTATATCTAATTCTTTATTAAGTAAGCGTTTTCCTTCAAGAACTACAAAATTTGTCGATACTCGCTACTGTTTCATGAAGGATTGTCTTGTCCAATATAAGAAATCCATGTAAAATGACAATAGAATGTTTATTTTGGGAGGGACTCTCATGCCTCGTAAAGCCACAAAGATTGTTGTATATATTATGATTATCTCGATGCTTCTTAGTTTGTTTGCTGGAGCAACTGCGATGTTGTTTTAATAACGACTTGTTCCTAGCAAAAAATCATTTTTAAATAAAGAAACAGTTTTCATCCTATACAAAGAAGAGGCTGTCAGTTGACAGCCTCTTCTTTGTATAGGCATTCTCTTTTAGTATCTATCATTATTCATAGCTATAAACCAAGTTAATTTTGAGCTCCTTTATGGTCTAAAATCGCTTTATCCTTAGATAGGGCCCCAGATTCAACTCCAAGCTTATAAAAATCATTCTCACTCGTAGTAATCATGATTTTCGTTCCAATTGGAACGACCTCAAAAAGCGACTCAACCTCTTTATTTAATAGACGTATGCAGCCCGCCGTAATATATTTACCAATTGAATCTGGACGATTAGTACCATGTACACCGTAAATCCGACCATTTGTACCTTTTGCATCAAACCCAATCCATCTTGTACCAAGGGGGTTGTCTTTCGCACCCCCCTTTATGTTTTTCTTTCTGTAATAAGGATCTTCTGCTTTTATAATGATTGTAAAAAGCCCTTCTGGTGTATCTTCCGTACTTCGACCAGTCGCTACCGGTAAAACACGCTGAACTTCATTTTCATTAATGAATGCAAGCTCATTAGTCATCTTATTAACGATAAGAAACGGGTCTCCTGGGGTAGGTTGACTACCAAAAGGGAAAAGAATGGATACAGAGAGATATATCGATAGTACGAAAGAGGTCATGGTCTAACACTCCTTTTAGTATCTATCATGCATCCATTTATGCAATTCATTCGGATTTCGAGAAAGCTCCCGGTTTAAAGTATCGTTTTAATAGCAGATATTGTTCGATTTCATTTAGAAAATAAAGAAGAGCTGACCGCGTTTCAAATTCGTCTCGAGCAACAGGTAACGGCGAATTCCTAAATTCCTCTCTCATGGATTCAAGCTCTTCTAAAAAAAGATTCGCAGTATTTTGAGGTTTAACAGCTTCACTAAGCTTTTCCATAAAATCTGCTATCGTACGCCCATGAATATACGTTTGATCGAGTGAAGAAATAATCGGTAACACTCTCTCTAATATCGTAAATTGTTTTTCTCGCATTTTAAAGTAAACATAGTATTTATCATCATCGCGAATCATATGGTTTTCGATATCTTTAAGAGCTAAGTTCTTCGCATACTGAAGCAAATCACCTACTTCAATGATTTCTTTACCGTCCCAGTTGCTTTCACCTTCTCGAAGATAAACCGCGTATTCCATTAAGATCACAGAAAACTTCTCTTCAATTTGTTTTCTAATATTCAACAAATCTTTCTCAAGACTTGGCATATAGAGGTTAAATAGAAGGGCAACACCTATACCAATAACAATAATAGCTACTTCGTTCCATACAATGTCCCAGCTTACTTGATTAAAATTATAAATATGGAGAATGATAACTGAGCTTGTAATGACGCCTTCGGTTGCCTTGATGGCGACTACGGCTGGTATAAAGAAAAGCAACAATAGTGAGATGCTAAACGGTGTATATCCGATTCCTTCAAAAAACACAGCGCTAAACACAATTCCGAGTAAACAAGCTAGAAATCGTTCCCATGAACTTCGAAAAGACCGTTTAGTCGTCGGTTTTATACAAAGAATGGTAAGTATGCCAGCAGAAACGTAGTTATCAAGAGATAGCAATTGGGCGATTGTTATCGCAACACCAGTACCTATTGCCGTTTTTAGCGTTCTATAACCAATTTTCACTTTCAATAAAAATACTTCCTTCCAAATATGACTTACTACTTTAATATCCTTCAATTATCAGAGTCTAAACCATTTTCGTATCGTTGAACAGCAAATTCTCTATTAATAGCGCTTTCAATTAAATATTTTCATAATATATCCTTACATCCTATTGTTGTGGAAGGGCGATTGTATATCTAAGTCAGACACTTTATCTTATATTCAACATAAAAAAAGTGAACCATAGGCTCACTTCATAACACTTTATCTAAAAACGCTTTTGCTCGATCTGTTTTTGGTTCATTGAAGAATGCTGCAGGTTCACTTTCTTCCACAAGCTTTCCTCCATCGAGAAAAAGGATACGATCAGCTGCTTCTCTTGCAAAAGCCATTTCATGTGTAACAATCACCATAGTCATCCCTGATTGACCAAGATCCTTCATTACATCAAGAACTTCTTTTACCATTTCAGGATCGAGTGCAGAAGTCGGTTCATCAAACAACATATACTCAGGTTCCATAGCTAGTGCTCTTGCTATGGCTACACGTTGCTTTTGACCTCCAGAAAGCCGTTTCGGATATTCATTCGCCTTCATTGAAAGTCCAACTTGCAATAGGAGCTCATGTGCTTTTTTCTCAGCAGCATCTCGCTTTAATCCTTTTACTTTAATTGGTGCATAAATAAGATTTTCCAATACTGTTTTATGAGGAAAAAGGTGAAAATGCTGGAACACCATCCCAATAGACTGACGTAACTCCATGACGTTTGTAGTGGGATCTGTTAATTTTTTCTCATCTACCCAGATTGTTCCGGAGGTTGCATTTTCTAATTGATTCATACATCGAAGAAGAGTTGATTTACCAGATCCAGAAGGTCCAATAATTGCAACTACTTCTCCTTTTTGAATCGTTGTTTGAATATCAGTTAATACTTCAAGAGTTCCATACTTCTTGTGCAAATTGTCTATTCTAATCACTCCGGCTCATTCTCCTCTCCACCATTTTTCCAACTAGAGTTAATATCATAACGAGTAAGTAATAAATGATCCCCGCAATAAGTAACGGCTCAAAATACTTGAACTTCTCTGCTGCCACTATTTGACTTCTTCTCATAATATCAAACACACCAATAACAGATACAATCGCTGATTCCTTCGTTAATGTAATAAATTCATTCATGAGTGCAGGTAAAATGTTTTTCATAGCCTGTGGTAGAATGATATCCTTCATCATCGGACGATAAGGTATACCTAATGCAGCAGCCGCTTCATTCTGTCCGCTGTCTACTGCACGAATTCCAGCCCGAATAATTTCGGAAATATATGCAGCTGAATTTAGACCAAATGAAAGGACACCGGCTTCAAAAGCTGAAATATCATAACCCGTTAGCTGAGGAGTTGCATGATAGAATAATAGTAGCTGTAAAATGAGTGGCGTTCCTCGGAAAACGGAAGTATAGGCATCAGCTATCCAAGTTAGAACCTTTACTCTACCAATTTTAAATAATGCGAGAACCGTACCAAGCACAAATCCTACTATTGCAGATACACTTACAAACTTTAACGTGACCAATATTCCTTGCAGGATGTAGGGAATATTAGGCACGAATTGGCTGAAATCCAAATCCATGCCTGATCATCCTTTCTTCTAAGGTGTTATTCTACGGTGTCTTGACCAAACCATTTCTCAATAAGCTCGTCCATCTTGCCATTTTCTTTCATTTCTTTAATTACTTCGTCAAATTCTTCAGTCAGTTCACTATCTTTCGGAAAAGCGACAGCTGACCCTGCTTCCTCGGGATTAGGAAGGTTCTCACCAGTTAAATCTTCATTACTTTCTAAGTAGCCCTTCGCTACCGTATCTTCAATAATAATGGCATCGTAACGTCCTGACTTAAGTTCTTGAATCAATTCTGGAATTCGATTTAATGTGATAATCTCCATATTTATTCCACTGTCTTTTAGCTCATTCGCTTTATCTTCTTGAATCGATCCAAGCTGAACACCAACTTTTGCTCCGTCAAGGTCTTCTGGCTTTGACATTTTATTATCTGATGAAGAAACAATCATGTGATTAGCTGAATAATAAATTTCTGAGAAATCGACATTTTCCTTACGTTCATCTGTAGGCGTCATTCCTGCTAGAACGAAATCAACACGTTCACTACTTAGCGCTGTAATTAACCCGCTAAAATCCATATCTTTTATTTCTACATTATATCCCAACTCATCAGCGATGTAGTTTGCAATATCGACGTCAAAACCAATAATATCTTCTCCTTTTGCAGAATCAATATATTCAAACGGCGGATAATCTGCTGAAGTTCCCATAATGAGCGTTTCTTCAGATGAACCTCCACTTTCTTCTTCGTTCGAATTTTCATTTGAAGATCCGCATGCAACTAGTGCCATCACCATGAATAATCCACCTATAATCATTAGCCAATTTTTCTTCATTTTAATTCCCCCTGATCAATGTATAATAATTCGTTTTTTTGTATATTAATTACTATAGCAGATAATATTTTAGATTTCTACATATTTATTCATATTATTTCATATAAATTAAAGTTGTTAAATTCGGTTTATTCTGTATTATCAAACAAAAACCTTTCTTGTTCATTCTTAATTAAAGAAACAGAAACTAATATTATATGCAAAAAAGCACCAGGCAAGTTTGCCTGGTGCTTTTGAGTAAATGAGTTCAATTTAACAATATTTATTAAATAAGTATTGTAGCATTCCAGATACTTCTTCAGGATCGCTACCTTCGATTTCATGACGTTCAACCATATTAATAATTTCTCCGTCTTTTAATATAGCAAACGATGGAGAAGATGGTGCAAAACCTTTGAAGTATGAACGTGCTGTTGCTGTAGCCTCTTTATCTTGACCTGCAAAAACAGTTACAAGTTGATCTGGCACCTTTTCGTTTGTAATAGCCATTTTTGCAGCCGGACGCGCAACCCCTCCTGCACATCCACATACAGAGTTTACCATCACAAGAGTTGTTCCTTTACTTGTCACAACCTCTTCTACTTCTTCAGAAGTTGTTAATTCTTTATATCCTGCTGCTTTGATTTCTTCACGAGCTGTTGCAACAACGTCGTTCATAAATAAATTAAAGTCCATAGACATTTTATATTCCTCCCTTTATCATGAAACCTTCTCTCTTATTGTATCGCGAATCCCTATACTTTTCCAAGAAACGCTTTCAAACTTTATCAAAAAAAACAGCCATCCCGAGTTGAAGTGACCCCTGTCAAGTAGACAGGAATTAAAAAGCATTTTTAAGCAGCCTGAGCTCTATACTTATAGGGGCTCAGGTTGTTTAATTTCTTTTGAAATCTTTGGTGATTGTAAAATCGTATGTAT
>NZ_JBEWYW010000009.1:0-145461 GCF_041366475.1 Pseudalkalibacillus sp. JSM 102089
TGGATGAAGGTTCGGTAAAAGATGTAACAAATATTTTAAACCAACAAGATAATGTTACGCTTCTACCAAACATCGAATTTGAAAAATGAATTAGTTTGTGAGGTGTTCCATAATCTCGGAGCTTATCACGAATAGTGTAGGCTCTTTTTTTTACAAAATTAGGTTGTTATATATGTGTGATTTTGAAATAATTGGTTTAGACTTTTTGAGAAATTCTTAATTACTTGAACAAAGGTGTGAGTTTTATTAAAAAGAGGGCTCTAATTACATTCAATGTGCTGATTTTTATAATTGCTGCTGTTTATCTTTTCATAAATGCAATCCAGTACGAAAATGGTATGAATATTACATCCTGGGCACTATTACTATTTACAATCTCAGGAGTAGTTGGCGTGTATCGAGAAGTAAAACCTAAAGAATAAAATATACTGCTGAATACATTTGGTACTAAGCAATCTCGGAGCTTATCTGTAAAAGGTTGCAGGATGATGTCATTAGGATTTGGAGGTTCTTATTATCAATTCTATTAGAGAGATTTTTTCTTCTAAGTGGTTTGGTTATCCTTTAATTTTTGGTTTGCTTTTTGGGGCTTATGCTAAATATGGGGTAATTAAGATTGTTTTATCTACTATTTTGGTCGCATTATTAATTTCTATGTTTGCTTACAATTATAAACACAACAGCTTATATAATTTAGTTACTAAAAAAGAAAAAAATAAATCTGAGTAGGTAGTTGTAATAATAAGAATCCATCAAGGTATTTTTACTCTACAATCTCGGAGCGTTTACTTAATAAAGTGTAGGTGCTTAGATCAGATAAAGAAAATGGACTATGTGGGATTGGGAGGAGGGTTACCATTAAAACAATAGTTACCAATATTGCCTTTGCTATATCTACTGTTTTTGCTATGGTGTTAATAGTTGAAGGTGATGATTTTTTTGGTATTGCCATTCTAGTTTGTCTTATGGTTATTTATGACTACATACGAGGGTTAGAGAAGAGAACAGGTGTGGAAAAGAAACATAGGGTCAGAGGATTAATAACTTACTTCGTCACTGGGTTCGGTTGTGCCTTAGTGTATTTTCTATAATCGAATTTAAAGGTTGATCAGCACCAAATATTAGAAGCATAACGGTATTCCATAATCTCGGAGCTTTGCTTAGCGAAAAGTAAACGCTCTTTATAGAATCAGAGCAATAATAAGGGTATGAAAAATCTGGGGAGGCTATTTATTGAGCAGGATAATAGTTTCAATAATGTCTATTTTATTGTTGCTTTTGATGGGGTGTTCAGAAAAAGAGCTTTCTTACACTGAAATTAATATTAAAGATGCAAAAGAGAAAGTTAGGGAATTTATTAAAGAGACTGAAGATCTCAATGGAACCCATTTGTATTATAAAAATGATCAAGTAGTCTATGTATTTCTGAATGGGATAAATGTAACCCAAGGTGATGAAGCCATTTACTTTGAAGACTTTAATTTAAATGTTGATGAGGAGAACGATGCATTAGAGCTTTCTTACACCCAAAATAAAACTGAAGATTATTCAAATAAAGAGTTGAATCATCAACTTTTATATAAAGTGGTTTTAGATAAGAAATATGATACTCTGGTTGCTTTTCAAAATGGGGAACGCGTTCCTTTTGGTACAGTTACGTCTGCTGATTGATTCATTCAACAATCTCGGAGCTTTACTCTAAAACGATTATGCTCTATTTTTTGCTAGTAACTGGGCAGTGTAATGAAAGGATTGAATTCGACATAATTGAGAGTCTTGGAACTAAAACCAAACTTTTACCTATATGGAATCAGAAGGGATTAATATGACCAAAGATAATAAAAGTAAATTGTTAGTTATATTGGCATTTCCGTTTTTTTTCTCTTTTTTTATTTATGATATAAAGGATATCGAGTTTTGGTATTACAATGGTTTCACATTAGTTCTTTTTTTGACTATATTTAATTTAGTTGCAATCAAAGTTTTTTATCCAAGAACTTCTTTTGTAATAGGTGTAATAATTTGGACAACTCTGTGTGCACTTTTATATAATGACACTTTCGTGAGCATAGGAATATCTTTATTTTCATTACTTACTATATTGACTTTCGTGTTTATGTATCAACGACCTAAAGGATTGAATAACGAAAACTAATATATCATTTTTATTCTAGTTCCGTAAAATCGGAGCTATTCAAAAGTAAGCGTTACCTATTTTTTATTCAATACCGAAACTTTATTACAGATTCATCGTAATAACAGTAAACTAAGCTTTTATGGGGAGTGAAAGAGATGTTTGGAAATACACCAAAATGTTCAAATTGCGGGGGAGAAATAAAAGGAAATGATGTTGTTTACATAAAGATGCGATATCCTGAGAGAAAAGGTATGACAGAGATAAAAGCATACTTGAATAATGAAGGTAAGTTCATTTGCGAGGAATGTTTTAACCAAAAGTAATCCATTGATGTTATTCAATATAATCGGAGCGTTTGTTGAAGGAAAAAGAAGGAACTCCAGGTTTGGAGTTCCTCTACAAGCTTAGGGTGTCCCATGTATACTCTCTGTAACTAATTTTGAAAATTTGTACAGTGTCTTTAATCATCATTATGATCATAACTTATCATTTCTATTGTAGGTTCTACACCGGCACCTGGTTGGACTCCAAAGGTTATTGTGTCGGTTCCTAATATTTTGTCTTTCTGAGGGCGAACTGTAAACTTTACCACATATCCAAATTGTTGCTTTTTTCCATTGTGAGTGTATTCTAACGTATGACCTTTCTCGGATTGGTCTACTTCTACAACATTATCTTTGACCCATTGAATGTATAGCGAGTCATCATTATAATAATTAGCAACTGCTTCATCAATCTTTTGGTTAAAAAGAGTTAATAAGAGTTGCTCTAAAGGTTGTTTTTGGTCCTTTGTATAATTTTGGGCTTGAACTTGGTCTGATCCATTGGAAGCTGCAAAAGCAACACCAATAATTAAACATAAGGATAGAATGCCAAGTATAAATATACGTTTCATAAAAAACACCGTCCTTTGGTTAGACTTTTTTAATATACTTAATATAAGGCTTTCCAAATCCATGGACAATATTCTGTGTATATTCCAATAGAAAATAAAGGGAGTTTCTTTTCACATCACTCTTCTTATCCAAACGAAACTCAATCATTCTCTTATTGCAAAAGTTAAAGCAAACGGATTTATTCAGAGTGGAAATATAGGTAATTTAGACGAAGGAGACCTCAACTTACTAGATATTCCGTTATATCGGAGCGTTTGTGTAGTAAAAAGTAAGCGCTTTTTTTTAGGCTTAGGGAGGATAATTGATTTTGATGTTTATTTGAAACCTTCTTTTTCTTACATCTTATAATAAGGGGGATTTATGAATTCGTTTATAAAAATGTTATTTACTTTTATTGTTGCATTAGTTGTGATAACAGGTTGTTCTAGTGAAGAAGATAAGATACCTTCTCAATCGACAATCGAATTCGAAAAAAATGGACAAGGTTTTAAAGTCATTCCATTATATGAAGAGTTTCTTGATTATGCTAATGAGGCGACAGAAGATTCTTCGAAGAATAACAAAGGTGAGTTTTATAGTAAAGTAACTCAACCATTTCTTAAATCTGCCTCTGAAGAAAATGCAATTCTTAGTGGAGGGTTAGACTATTCTCAATATTTTAATCCCACAGGGAATGCTCAAGCTTTAAAAGAAAATACAAATGAACTTTTAATGCAACAAAATGAGATAAACAACATAATAAAAGAGTCTCTTGTAAAGGCAGCAACTAAACTACCTGGTGGTAAAAAAACGATTTTTGTGAGACCCATTGACCCTCAAGCTTCTATCATTAAACGGATGAATGGTGTAGCTGCGATAACATTGAGCAAAGATGCCATAGTAATAATGCTTGATCCTTCCTTCGAAAAAGAGATGTTAAAATATGCTGTTGCACACGAGTACCATCACTCAATATTTTTTGAGGATAGCAAAAATGATTACTCGCTACTAAACGGTATTATTTTCGAGGGGAAAGCAGAGTCTTTTGCCTCACGCTTATACCCAGATATTAGCGCGCCCTGGTCAGAACCCCTGTCTTCAGAAGAAGAAAAGGTGGTTCTAGAAGAAGTTAAAAGTAATGTTGATTCCAGAAGTGCTGACATATACAGCCAGTTTCAGGATGGAAACGTTAATAAGGATATTCCTAGGTGGTCCAATTATAAAATTGGATTTAAAATAACTGAAAGCTATATAACTAATCACCCTGAACTATCTATAAAAGACTGGACAATGAAGAGCGGAGAAGAAATTGTTCGTGGGAGTGATTTTAGCGAGATTCTTAAAAATTAGTCCTTCGAAAAGGTTACATTTACTCCATAATCTCGGAGCTTATCTGTAATAGGATAGGCTTTTTTTTTGTAAAATAAATGATTGAGTTATTTACGCTCCTTTGAAACAATTGGAATAGAGTTTTAGATATTGAATTGAAGGTATAAAAGGTGGAATGAAGATGAAAGGATTATTTATTTCAATATTTACTTTTATAATAGTTTGGGCATTATATGGGGTATTTTTCAATGACTTTGAAGAGGATATTTTATTTCTTACAATAGTAGGGATTATTACTGGTTATAACATAGGTAAAAGGCAGCGTGATTAAAGTAGATGTAGAAAGTATTTCTTCCATTATCTCGGAGCGAACACAGAATATAATATAAGCGTTCAATGGTGGTATTGAGGAAGAAAATGAAAGGGGGATGTGATTATTTCACGTATTATTCTATCAACAAAAACATTGTTCAATAGTAAAATTCGCATTGCCCTTATCTGTTATTGTATAGCAATATTCTTTCTCTCTATGTTTTTAATGGGGAGTTACACGAACTTTAGTTTGTTGTTACTCGCTATGTTTATCGTGATGTTCTACGATTTAGTGAGAGAAGAAAAACACCCAGGATTGGTTTTTCTATTTTCCTTTATTAAATTGTTACTAATTAATGTGGTTGGTTATATTATTTTAGATCATAATTCAAGTGGCATTCTCCCCTTAAGTTTTAGTTCGTACGATTCAAATGTCTTTTATCCTTCTATTTTTTTATATTTAATCGGTATCCCGTTACTTGTATCCTACGCTGTTAAAAAAATCTTGTTATTTAGACAGATGTTATTGCGTTATAAGAGAGCGAAAGTTGAGTAAGGTGTCTTTGCAGCTACTTCATTATTTAAGAGCAACCCAGGAATAAAGGGAGGTTATCATTGAAAATGGAAGTTGCAAAAAAGAAGAAAAACAAAAAAATAGCTGGTGTAATACTATTGGTGATAGTAATAGTTTTGTCCCCATTTTTGCATGATCATTTTAATCCGTTAACTTTATTAATAACTACGATTATTATATATGCTATTGTCATGTTCATTGTTGGACTGTTATCAAAAGAAGAAAAGTCTTAACCTTAAGGTAGCAGGATCTTTATTTACCATCTTCCAGTATTTCGGAGCAATTCTGTAATATCATATCAGGGTATGTTAAAGAATGATCTTGATTAATAGGGCGTGATTCCGTACTACGGAATTACGTCTTTTTCTTTAAAGAAAAGGTTGAGTAAGTGAGTGGGTTTTGAAATAATTGGAACAATGTTGAACTGGAAAGGGAGGGAATACCTTGGAAATAAGACTCGAGTCAATCGCTGGCGTGTTAAACGATTTGAATGGAACATTAAGTGTAACTAATATTTTGCTAGGCATAATAACAGTTATCCTTGCATCACAATTGTTTATCACCTTACGGAATAATAGAAAAAAATAACCAAAGGATATTCTAGTGTTTATTACTTCATTGAGTATTCAGCTATATCGGAGCGATAGCTGCAATTTTACTATGGCATATTGTGCTTAAGAAGCAGTTTGAATTAAAACCAATTCTATTTATTTTATATTTATCTACAATGCGGTAAGGGTGATTTTATGATTGGTTTATTCTTTATGTATTTTCTTATTATGTTTCTGATTGCTAGATTGATTAGCCTGTCTGGAAATATAAGGTGGTTACCCACAATAAGAACAACAATTAGGAAGGATGCAAAGATAGCAGCAATTTTATCTTTATGTTTTTTGATTTTCTTTTCTATTGGTTAGGAAAGGTGGATTATATTAACTCTTTCAAAGGGGTAAGTTGCAAAAAAAAAGATTGGCGGTTTGATGTAACGTATGGAAGTATCTAGAGAAGGAATTGGGATGAGCATCATTTTTGTTTTACTAATAGTGTTATGTTTTTACTTTACACTCACATTTTTTGAATCCTTGCGAAAAGGTGATGAGCGTATAATCAAGCAATCTAAATTTGCAGCAATTATTTGTATGGCGATAGCGCTAATTATTGGGATTATTTATTAAGCAGTAGCTCGAAATAACTATTTGCATAATGTTCCATAATCTCGGAGCGATTGCTCTACTAGGGGATCCTACTAATTACATAAAAGAGAAGTGTCGCCACAAACAAATAAACCTTAATATAAGGGGGATAATGCTTTGAAAAGAGTAGATGTTGCGTATGTTTTATTGCTTGATGAAAAGAGTGAAAAAATATTAATGGTCAAAAATACCGGTGTAAATGCCTCATACTACACACTTCCTGGAGGTGCAGTAGAGCATGGGGAAACAATGCAAGATGCTGCTATTCGTGAAGTAAAAGAAGAAACTGGATTAGATGTTGAGGTAAATGGTGTTTTTTCAGTCATGGAAGGTTTCTTTGAAGAAAGGGACCATCACGCAGTCTTTTTCACTTTTCAAGGGACTATAGTTGGTGGAGAAATAAACATCTCATTTCCTGATGAAATTGAAGAAATTACTTGGATGGAGTTAGAGTTGGCAGAAAAATTTTTGCATTTACCTGAGGGATTAAAAGGTCTATTAAACAACACTGTACCTTATATTTTAAGAGGGCACGTGGTTCACAACAGTTGATATCATGATTTCAATACTTCAGCAAACGGGAGCAAAGTAAGAATAGATTAATAAGTGTTTTTTTTATAGGTGACTAAACAGATTAGAAATGAAAAGAGGAGCTTTTTTAATGATTGAACTAAAACCTTTTGAACGTGCTGACTTTAATAAACTTATAAACTGGATTGATTCTCCTGAGTTCCTACTACAATGGGGAGGTCCAAACTTCGCTTTTCCTTTAGATGCAGATCAGCTTGAAGCTTATTTGAAGAACGCTAATACTGGCGACTCTAATGTACTGATTTATAGTGTTATTGATAAAGATACTGAAACAGTAATCGGACATATATCATTGGGTAAGATCGATAGAGAAAATAAGTCAGCAAGAGTTGGAAAAGTATTAGTCGGAGATAAGAATGTAAGAGGAAAAGGGATAGGCAAACAAATGATGACTGAAATCCTTAAAGTAGCATTTGATGAACTACAATTACATAGAGTGAGTCTTGGTGTGTTCGACTTTAATTCATCTGCAATTGCTTGTTATGAAAAAGCTGGATTTATAAAAGAAGGCTTAATAAGAGATTCGAGAAAAATTGGTGAAGAATACTGGAGTTTGTGGGAGATGAGTATCTTAGAGAAAGAGTGGTCTAAAGGAAAGAATAATTAGAGAAAAAGAAGAACCGTTCATATTTATTCCGATTATCTTGAATTTAAACCTTCCACAAACTCGGAGCTTTTGCTGAAGATAAGGTAAGCGCTCTATACAGATAGTGCAGGGCGTGCGGTATTGATAGGAGGGATAATATGGGGATGGGCGGAATGACCATAGCATTAATTTCTCTAGTTCCAATCATTCTAATAGTAGTTGCCATACTTCTTATAATGAGAAAAAGGAGATAACTCTTAGAAGGATTATTCCTTTAAATCGGAGCTATTCATAAACAATGCTGTGTAACTATGCGGATGAAAGAATTGAACTAACGGAGCAGTTTCGGTTAAATAACCCTACAAAATGGTGCACAGAATGTCGGATGATTAGAGTAAACTCCTGTTATTCTATTGATGAAAGGAGGTCATATTAATGGATTTGCTTAAGGACATGAATACTGCAATGAAGTATATTGAAGATAACCTTACTAACGAAATAGACTACAAAGTAGTGGCAAGTTTAGCTTATTGTTCCGAATATCATTTTAAGAGAATGTTTTCTTTTCTTGCAGGAATGACGTTATCAGAATATATACGCCGTAGACGACTTAGTTTGGCAGCATTTGAGCTTCAAAATAGTAATGTAAAAGTAATTGATGTTGCGATGAAATATGGATACAAATCACCGGACTCCTTCACGAGAGCTTTTCTCAATTTACATGGCGTCACACCAACAGAAGCAAGAAACAAAGGTCAGCATTTAAAAGCATATCCATTTATGACCTTCCAATTATCAATTAGAGGAGGAACTGAAATGAATTATCGAATCGAACAACAAGAAGCATTTAACATCGTTGGTATTATGAAACGAGTTCCAATTGTTTTTGAAGGAGAAAATCCGGAAATAGCTGGGATGTGGCAATCCTTGACTATGGATAAAATAGAACTATTAAAAAAACTATCAAATGTTGAACCTAAAGGGATGATTCAAGCATCAAGTAACTTTTCAGAAGGGCGTATGGAAGAAAAAGGGGAACTTGATCAATATATAGGAGTAGCAACAACCCAAGAATGCCCCGGAAATTTTACTAAACTTGAAGTAACTGCATTAACCTGGGCGATATTTGAATCAACCGGACCATTCCCTAATACATTACAAGAAACATGGGGAAAGATTTATTCAGACTGGTTTCCATCTTCCACCTATCAAGTAACAGAAGGACCCGAAATCGTGTCGATTAAAAGCAAAGATTTAACTTCTACCTCTGTAAAAAGTGAGATTTGGATTCCCGTTAAGAAGAATAATTAATAAAACATTACTGAGCTGTTTTAGACAGCTCTTTTTCTGATGAAAAAATGCAAAAGTTCTCGTAGTGATTTTTTGTATTTATGTCTTTAAAGGTTTTTGGAATATTGGTAGCAACGTTTATCTAAAAAATATATTTTGATATCAAGACTTCCACAAACTCGGAGCGGATTGTTGAATAACTCTAGCATAAACTTCCTATTTCCTGGACATAATAAAATCAAGATTACTAGATTCGTAACTTGGGGGAGTGAAGAGAATGTTGTTATCGCTTGTTTGGGAAAAGTATAATCTTGATAAGAAAATTGAAGGATATTCTCCATTAACGCTCAAGACTTACTATTTTCAGTACAATCAGCTCTTATGTCACTTTGGTAATGTTGATATGAATGTGATTACGACAGATCAGCTTAAATCATATTTATTGAAAATGGGGAGTCATTTAAAGCCTTCTAGCTTAGGGCATCGTATCCGGTGTATACGATCGTTGTTTAAATGGACTTATGATGAGGGATTTATTCAGAAAAATCCAGCTGCTAAATTGAAAGAACCTAAGCTTGGTAAAAGGATACCAAAGTTTCTTACTGAAATAGAAATTGAACTCTTGAGAGAGGGTTGTCAGAACACGATGGAAAAAGCTTTGTTTGAATTCTTTTACTCAACTGGTTGTCGTATTGGTGAAGTTGTGAAGCTCAATCGCGAAGATATTAACCTTCATACTAATTCAGTCATTGTTCATGGAAAAGGGGATAAGGAGAGAGAAGTGTATTTTAACACTCGCTGCTCAATCTGGTTGAAACGCTATCTTGATGAGCGTGATGATTTTGAACCTTGCTTATTTATAACTGAGAGAAGGCCAAAAAGACGGATGAGTATTGACCTTATTCGCTACATCATTAAACGAATTTCTAGAAATGCAGGGTTAAAAAAAGAGATTCACCCTCATCAATTGAGACATAGCTACGCGACGCATATGATTAACAACGGTGCTCCTCTTGAGGTAATCCAGAGTTTGATGGGGCACGAGAAAAGTGAAACAACCAAATTGTACGCCCAGCTTAGTGGGAAATTACGGTACGATTTCTATACGAAGTATTTCTGAGAAGCTCATTCCATTTGGAAGGGATTTTTATTAGGAAAAACAATTCTGATTGAAAATCAATATCTTGATAACGTAGCACCAGAAGGTCATCTAAAAGAGCTTACTTAATATTGAGCGAATGGGCATAAGTGCCATTTTAATGATTTTTCAAGTTAGCATTTTCATCTTAAAAGCAATGATTCATTTCTTCTTTTATTCAGCAATATATAAATATAATGACATCAAACCAGCCTTCTTTCATACAATACTTTTGGGGTGGGAAAAATGCCAAGAGTGAAATACACAAGTAAAGACATTGACTTAATGGCAAGGATGATGAGAGCAGAAGCCGAGGGTGAAGGAAAGCAAGGCATGCTATATGTAGGGAATGTCATTGTGAATCGTGCAAAAGCGAATTGTTTAGATTTCCAAGATGTGAGAACTATTCCTCAAGTTATTTATCAAGTCCAGGGAGGGAATTATTCTTTTGAAGCAGTTCAAAAGGGGAATGTCTTCTATAACAGAGCAAGATCGGCTGAGAAAAGGTTAGCGAAAAAGAATTTGGATTATTGGAGAGAACACCCAGGGAAATATTCTCTATGGTATTTCAATCCATATGGTCCATGTCCTCCTACATGGTACGGTCAGCCTTTCGCTGGTCAATATAAAAATCATTGTTATTATGAACCAGCACCTGGAACATGTGGCAGCGTTTATATTGGAGGGTAATTTAATTGGTTCGGAAGTTAAGCAAAAAGTATTATTATAGAAATTCTAAAAAA
This sequence comes from Pseudalkalibacillus sp. JSM 102089, assembly GCF_041366475.1. Taxonomy (NCBI): domain Bacteria; kingdom Bacillati; phylum Bacillota; class Bacilli; order Caryophanales; family Fictibacillaceae; genus Pseudalkalibacillus; species Pseudalkalibacillus sp. JSM 102089. Next base: position 10,769 of record NZ_JBEWYW010000009.1, read on the forward strand.
GCGGGTGCCGATGGCATCCGCTTTTATCACTCGTTTTTCATAGAAGGTGCTGTAAAGACCCATGTGTTCAAAAGACTATAGTTAATTCCCATACCGAATAGAGTAGCAATCAATTTGGCGTTGAAGAGGGACAAGTTTAGCTGTTGCAGTCCAACTTTTATAACGAGCGTTGAAAATACGATCGTTATAAGGTTCACCGCTACAAAACGACTGAATTCCTTTCTATTTCTTTTACCAGTTTGTTGAAAAGTCCACTTGCGATTAACCATATAGCTGTTCACGACACCTGAACTGTATGAAATGCTTTGAGCAATCCAATAAGTCATTCCGATACTTGAGAATAAGAAAAAAACAATTAGATCGACGAAAGTGTTGATGATCCCAGTAATTCCAAATTTCACGAGTTTATTTGACTTATTTTTGGGTAATAACGGCTTGATCAGCATTTCGAAGCTGTTCCTTTCTTCCGTACATTTCACGTACGATGTAAACCGGGCGATCTTTTGCTTCTTCATATATACGCCCAATGTATTCTCCCATCACACCTAATATCATGAGAACGAATCCGAAGAAGATTAACTGGATCACGATTAAGGAGGACCATCCCATAACCGTAGACTCAGTAAATAGCTTTTGATAGATAACAAGGAACATATAGAGGAAACCAGTAATGGATAGAAGAACACCAGCATATGTGGCTAATTTCAATGGCTTATAAGAAAAGGACGTGATCCCATCTAATGAAAGCTTTAACATCTTTTTTAGAGGGTACTTTGATTCTCCGTATACCCGTTCATCCCGTTCATACTCAACAGCTGTTTGTTTAAACCCCACCCAGCTAACAAGTCCCCTAACAAATCGATTTTTTTCATGGAGCTGATTCATTTGGTCGCATACCCTACGATCAATTAAACGAAAATCTCCTGTATCTACTGGAATATCAACGTCCGTTAAACTACGTAACGTACGATAGAATAGAGAAGCTGTTACTCGTTTAAAGAACGTTTCGCCTTTCCGTTTTGTTCTTTTTGCATAGACGACTTCATATCCTTCTTTCCATTTATGAATCATCTGCTTAATAAGCTCAGGTGGATCCTGTAAATCCGCATCAATGACGACAACTGCGTCACCGCTAGCATAATCCATGCCAGCAGTAATTGCTATTTGATGACCAAAGTTACGAGAAAGATCGATTACTTTCACCTTTTTATCCCACTCACTATAATCTTTCACAATCTCAAGACTACGATCCTGACTCCCATCATTTACAAATATAAGCTCGTAAGATTCTCCAATCTCATTCATTACTTTCTTCAGTCTTCTGTAGGCCTCGACGATGACTTCTTCTTCGTTATACATCGGAATAATAATCGAATATCTTATAGGTTTATTCATTTGTATTTCCTCCTTCAGAAGCTGTTAGTTTATACAACTTTGTTGAGCCACCCCGAGGACCGCTGTTTGTGTTCCCATCGTTCAAAACAGTTGAATTCCATTCTTCTTCAGGAATCTCTTCTCCATTCGTAGTAATCCATTCTGCGAGTTCAGAACTTCCGCCTCTTCCTCCTTGATCTGATAGTAAGAAGAAGCTGACTTCTCCGTTTGAGATTAATTCTTTCATTTCATCGACAGAATATACAGGATCTGTTCCAGAGAATCCGCCTGTAGTAATGACGGCTTCTTCTTCGTCAATAATGTAAGGAGCTGCCACTTGATAACTAGTTGTAGCAAATAAATATGTTTCACTTGTATTTTCTGATCTTAAATAAGTAAGAGTTTTTTCGTCAATCTCGATGTCCTCCATTCCTCCAGGAGAGCCCATTTGGGGACGATTATCCTGTGCCGAATCTTGGAGAGACTCATCAAGCTGAATGTGACTCTGAGCGGCTACTCCATCTCCAACACTTTGCTCTGTGTTAGGTCCAGCTTCGGGTAGCGCGCTATTTCCACCATATACAATTGGTGTTGTTGCCCAATACAATGGACCAATGAATAATATAAGCAACATGGCAATACTGATAGCTGATGTATGAAGCGATTTACGGTATTTCAAAATGGTTAATAGGAGAGTGGAAAGTATGCCTAAAATAAGAACACTTAATGACCATCCTGCACCAATAACCTCATCATAAGGCTTCATAATAACCCATTGGAATAGTGAGGTGAGTCCAATAGAAATTGGTAGAAGCCAAGCTTTCCAGTTGCTTTCATTGCGATAATATTCAAAGAGTTGAACCCCGCCAGTACCGAAGAGAGCTGCAATCGGTGGAGCTAACATTATGAGATAATACTGGTGGAAAAAGCCTGCTATGCTAAAGAAAATACCGACTGGGATGAGCCATGATAACCAAAAGATTGTTTCAATCTGCTTCATAGTTGTCTCTCTCAATCGGAAACCAATCAATAAACCGATGCTAGATAGAATTGCATACGGTAGTAGCCAACTAGCTTGACCAGACAGTTCAGATTGGAAGAGTCGTAGTGGACCTTCTTCACCAGTTCCAAACATATTTCCTTGTGAGCCTCCGGGTTGACCACCTTGTGTTGCTTGCGCAGCATCTCCTTGATTTCCATTCTGGTTAGATGGAGGGCCTTGTTGGATTCTACCATTGTTGACGATAACCTGATCACTAGCACCCTCTGGAGCATTCAATCCTGTAGGCGTATTATTTCCGGTGGTGCCACCATCGCCAGGCGTCCCATTCTGGTCACCTGTTAGTCTAGAGAGCCCGTTATATCCAAATGCCAGTTCTAGTACAGAGTTTGTATCACTACTTCCAATGTAAGGTCGCTCATCTTCGGGAATCGCATCAACAATGACGGCCCATGAGAGCGAAACAGCAAGTAATATGGCTGTTGCACTTGCAAGAACTTTTGCTTTTTTCTTCCAATTGGTTTTGGCTGCTAGGAGATAGAAGAGGTAAAAAGCAGGCAATACCATATAAGCTTGAAGCATTTTCATATTAAAACCGATACCAATAATTGCAAATGCACCGATCAAGCTCCATGTGCTATTATTTTTCACCCCTTTAAATAAGAAATAAGTTGCAAGTAAAAGAGTAAAAACAAGCATGCTATCAATATTGTTTGTTCGACTAACAGCAACTGCAATAGGGGTTGTTGCCATCGCTAGGGCTGATAGTCGAGCTGCTGTCGTTCCATAAGAAGGTTTAATGAGAAAATAAAGCAGAAGGACTGATCCAACCCCAGCAAGCGCCTGTGGAAGAATCACGCTCCAACCATGTAATCCAAAAATCTCCGCGCTCACCGTTTGGATCCAGAATGTCAATGGTGGTTTATCTACGGTTACTGATCCGGCAGAATCAAGTGAAGCAAAGAAGAAATTATGGAAGCTTTCCATCATACTTCCCACAGTCATAGTGTAATAGGTATTAACATATTCATCCTTCCAAATATTAAAAGCGTTTAGAAATGCCGATAGTATGAAGATAAAGACAAGGGGTACATCCAATCGAGATCTTAATTTGTTTATCAACGTTTATCACTCCATTTTTTATTCATTCGTTGTTTGTAGCTATAAATGTATTGTGCATGATGAAACTGATGTAGACTTTAAAACTAGCTGAAAGTTAGCTGAAAGCTGTATTTCTTTTTAAGTAAAGACCTTATAATGAAAAACAAAGAATGAGTTCTATGATTTCTGTCTAGAAAGTAGGTAACAAAATGAATGTAACTGCCATTAGAGTCTTATTAGTTGATGATGAAAAACATATTTTGCAGTTTTTAGAAATGGGTCTTACGAACGAAGGATATGAGGTGAAGACAGCTGCCGAAGGAATGAGTGCGGTGACGTTGGTGAAGGAGTTCAAACCACATATCACGATTCTTGATGTCATGATGCCAGGTATCGGTGGATTCGAGGTATGCAAGATGATTCGCAAAAGCGGTGTTCAAACGTCAGTTATTATGTTAACTGCAAGAGATGAAGTGGAAGATCGTGTGAAAGGTTTAAGTCTAGGCGCAGATGATTACGTAGTTAAACCATTTAGTTTCGAAGAGCTATTGGCGAGAATTCAGGCACGACTTCGTAATCAGTTTCCTGATCTATTTGGCGAAGTGGTTTATGGTTCTTTTAAGATTGATGATCGTCGTAAGGAATTATTTTATCAGAACACACTTTTGGGGCTTTCACCCACTGAATATGAATTACTAAAATACCTTATTCTTAATCATGGCATGGTTCTTAGTAAACTTATGATTCTAGATAAAGTATGGGGATATACTTTTCAAGGCGAGGATAATATTGTAGAAGTTTATATTAGAGCACTAAGAGATAAGCTTCAAGATAAAGAACACAAGCTGATTCGGACGATAAGAGGGTCAGGGTATAGGTTGGATATCCAATGAAGAAGGTTAATGGCCAATTTTTTAAACGATTATTTGCGCCGCAATCGTTAAGGTATCAGCTATTAATAAGAATGTTGTTTATACTATCGTTTATTTTAATGGTCATTGGTTTACTCCAGTTTATTATCATGAAGGATTTTCTCTATGAAAATGAAGCGGCAAGTTTACGATCAAAGCTAATGACCATTCCTATTGAAGCCCTATTAACAGAAGATATTCTTACAAAACCCCCTAATGCTGGTGATCCTGGTTTCCTTTCAAGAGAAGAGTTTTCATTAGCTATATTAGATGAGGAATATACCGATTTGTTATCAGAAGAGGGACTAGCGGTACCAGAAATCTCAGAAAGTGAGCGTATGAAGCTCCGGAACGATTTTGATAGTCATCTGCCAAGTGACCCGCTTCTCGTTGAGGATTCGAATGGAACAGAGCAGATAGTCGTATTTAGACCAATTCCTCCTGATTTTCCTACTAATAAGGATGGATTTTTGCAAATGGGGATTAGTACTGCTTCACTTCAACTAATCTTGTGGAGGCAGCTTCTAACGTTTATGGTGCTTTCATTAGTTGCATTACTTGCGGGGCTCGGTATTTACTTATCTGTCATTCGTAAAACACTTAACCCTCTTTCGACAATTGTTGATCAAGTGAAGAGTATTAGTGCGTCAAATCTTACGAATAGAGTCCCTGATTATCAAGGGCAAGAAGAAATAGATCGCTTAAGTAGGTCTTTTAATGAGATGTTAGAGCGATTAGACATCTCTTTTGAACATGAGAAAGAATTAAAAGACCAAATGAGACAATTTATTGCGGACGCTTCCCATGAATTAAGAACCCCTCTAACATCCATTTATGGTTACATTGAAGTTCTTTTAAGAGGAGCTTCTGAGAAGCCTGAACAGTTAGCTATAATTCTAAATAGCATGCATGGTGAAACGAAAAGAGTGATTACTCTTGTTGAAGAACTTTTATTATTAGCCAAGTTAGATCGAGCTCCTGAACTTCACTTAAAAGAGACCAATTTAACAAAGCTCGTGCGGAATATGATTCCTAACCTAACTTTACTAGCTGACAAGCGAACCGTTCATTTCGATCTTACAGAAGGGTTAAAAGTAATGGCGGACCCTGATAAAATCAAGCAGGTTATATTAAATATCTTTCATAACGCCGTTCATCATACAGATCATAGTGATGGAAGCATTCAGTTATCACTAATAGTAGAAAAAGATAAAGCTCTTATAAGTATAAAAGATAACGGACCAGGAATAAATAAAGATAATCTTGCCCATGTATTTGATCGTTTCTATCGTGTAGATGACTCTAGAACGCGGAAATATGGTGGAGCCGGATTAGGTCTTTCTATTACGAAATCAATAGTGGAATCTCATAAAGGCTCAGTTGAAGTGGAGAGTTCAGTCGGCGAAGGAGCTACTTTTAAAGTGTATTTAAATATAAAAAAATAAAAAGGGTGATCAAGCATTGTAAAAAGCGCTTGATCACCTTTTCAGTTTTTATGGATGGAGATAAATAGGAAGGTTATTTAATATGTTGAAGGTCATCATTTAATTTCTTTGATTCATGCTTGAAGTAGAGATAGAAAGCTATCCACATCACGCTATAAAAAACGGATGATATAATGAGGAATATAAGAATGTTTATTGCTCCACCTTCGATCCAACCGATTCCATACGCTAGAATAAAGTAAACGACCGTTACTGTGCAAAAATGTAAAGCCGTTTGCTGTGGAAGTTTTAGTGAACGAATTTCAAAGTATAGGGGTGTCACGGTAAATAACCATCCACAGAAAATGGCACCTAAGGAGTTTGTCACAAAAAGACTTGAATCAAGTGTCGTTTGTTCTCCGAAAAAGATCACAGCGTACGTCAGCAAAACAGCCAGGAATCCCCCGAAAAATAGCCCTATCATACTTCTAAATAGAAATGTTTTCATTTATTTGTTCCTCCTATTCATTTTTAGAACGTCTTTCAATTTTCCTACATAGTGTCTTGAAGCATATTCTTTTTTGCCAGAGTGGAAGTGTACAGCAAGTGTTCCGTTAAAAGATGGCTCAAAATGATTGATTTCGTGCAGATTAGCAATAACGGATTTGGAGAGGCGTATAAATGTATTAAATGGAAGACTCTCTTCTAGCTTATATAATTTCTCCTTTACTTTAAAAACACCATCGGAAGTTGTCGCCATGACCTGATCCCCCTCTGAATGGAAGTAGTGCACATCGTTTGGTTTTATAATGTGCTGCTGCTCGCCTTTTTTACCTACAATGAACTCTGTTCTTTGTGCATTAAGATAATCGAGAATCTCTTTAATTGAATCATCCACTTCTTTGCAGTGAATCGTAACGCTAGTTTCTCGATACTTCCCGTCAACGTCGAGTGAAATTTTCACTTATTCACATCCTTTCTTTCGCGTCCTTCTTATGGTTTAGTATAGATCTGGAAAAGATGAATGTCATTAGAATGAAGGTAAGTGGTCATATCTTCAGGATAAGATGCATCTGGCGACGTTTCTGTTACGTAGCAATGACGGAGGTGACAAAGAAAAATTCATGCTGCTAAAAAAATGATTGCCAGCAAGATACTGTTTTGAAATAATTGGGAGTGAGGACAAAATGTGCGGAGGTTATATCATAGTGGGACATATTGTAGCAGCGATTTATGTAACGTTAGGGTTTTTATTATTTTCGTTTGCTTATTTTGATGGGTTTTATGTGACTTGGTTTGACGAGCTAGGTATTAGCATTATTGTATTTGGTATCGCGTTGCACCTAGTTATTTTTATAAGAGAAGATGAAAAGAAGAGAACTTACAATCAAAACCCAGAACAGGAAGTAGAAGATGATGAAGAATTTTAACCGTTTTACAGTTAACGAGCAAGGAGGAGATCGTTGAGGAGACCTATAGGCGTTTCACTCATAAGTTATTTCTATTTATTTGGAGCTGTTGTTTTACTGTTAACGTCAGTTTTTTATGATCCGAATGCGAATTCTATCGGAATAGCAGATCGATTTGGACTGCCGGATGCACCGGAAAGGTTAGTGAGAGTATGTACCGCTTTTCTTACTTTAGGGATGATTTATGGATATATGAGGCTGAAAAAGTGGGGATTCTGGATGATGATCACTTATTCCGTTGTTTTCGGATTCATTAGTTCAATCCTTGTTTCGAATCAATCTCAGCAACCCTTTTTGGGGAATATGCTTTTTTCAGTGGTTGTATTCGTTTATACCATATATGTAAGAAAAGATTTTCTACAACCGTTTAATCAGGGCGAGCAAGTTATGGAACAATAAAACTGAGGTAAATAAGCTAAAGAGAGTGGGCGGAAAGAGCCATGATTGTTTTTAATTTCATTTCACACTGGTCCTTACCGAACAATTTAGAAAAAGTTGGGACGAAAATAACGGATCAACTACAGGTGCAAAACGTGTTATTAAGAGAGATTAAAAACAAAATAAAAGAAGTAGATTAGCAGATTTTAATCTTATCTTGAGTAGTTCATTTATAGCTTAACAAGGGTAGATGATGCTATAAATGAATGTTAAATAGAGAAGGAATGGAGCATGCCGAAATGTAAAAATTGAGGTTACCAATCTGAGTGGATGGTGATGACAAAGAAAACAATTGGAATGAAACAGTTTATTTCAGGAATAACATGTCCAAACTGTCAGGAACCTCATTATTCTCAATTAAGAAAATCTCGCTATATTCCTTTCTTTATTCTTTTTCACATTTATTTAATCTTCTTTATTTTTTATAGTGAGAAATTCACGGTGTCTTTGTTTATTGGAGGTTGTGTCGTTTTCTTACTATTATTGTTCTTCCTCTTTCCGTATATGATTACTTTGATGTATCGGAAGCAACCGGATTAATATAGAATGCGTTTATAGGGTTGCAACAATAGCCTGTTTTTGATGGAGGAGTAATAAAAATACGCTTGTGATGGGCCCATTCAAAGGTGAATAGAAACGTACATAAAATACAGAACTCTTTTTAAAAAGAAAGGGGTCACCTTCTAATTTGATAAGATGCCCCCTTTCTAATCAGTTCTTCGCTTTTTTGTTCGCTCGATCTTCTTCCTCTGTTTCGAGCATGCCGTAATCGCCATTCATCGCCTGTTCATCTAAATCCGCACCATATTCATTCGTGAATTTGTTCCTATTGTTTTGATTTATTTCTTCTTTGCTTGGTGTCTTTTTGTCCATGATATTCACCTCCACTGAATAGGTTGGCTAATCATGGAAAAAGTATACCTCTTAAATGAGCCGGATAACCACTATTTCTGAAAAACAAAGGTACGTTCATTTGTGAGACTTGTTTTATAAACAACTAAGATTAAAAAAGTGCCTCGCCCTTATAGAAAAGGGTGAGGCGCTTTTGGGGAGATCCATTATTGATAATTAATGATTGCTGGATTTGGATCAAGTTGCAACACTTCGGATGGAGTTAGAACCGGTTTATCTTTGTTATAGAAAATTTTAAATCCGCCGTATTGAACAGGCTCATTTCGAACAAATTTACGGTAAAGCGACATTTTCGTTCCATAGTCGCCATATCCGTCAAAGTTTAGAGCAACCTCTACGTTATCTGTTGGCTTGATTGCCTGTTTGTTCGTCACAGCGTGATCAGTGAACTGGTGGACGAGAACAATCTTATCGGGTAAATCATTATCTTCAACAAATTTAGATACATAGTCGACAACTTCCTGTACTTCTGAGCCATCCACACTACCTAGATCGATACCTGGTGTTTGACCTTCTTCTACATGGAACTCCGTATCAATAGCAACGTGAACGTAAGGAAGCTTAAGCCATTTTTCAAGAAGCTTCACTTGATGAAGAGCAGTGTCACGACCCAGCTGAACATCTAGCATTAAAATGGCATTATGTTTCTTAGCAAGCTCTGCGTATTCGTCAATATCCTCTTCTGAGGTCATGTGATAATATTTACCATTCGGTCCTGGATCGCGCTGAGCAATCGTTGTGATTAACTCAATTGTTGGAATCGCTGGGCGGTTTGGATCAGCATCGGAATAAGCTTGTGTTTGTTCTTTTAATTTCTTCATCAGGGCTTCAGGTTCCATCTCACCGAGAATACCCATTTGAGTGGAGTTCGGTTGACCATAGTAAGCAACAAGGCGGTAATCTTTTAGAATACCATCCGTTTCATCAGTTGTGCCTTCCATTAATGTTTCTCCAACAGGTGTTTTTCTTGTGCGATCTTCACCGTGGGCTTCAACGACAGGCATTTTCGCTAATTCTTCTTCAGTCATGGTTTCCTCAAGCGGTTTAGCGTTCTCAGAAGGCTCCATGGCTTCGAAAGGTTGAGTGGTCTCTTCTTTTTGTTCCGTCTTGTCTTCGTTTTCTTTGCTTTCATCTTCATTCGTTGCTTGCTGATCAGTTTTTTCGTCAGTTTGCTCGTTTGTTGATGCGGTGTTCGAACAAGCGGCAACTAAAGCCACTAAAGCAACGAGAAGGAAAAGGAATAGCTTCCTCATGATGTTCACTTCCTTATGTAAGTTAATGAGATTCATAGTTTTGTCAAAACGACCCTCTCATTCTAACACATCCCGAGTAAAACCGAACGAATAGACGGGTAATAAGGTAAAATGAGGTAATCAGTACTATATTTCATTTCAAAAGCGATCGTCTACAAAGAAAAGCTGCCGTCCTTTTAAAGAGATGGCAGCTTTAAAGTAATATTGGCAGGTGAAACAATTTTACATGTAGAGGTTCATTCAATTTAGTCAATGGAACGGACGTACTCAGCGATTGCGGCAACTTCGCCTTCTTCGAATTGAGGCTTTGCTTCATATTCATGGCGCTCAATGGCGTCGTCGATGGTTTCAGCACTTCCATCGTGTAAATAAGGTGCTGTCGCAAAGACGCCAAGTAGCGTCGGAACATCAAACTGAGAAGGTGTTCTAGGATTTTGGAAGTGAGCTCTTGCATCGCCATCAGATGGTTGATCTGTTTCATTCGCTGTTCCAATATCATAGAGGAAATCGGTGTTATCAGTTGATAACTTTCCGTTTGCATCTAGAGCATTCGCACTATTTGTAAATTGCGATCCGCCATGGCAAGAAAGACAGTTACCAGCACCTTCAAAAAGTTCTTTCCCGAGTTCAGCTTGATCCGTTAAACTACCATCATCAGCTCGATAAGGACTTTCTGGAACGGGAAATGATTCTGGCTGATCCAGGTAAGCGAAGAGCGCATCAAACATATGCTGCACGTCGTCAGGAAGCTCTTCTCCAGCATCGTAATCAAGCATACCGCCCATTTCTCCCTGAATCGTTAAGATATAATCCGTGAAATCATCTCGACTTCCATCCCATAGGAACAAACCGGTTTCGGTTGCTTTCACATTACTGGGCACGTTACGAGGTCCTTTCGGTGTCGTTAATGTTAACCCATTAATATCGCCATCAGCATGACAAGAAGCGCAGCTCATCCAGTTGTTTCCTGTGATATCTGTCGCATAATCATCGCTATTCCCACTATAAAAAATTTGTTTTCCTTCTCTCTCAAGAGGGGAGAGGGGGTCCTCTTTGATTAGTGCTAGATTATCACCAGATAGTTTCGCACGAGCATAAGCGCTATCGCCACCAGTATTGATTGTTGTGAGATCATGGCTCATCGCATTGTGAACGTAAAGCTCACTTCCATCCGGGGAGATGGCGATTCCTCTTGGATTATCACCAGGAATTCTTCTTAATACTTGAGTCGCATTACCGCCACGCGTAAGATCAAATACAACGAGGTCCTCACTACCTGCCATAACGACGTATGCTTTTTTACCTTCTGGGTCAAATGCAACATCGTATGGATTAGATACAATTAACGTTTCATTATCCACGTCTAACACATTTATTTCATCAAAAAGCTCTTTCCGTTGATCCACAAGCTCTTTATCTTCTTCGAGATCAATGACCGAGATCGCTGGAAAGACGGTTTCTTCAAAATTGATCGGTGTATCCACATTTGTCACAAGATGGGGAACCCATGCGGTTTTGCCGTCTGGCGCTATGACAAACTGTTCTAACTTGTTTGGGATTCCTTGACTCACTTTAGGATCGTTCTGATCTGGTGAATCTACTAGTTTGATGATGGAAGTAACGGCATCTTCATTCGTTTCAATCACACTTATTTTTCCTGACAAATAGTGAGGAACGTAAATTTTCTGCCCGTCTTTTGTCATTGTGAGCGTACGAGGACGTTCATCCACTTGAATGGTCTTTGTTGTTTTCTCTTCCTGTAAATCAATGACAGAGACAGAAGAAGAGCGGTAATTTGCAACATATAATGTTGTGCCGTCAGGACTTGTAACTAATCCAAATGGCTCATTAGCTGTTGGAATCGAGTCTGTCACTTTCTTTTTCTTCAGATCAATGACATCGATCTGATTGCTGTACATCGTACTAACATAGAGCGTTTTTCCATCAGGACTTAATGCGAGCTGTCTTGGTTCTTTCCCAACAGGAATTTCGTCCATGACTTCCTTCGTTGATGGATCGACAATCGAAACGGTATTGACATCTATGTTGGCAATATAAAGAACTTCGCCACTTTCATCAAGAAGCGTATTTGTACTTGTACTTGTTTGCTCCCTTATCACTTCAGGATCCTCACTGCACGCAGTGAGGATCAGAAGGAGGATAAATGAGAGTGGGAAGAAGAGCTTTTTCATCATCACATACACCCTAATTTGATTTGCTAATTTCCACCGGTACTAGGACTGGGGAAATGCCGTATTCTCCGTGACCTGCTTGAATTTGTGGAACCATGTCACCATCTGTATTTCCTGAATCATCATCCTTCTTATAGAAGTCTCCAGTATCCCAGAACTCACTTGCCTGCATTCCTTGATCAAGGGCTGGACCGTCAATGACTTGATTGTAGAAATCAGTATAGCGCTGGGTGATAATTTCACGTTCGAGATTTTCAGGAGCATCCTGATCAGATCCTGTATTATTTAGAGTTAATAAAGCGTTTCTCAAGACTGCTGATACGGCGCCGGCTGTTTTTGGGTTATATGACATAGCGTCATCAGATGTATAGTACGCTTTTGCTTCGTCATTCCATAGTTCATTATCCATTGTGACGTATAGCTGTCTCGCTGCGTCACGGTATTTCGCATCATCTGTTGCAAGGTAGGCCGCTGTTAAGCCGCGAATCGCACCAAGGTTAGCTTCAAGAGTCGTGTTGTTACTTGCTTTCTTTTCATTGAGGTCATAACTTGCTGCTGCAAGTCCTGAGTCCAGGATAAGCTCTTTCATAATGAAGTCTGCTTGCTTCGTAATCATCTCAATCGCACGTTTTCCTTCATCTGTTCCTAAACCTTCCGCGTCTTCTCCGCTTGCATAGCCGACTGGAAGACCATCAATTGCTCTTTGGAAAATACGCAGGGATTCAACTGTATAGCCTGCATCGAAAGTGTTCATCGTCTTTCCTTGGTCTTGACCGTTGTTTTCACTTACAAAGGTACCGACTTCTTGATTAAAATGCATGGCGTCAATATTATGAAAGACTGCAAGCATAATATCGCGATTCACGGTATAAGCATCATTCGAATCCTCATCATTAGCTGGATCGGCATCAAGGTTTGCTTCAGGTGCAGATGTAAATGGTTCTCCGTCAAACAGTGCCTGGAAAGATGGAGCAACCTGCTTGTTTTCTGAACGCTGATCGGTCATACCAAAGAATTCAGAAGTTGGCCATAGCATCGCCCATTGGTCTTCCAATAGAGAGTTTGTATCGGTTACTTCAAGGCTCTCTGCATCAGGAGCAACACCTTCAGTGTTTTCAGTTACGCTAACTTCGTGAGGTAAGTATACAAAACCATTTGTTGGATCGTAGTTACTGATATCTGAAGATGCTTCGTTATTAGTAGAATCATAGAATAAATCGTCATGGATAAAATTGATCTTATTCCAGATTTCTTCTGTTAAGATCATCCCCTGCATGCCATCAGCGGAACTTACACCAAGAGCAATATTCTCATCATCGTCATCCTTCGCTGTTTCACCAGCAAGTTCTTCATCACCATCAACTGTGTGGAATCCACCAAGAAAATCACCGGCCCATAGAGTCTGCTTCAGGAAAGTAGCGCCGTATGCAGAAGGAGTCAAGACTTTATCCATTCCATCGCGAGCCCAGCGGAGAGAGTCAAAGTTCACCTGATAGTTTGGAACATACGTATCATCATCGCCAGATGCGTATTCTTCTGTATCCACTTGTTCAACATAATGCGGATCTCCGCTAGAGTATTCAATCGTAGTCGGATACATATTGCGGAAAATTTCATCCTGTGGATAGCCTACTGAGTCTGCTAGAGAAAGGAATCTTTCTGAAAGCCATTCTTCAGGTTTTTGATTCGTTTCCTTTGAGGCTGATTTTACGACTGGACCATTTATCAGGTGGAGACCAAGCCCGGATTTTTCAACCACTTCATACATCGCTTCCTCAGAATACTCATATGATTCAATTCCGGCTGTATAATCGAAGGGAGTGGGACTATCGATATTCTTAGAGTCAAGAACATCAAGATCAAGTCCCAGGCTTTCAGCTAGCGGTTCACCTGAAAGTTCAAACTCCGCATAAGCAAACATATTTCCGAATGTATCAAAATGATAATCAGCTACTTCAACATTATAAGCTAATTTCTTTTCTTCTTCTTTCTTTGAGCTACTTGATTCTTCACTCGTAGTAGAAGAACAGCCAGCAATTAAAAGCGTTGAAGCTAATATAGCAGAAATCGTCTTTTTTTTATGTATCAATTCGAGCAACCCCTTTTGGATAGTAATGATAATCATTATCACTCATTAAGTATAAGAAAAGGTACATATTATGTAAACCCTTTATTAACAATTGATTGAAAAGTCAGTGCTGTTTTGGAAAATGCGTTGAAATGTCAAAAAGCAGTGGAACGAGTTCCACTGCTTTTTGGGTATTTATTGTGTTTTATTTCTAATATAATCTCGTATCATTCGTCTGTGGCTTCCAACCATCAGCTCTGGAAGATGGTCTGAAGAAAAGTATCCCAAAGCTATACTTTCTTCTGTGTGGGTGAGATCTCCAGCATACTCGTTTGTAACATAAGCCGTTGTGACAGAGTAGAATTCATCACCGTTATCTGCTTTCGTGAAAAATTCTTCACCAGAATAGAGTTTAAAAAGAGTGAGCTTTTGGATTGTTAAACCCGTTTCTTCAAAAGACTCTCTTACGGCTGTTTCTTCCGTTGATTCTCCTGGTTCCATCAATCCACCAGGTAACCCCCAGCGTTTTTGTTTTTCGTTACGTTGTTGGAGTAGAATTTCTCCATTTTCGTTTAAGATTATTGCGACGGCCCCGACTAAGATCAGTGGCCGATGACCAACAACGTCACGCAATTCCTTCACATAATTCATGCCTATCGCTCCTTTTCTTCTTATTATAAAGGAAGATCTCTTTTAGCGAAGATCATGATGGCAAGGGCATAAAGGACGGTACCTAGTAAGAAAAGGAACGTCATTGATGGCCAGATTTCTACAGAACCTCTGGCAATCTCAACTGGCCGAAATGTTGAAAAGAGAGAGAGATTTACCATCCAATCGAGTTTATCGCTCATTTTCCCGATTAAATCCATTCCATAGAAGACGATGGTGAGTAATCCAGAAAGTCCAAGTGCTTGTCGCTCATCATTTAATAAGGAAGAGAATAGAAACGAGTAGGCTGAGATGACGTAGAACAAAAGAATACCGACGAGATTAACCTTCATAAACGTCATGGCTTCAAACGGCTTATCATCAATTAATATTTCTGTTCCAATGACTCCTGCAAGAGCAGTTGTTAATCCGATAATAAGAAGTCCGGTGAGCAGCACAAGAGCTTGAGTGAAGGCAATTTTTTTTCGTGAGTTTGGTGTTGCGAGAATGTAAGCCATTGAGCCTCTTTCAATGTGACGAGCCATTAGCTGTGAAGCTGTCATTAAGCAAAAAATCGATAAAATGACTATATACAGCAATCCATAATATTCCCCTGCAATAAAGTCACTTACATGCTGAAATCCACCTTCCATTCCAAATGCAGCTAGAAAGCTTTCGGGCATAGACTCCATTAATTCATTCAAACCAGGTGCATCTGCAATCGAAGGATAGATGCCGATGATAAGAAGCAGGTAAAGAGCAGAGCCAATTGCATAGCTAGAGATGGACTTGGCATGGCCTTTTAGCATCCTAGCATAGAGTGTCATATTCATGATTTCTCTGCCTCCCTGTCGTAATAAGTAAGAAAGACTTCTTCAAGGTTTTGTTCATGAATATCAATGTTCCGAATCTGATAATCTCCTAAAGCAGTAATAAATTGATTGTAGTCACCTTGAACCGCTATTTCTGCGCGGTTATCTATGACTGATATGACCTCGAGGTTACTTTCTTTGATACGCTTTGCTTCCGCTTCAGTAGCAAACGTAACATCAAAAAGACGACGCTGCTTTTGCTGCAGATCATGAATATTCTCGACGACAACAATTTTTCCATCTTTAATGATTGCAGCTCTATCACACGTTCGTTCAATTTCAGAGAAGCTATGAGAAGACATTAGGAATGTAGTGCCTTTCTCTTTCTGCTCCATTACAATTTCAATGAAAATTCGCTGCATGAGCGGGTCAAGACCAGAGGTTGGTTCGTCTAATATAATAACTTCAGGTTCATGCATAAAAGCAGCTACGATCCCCACTTTTTGTTTCATTCCTTTGGACATTTTACGAATAGGAGTTTTTGCATCGAATTGAAGCCTATCAATTAGCTGATCACGGTATGCGGTGTTTTTTAGATCTCTCATTCCGCCAACTAATTGAAGGAAACCGATGCCATCCATTCCATCAAGAAAGGCTATTTCACCAGGGAGGTATCCGATCTTCCTCTGGATTTTGGCAGCATCTTTCCACGTATCCATTCCATCTATCATTGCCGTGCCTTTTGAAGGCTTCATGAATCCCATTAAGTGACGTATCGTTGTCGATTTACCAGCACCGTTCGGGCCGAGAAATCCAAATACTTCCCCTCTAGGAATGGAGAACGTAACATCGAAAATCCCTTTTCCGTTTGGAAATTGTTTTGTTAACCCGTTTAATTCGATCATTGAGGTGTCCCCCTCAGTTAATTTTTGAACTATATCTTATTATATATTTCATTATTATCATAAATGACTCTATGATAATAAGCAACATTTATTGAACTCATATTTAATAAAAAGTTCAATAAATGATATACTAATGATGGTGATGAGAATGAATGGATTTGAATTACGTAAACAACAGAAGCGTAAAGATATAATGGCGTCAGCTTTTACGTTATTTAACAAAGAAGGTATAAAAAAGGTGAAGATTAGTGACATTGCTCGATTTGCTAATGTCTCTCAGGTCACGATTTATAATCATTTTACGAGTAAGGAAGTGCTTGTAAGAGCAGTGCTAAAAGACTATATGAACAATCAATTTAAAGCCTTTAAAGAGATTGTTCAGCAGGATCATTCTTTCGCTGAAGTGATTGAATTGATTATTTTTGAAAAGCATAAGGCAGTCCAAAGCCTTAATCCATCGCTTCTAGCAGAAATGTTAACGACAGATGAAGAGCTAAAGGATTACGTAGAACGTTTTTATCGAACTCAGACACTTCCATTGTTTGTACAACTCTTAGAAAAGGCACGTGAACGAGGAGAAATTAATGCTTCACTTTCGATGGAGTCGATTATGCTATATCTCAATGCCTTAAAGACAGAGGTGCAGCGTATTCCAGCCGAAACATGGTCAGAGCGAAAGGACTTTCTCGACGATGTTCTTCAACTATTCTTTTATGGTTTAAGTGGTGGTCCAGTTTCTAGTAGGAATGAATCTGAATAATCATTCATAAACTGAAATGTGTGTAAATTTTCACAAAATTTTAATAGTTTGTTAATTTATCTAACACACACCTGTTGTATAATGAAGCCATACAGAGGGAAAGTTGGTGAATTTTGTTGAAAAAGCTGAAAAAGTTAACCTTTAAACAGCTCGTTGATCAAAATAAAGCAGAACTACTTAAAAATGAAAAAGAACTAGCTGAAATAGAAAAACGTATTGATAACAGACACGTTTAATTCAAAGGAAACAGTCGTCAAGCGACTGTTTTTTTTGCATAAATTAGGCTCATATTTGTTGTTTCTCCCTGTGCTAAACTATAGAAAGGAGGCGATCGAATGTCGAAATTAGTAAGTTTGAATGTAGGGAAACCTATTGAAACGAGCTACAAAGGGAAGTTGATCTCTACAGGTATCTACAAACAACCAGTGATTGAATCAGTTTATGTATCTAAATTACAAGTAGAAGGAGATGGACAAGCGGATCTTGTTCATCACGGAGGATCAGAGAAAGCCATTTGTGTTTACCCAATGGAGCATTATGCCTATTGGGAAGAACGTTTAAGATGTGAACTGAAGGCTGGTGCATTTGGTGAGAATTTTACAGTAGCTGAAATGGATGAGACAGAAGCACGTATCGGTGATATTTATCGAATTGGTGAGATTCAAGTACAGGTTAGCTTACCAAGGCAGCCATGCTTTAAACTTGCAAAGAAATTTGAAGTTGATAACATGCACTTATTTGTGATGGAAAATGGGTATAGTGGTTATTATCTCCGAGTGTTAGAAGAGGGAGAAGTTAAAGCTGGGGATGAAATAACCCTTGAGAGTCGTCCAGATCATGATGTAACTGTTGCTTTAGTCAATCGCGTTACGTACAATGATCGAAAAGATCGCGCTGGTCTCGAAAAGGTATTACTTGCAAAAGAACTGAATGAAAACTGGTATAACAAGCTAAGTAAACAGTTGAGCGCGCTTTAAGTTGCGCGCCATTATTTTTTAGCCATACGATAATAAAAGACGATCAGCATAATGATTGTAACGAATGTAACGGTGTATTTAACAATCTGCATCAGTTCCATTGATTTCTCCTAAAATAAAAGCTGGAACCGAGGGGATCCAGCTTATCTGAATGTTAAACAACTTTTTCTTTTAATGCTTTCCCAGGTTTAAAAGCGGGTGTCTTTGAAGCTTGGATGAGAATTTCTTCACCAGTTTGCGGGTTTCGTCCTTTTCTGGCAGAGCGTTC
The DNA here is from genome assembly GCF_041366475.1 of Pseudalkalibacillus sp. JSM 102089. Classification (NCBI taxonomy): domain Bacteria; kingdom Bacillati; phylum Bacillota; class Bacilli; order Caryophanales; family Fictibacillaceae; genus Pseudalkalibacillus; species Pseudalkalibacillus sp. JSM 102089. The sequence goes on from NZ_JBEWYW010000009.1 coordinate 29,281, forward strand.
CCTTACTTCAAAATTACCAAATCCCACAAGCTGTACTTTTTCCCCTTTCGCAAGTGCCTCAGCAATCGTATCCATTAACGTGTCTACCACTCTCGCAGTATCTTTCTTTGACATTTCCGATCTTTCCGCAACTGTCGTTAGAAGTTCCGCTTTATTCATTATGTTTCATCCTTTCTAAATTTGCTAGTTTCAATGCTATGGCACTATTTTCGCCAGTACATCAGTGATTTATACATCATGAATAAAAGAATATAAAAAAGAGACTCTTAACGAATCTCCGTTGATTATAGGATATTAATAGTTGGATAGTTGTTTGTACTCTTTCTGAAGGTCCGTCAGTGTACATTGATACAGATGGTGGTCAGCGGTGGAATAGGCTCCTGCCTCAATAAGCTTCGAAATGTAGTAATTTCTACGTTGCTCTAGTGCTTTTCTGAGCTGATTGGTTTCCATGAGCACACCCTCCTTAACGATTTTTTATTCCCAGTATGTCCTGGGGCTATGCATTTTAATCAAAATTAGATGTGACAGATTGGACAAAGGACCAGTAGGATTCGTAGAGCGCCTTATACAGAAGTGAAGCTTTTTATAGAAATGAGGTGATGAGCAATGAATAAGGAGCAAATTATTTGTGCAATTGAAGCCATTCAATGGGATTACGAAGAAGCTCTTGTACCTGAATCTATTCACTATATTCAAAAAGATGACCTAGTGATGATCAAAAATGATAAATCAGCAAGTGTCTATGCGAATAAGGTTGTTCGCTTCAGTCAAACTCTTAACAAGGTTGAAGAAGCGATAGCGTATTTTCAAAACAGCCCCTTCTCCTGGTGGATTCAAACAAATTCTGAGTCTAGTGAACTTGAAAAACAGCTTATTAAATTGGGGATGAAGCACGCAGATACATACGTTGGATTAGCAAAGGAAGTAACAGAAGAAATTCCGTCATCATCAGAATATATCCATAAAGAAGTGACAACGAAAGAAGACGTTCTTGAGCATGTAGAGATCGCAGGGAAGGTTTGGGGTTATGACAATCAGGCGATGAAAGCTGCTATTAATGAAAGAGCTTCTTATCTTCAGTTCTCTGAGCGAAGAGGAGGCTATACGCTCTTGCTAGACGGAAAGTATCCAATCGGTTATTCGAATTATCGCTATAGTAAGGATGGGAAAACTCTTTATTTAAATGGAGCAGCGGTTCTGCCTGAATATAGAGGGAAAGGGATTTACAAAAACATGCTGAAGGCACGTTTATATAAAGCGAGTCAAAGAGGATGCGAGATAGCGGTGACGCAAGCGAGAGTCGGTACTTCTGAACCTATTTTACGAAAGCTGGGGTTTAGGGAGTATGCGGAGTATAAGCAATATATCCGAGAATAGAAGCGCAAACAGTAGCCAATCTTTTATGAAGATGCTGTAAATCTCATTGTGTTTCTGTAAAAAGGTAGGATTGCGAATATAGAATCTGGAACACTCCAAGGTGAAGGGTTAATCCTTCACCTTCTTAAACTTTTGTTAAAAAGGAGCTGTTCTGTTGTTGAAAACCTTTGTTCTAGACACCAATATTCTCTTGCATGATGCTCACTTCCTTTTTCGATTTGGTGACAATCACGTTGTGGTTCCAGCGATTGTGATTGAAGAAATCGATTCTAAGAAGCGGTTGATGAATGAGGTAGGTCGTAATGCACGAGAATTTAGCAGAATGTACAAAAAACTGCGAGATAAAAACAAAGTCAAGCTCGATGAACCAATTCCACTTGAATCTGGAGGAACATTTCGAATTGAGTTAAATCATCGCTCTTTTGATAAACTAAGAAATGAGTTTAGTGAAGATTCCAATGATAACCGCATTATTGCAGTATCGATTAATTTAAGCACGGATGATACAGGAGATGTCGTTCTTGTTTCAAATGATATGTTAATGATTGCGAAAGCAGATGCCTTAAAAAAATCACTTGAGTTACCAGCTTTTTTTCCTGAACTATATGAGAATGATCGTCTTATTGAGCACGTCGATCGTCTTCACAGAGGCTATCATGAAATTCTAGTGCCTCCTGAAATCATTGACTCTCTTTATAAGAGCGGCGAACTCTCTATGAATATTCTGCGTGAGTATATGAACACAGAAGTTTATAGTCAGGATTTTATCCTGTTAAAAGATATTTTTGGAAGTAGTCATTCTGGGATTGGAAGAGTACTATTTCGAAATCAGAAAGTAGTAATCCAAGGGCTGAACCGAGAGAGTGAACATATTTGGGGAGTCCTACCGAAAAACGTCCAGCAGCGTATGTTAATGGAGCTGTTGATGGATAAAAGTGTTTCACTTGTTTGTGCAACTGGAAAGGCGGGAACGGGGAAAACGCTTCTTGCGCTTGCTGCAGGACTTAGTCAGACGGAAGACGAGCAACATTATCAAAAACTACTTGTTTCAAAGCCTGTGGTACCAGTTGGAAATGATATCGGCTTTTTGCCTGGAGAGAAAGAAGAGAAGATTAGACCCTGGATTCAACCAATCTATGATAATCTAGAATTTTTATTTGATGCCAGTAATGAAGAAGAGTTAACAAACATTTTAACTGGCTTGAGGACGCTAAAAGTCGATGCGTTAACGTACATAAGAGGGAGGAGTATACCTCGTCAATTTGTGATTATTGATGAAGTTCAAAACTTATCTCCTCATGAAGTGAAAACGATTATAACAAGAGTAGGCGAGGGAACGAAGATTGTTCTAATCGGGGACCCCGAACAGATTGACCATCCTTACCTTGATTCAGTGAACAATGGTTTAACGTACGCTGTTGAACGGTTAAAGCAGGAAGATGAGGTAGGGATTGTCCACTTAACGAGTACAGAGCGAAGTAAGCTTGCTGAAAAAGCTGCTCGATTTCTTTAAGTAGTACGAAGGGACGATATTCTCATGAAATAAAATGGGAAATTAGACCATATGGAACTAGACAAACTGATCTTTTTTATCAGATAATTCAGTTAAAAGAGAGGGGCGCTAAACATGAGTGATGTTAGATTAATACCATTCGAGGTTAATGCAGTCGTTCAAGAAGCAGGAATTCTTCCAGATGGGATTGAAATGATTCAAGCACCAGCGGTATGGGAAGAATCTGAAAAAGGGAAAGGACGAATCATTGCGGTAATAGACACAGGTTGTCAAATTGATCATCCTGATCTTCAATCACGTATTATTGGAGGTAAGAACTTTACGCAAGATTTCGGTGGAGATGCAGATCGTTATGATGATAATAATGGCCACGGTACGCATGTCGCCGGAACGATTGCAGCAACGAACGGAGAAAAAGGGGTTCAAGGTGTTGCCCCAGATTCAAAGCTCTTGATCGTTAAAGTACTGAATGAATCCGGAAGTGGTTCATATCAATCTATCATCAATGGGATTCGGTATGCCATCGATTGGAAGGGGACAGAAGGCGAACGGGTAAATGTGATCTCGATGTCGCTCGGTGGACCATCTGATGTACCAGAACTTCACGATGTTATTAAAGATGCCGTGAATCAAAATATTTCAGTTGTGTGCGCCGCTGGTAATGAAGGAGACGATAGAGAAGACACATCTGAATTCGCTTATCCTGGTGCCTATAATGAGGTAATTGAAGTAGGAGCGGCCTCTTTCCAACGCACGCTCGCTCCATTTTCCAATACCAATAATGAGATTGACTTAATTGCACCAGGTGTAGATATTCTTTCAACTTATCCGGGTAGTGAATATGCTGTTCTTTCTGGAACCTCAATGGCTGCTCCGCACGTATCGGGGGCACTGGCGCTTCTCATGAATGTTTCTGAGAAGGAATTTAAGCGCACGCTTAGTGAAGCTGAAATTTATTCACAGCTTATCAAGAGAACCGTGCCAATCGGTTGTACAAAGCAAGCTGAAGGAAATGGCCTTCTCGCTTTAAATTTTATGAATCAGCTCGAATCGCTCTTTAATATTTATACAACCGCGTGGGATCAAACAGAAGTGAAATCAGAAAAAGTAACGAAATAACTTCACAAGTAAAGTGAAATCAATATTATCATTTACATCAAAAATCGTAGTGCGAATTAAGATTCGCACTACGATTTTTGTGTTATATAAATATGTTGATGCATGACAAAACCAATCTAAGGTGGTGAATCAGGTTCAAAAGAAGTGGACTTGAGAAAAAGTATGTAAAAGGATTCACTATGCAACAAAGCATTCATTTTTAATGTGAGCTGGGAGGATCTTCATAAGGTTAGGTGTTATTTACTTAATACATTTTAAGTACACACCCATGATAGATGCATAGGATAATTTATACATTGTGAAGGGATTGAGAAACTATGTACTATGATCCTTCTATGCATCCTTATCATCACTATCAACGTCCGCCAACTTATAACGAGGAGAGACAGCCTGGATACGAACCTTTGCCTCAAGTGACAAAGCAGGGGTTTACATCTCGATCTTCCAATAATGCTGGAAGTAGGGAATTTAAAGATTATGGACCGAAACCATTTGTCGCTAATATTAATGAAGCAACGAAGCAAAACGATACTTTTCGTACAGCTTTATGGACAGGTGAACATTTACAATTAACGTTAATGAGTATCGATGTTGGTGAAGACATTGGATTGGAAATGCACCCAAACGTTGACCAATTTTTGCGAATTGAACAAGGACAGGGAAAGGTGCAAATGGGGAAACGCAAAGATTCCTTGAATTATGAACGAGAGGTTTATGATGATTATGCTGTATTTATACCCGCTGGTACATGGCACAATCTAACAAATACTGGAGATGTACCGATTAAGCTTTACTCGATCTATGCTCCACCTAATCATCCTTTTGGAACGGTTCATGAGACAAAAGAGGAGGCTATAGCGGCGGAAGAAGGTGAGCATAATCGAAACTCAACTGTGTTTGGCAAAACGCCAGATGAATGGGTGAAATACACGGAATTCTTAGTAAATGAAGGGTTGGAAGATGTCGACAGAGGCATAAATGCAACACACATTCTTCAAGAGTTTATTCTAATGGGAGTGCTTGTTGGAAAGGGTTACTCTCCTGAAAAAGCCTATGAAATAGTGGAAGATTGGGAGCGAACTGGACAGTCCAAACTTCTTCAACAAAGCAACAATATGTAGAAATAGCTTAAAAAAATGAACAAGGTGCTCTACGGTCGTAGTTTGGTTAGGGTTCGAATTGGTTAACAGAAATTTTTCACCTCAGAAGAGCTTAAAAAACATTAGCTCTTCTGAGGTGAAATCATATTTGTGCTAATTGTATGTATAACTTCAAAAGAAATCATCATTTTCTTCCGTGTTTTGTGCGTCAGTCGTTCTATTTGCTTCTTGTATCTTTATTTTTTCAAGTTGTTCGATCATATGCTTGTAATCTAGCTGGCTAATATTAGGGTAATGATTGATTTTTCTTTTAATGTCATCTAACTCAGTTGGGAGTTTATTTCGATTGTTATTTGAAAACATAGCCGCAACGGTTCCTGTAATAACACCGATCGTTCCAATCCCGACCATCATTAATACCGCGGCAACCAGTTTGCCTGCAGCTGTTTCAGGATAGAGATCTCCATACCCCACCGTAGTGGTAGTCACAACTGCCCACCAAAGGGCATCACCATATGTCTCAAATTCTGGTTCAATCCATTTCATCGAAAGCGCTGAAATGAAGAGGAGTGAAATAACATAGATAAACGCACGATCAATTTTATATTTCGTTAGAAAGAGTTCAAAAACAGACGTGCGGTGATTAATGAGTGCGACTAATCGTATCACCCGTATAAAGCGGACAAGTCTTGCGGTCCGAAACAATTGATCGAGCGGAATAATAGCAATCAAATCCAGCGGATGCTGTTTGATAAAAGTCCATTTGTGATCACTTAAAAAAAGTCGCGTTGCATAATCAAGTAAGAATAAGAGCCAAATAAAAAAATCGAGCGCAGTGCCTTCGCGATCGGGTAAATCAATGACGAGTGAAAAAATAAGGAGAAGGGCGAGTACAAATTCATAAATCATTCCTAGAGATTGCTTTTGCAATGGATCACCTTCTTTGTCTATTTATCACTATTTCGCTATCAAGAAGAATCACCCTGCAAAAAAAAGAAGTCCTCCATAAATTGGGGGACTGAAGTTAAGCTTCTTTGATAAAAGCGAAAGAACTTTAGATTGGGATGAGGTCTCCATCCCAGGATTTCTTGCGAATGAAGTAGGCATCTTCAATGGTTGCTTCCGTTTCATGAAAATGATCGAAGGGTTTTGTGATATCAATGTATTTAATCATGTACTGTTTATTTAATCGTTTCATGTGAATAATCCGCTCCTGCTCAAGTTGAGCGATTTCGTTAAGAAGGATTTTCCCTTGCCACACACGTAAAGGAAGCTCTCTTTTCCAAAGAGAAATGGACCCATGAAAAAGAACTTCTCCTTCATGAAGCCAGATTAAATCGTCAGCAATATCTTCCCATTCATTTAACTCATGTGTCGCAATAAGAACAAGTCTTTTTTCGGCATATCTTGATAGAAGGGAGACGACGTTTTTTCGTTCACGACTATCGAGGTAGTTTAATGGTTCATCAAGTAACAAAATAGGAGGACAGTCAAGAATGGCTTGTGCAATACCGACACGCTGCTTCACTCCTTGAGAGAGAGCTTTTATTTTCTTTCTTTTACATTTGTGAATATGAAGGGCTTCCATCGTTTGATCAACGGCATCTTGATAAATGACCCCTTTTAATTCACACATATACCTAAGAAACCTCTTCATTCTCATCTCTTCATATAATTCGATACCTGTTGGAAGAAAGCCGATATTCTTACGAATAAAGGGGAGGGAGGTTTCCACTGTTCTCCCACCATATTCAATGATGCCTCTTTGGGGCCTTATTGCTGTCGCTAGAAGTTGAAGCAAGGTAGATTTACCAGCGCCGTTCTTACCAACTAGAATGGTGATCCCAGAACCAAGTGTTAATTCGGGAATAGCAAGTGTGAACTGTTTTCGAGTATATTTGATGTTTTGTAGTTGAATCATCGCCTAATCTCACAAATATTGAAGATGCAAACTCTTCCGATACGATAAGAAGAGCATGGCAACTCCAAGTCCAAGTATAATAAGGTAGGAGACAACAAAGAGTAAGTCTTGTTGAAGTGCTTCACCAGATAGTTCGAAAACAGTATAAGGTAACACAAGAAAAGTAAGCGCCCATCCAGCAAGTGAGGCGATAAATCCGGCAATTACCCCTTTATGGAACATGACAAAGGCAAGCAAACCTGTCAGAAAGAGAAGTGGCGCAAACCAATGCAAAAGAAACGTAGCGGGGTTAACCATCGTATTATCTTTCACAATATATAAGGTAGATAACAGGGCCAAACCAATGTTTACGACTAAGACAACAAGCAATTTACTTAAGAGAAGAAGTGCTGGAGGGAAAGGTGTAATCGATTCGACCATCCGCATTTCTTTGTTCCAAGTTTTATAACTATAAAGCACACCAAATAATAGATAAATGGGAACAACGATAGGAAATAAACTGTCTGCTTCCATGCTTCCAGCCGAAATCATCGTTAACATTGCAAAAATCAATACGCTAATCAGCCAGTAGGCCCAGTGATAAGAACGGAACTGATTAAGGCATTGCTTTGTTAGTGACGGTCTTGCAGGCTCAGGTTTTTCATCGAAATCAAATTCGATTTGAGAAGGTTTAAGTTCATCGAAAGAATCCTGTAACGAAAGAAGCAGCTTCTGTGTATCCTCTGAACGGGGTGACGTTGCCAGATATGACTTGATCGGCTGCTCTAGATCTTCTTCTAACTTTTCTAATTCAAGATCGATGTCTTGCATGGCTAACTTCCTCCTTTCGTTCTATTGAAGCTTTTAGTTTCTTCAAGGCGTGAAATAAGTTCGACTTTACTGTACCGAGTGGAAGTTCCAGAGCTTCGGCAATTTCTTGATACTTTAATTCCTGGTAAAACCGTAAATACACAATTTCTCTTTGCGTCTCAGAAAGCGTATCGAGCTGCTTGAGAAACTCCACACGTGATTCTTGCCTTTCAAATAGTTCCACTACTGATGGTTCTTGATCAGCTTGATCTGGAATGAAGTCGAGAATTTGCTTTTCTGACCTAAATCCTGCACTTTTCCAATAATCTCGGCATTGATTTGTGGCCACCTGGTAAAGCCAGGGCTTGATCTTTTCTGGGGTTTTCTTTGTTTTTAGTTGTTTAATTAATTTCAGGAAGGTTTCTTGGACAACATCTTCGGCCTTTCTTCTATCACGTAACATCCGTTCTAGATAACCAAGAAGCGGAGCATGATAACGATGAATAAGGGCTTCGAAAGCAGCCTGATTTCCACGTGCCATAGCGACTACTAGTTCCTCATCTGTCATAAACCATCCTCCTTTCTAGTCTGATGATCTTGCATCACTTCATCCCATATTTTCTGCCATTCTTCGTAAAGAATGAGAGTAGAAGGTTCTCGAAATAAGGTGAAATCTGCTGCGAATCCCGGGTCTACCCAGCGTTCACTATATATTCGATCTAGGACTTCTTTCACTTGCTTACTATCTCCATCAGCGATGGCTTCGTTGATCATTGTGAAAATCTGGTTAGCTTTGATTTCTTCCTCACTGTAGTCTTCCAGTGGGATATCATCTTGAATCGGGATAACAAGGTCGCGGATTTGACTGGCCTTTTTTTTATTTCCATTTTCTAATTCATAAATGTACGTATAAGCACTTTGGATGGCACTTGTTACTAGCTCGCCTTCCTCATACCCATAAATCTCAGTTCCATCATGGAATAGACTCACTTGAAAGAGCAATTTCATAAGATAAGTTTCATCCATTTGATAGAAAGTGGATTCGCTTAGGATATAGTTTTGATCAATAAAACCTTGTTGTCTCACGTAATTGGCCCAGCGAATATTCTCTACAGGAACGATAAAAAAATGACGCATAGGCTCTATTTTTTTCGCTAAATAGTGGTTGGTGTATAGAAGGCGTTTGTCCAATTCCTTCATGAGCTCAACAGCGCGATCCCGATTGTAACTGTCCGTTACGATTGACATTGGATAATAAGTAGAATCAACTTCAGTCAGATCTCCAGCATAAAGGTCTAATTTAGAAGTTTCCCCTTGAAGTTTATAGGTTTCAACATTTGTATTACGTTCGTCGATTGTGCCATATAAGGGTAGTGCCATACCTGAAACTTCGACATTAAAAGTGGCTCTATTCGAAATTCCAATATTCGTTTGTGATTCTCCGTTCATGTCATATAAATATTGATGCCCTGGCAATGGATACCAGGCTGTTTGAGAAGGCATAATCATTTGATCATTTCCTACATGGCCCGGATAGTATTCCTGACCATTATTAGATGCCCATAGTTTGTATGGTCCTTCATATTGAATACGAATAACAGGTTCTTTCATATTTTCAGGTAAAGTAACGGTCAGAAAATCATTCTCTTGAGTAAATGGAATTGGATGTTGATCAATCGTGACCTGGTTAACTGAAAATGTCTGATTCAATGTGAATTTCATAAACTCTTTTGTTTGAAATTCTGCTGATGGTAGAGTGAGAGATGCATCAATGAAAAGTGATTGATCTTCATGCTGAATGGATAAGTCAAACTGTTTTATTTCAAATCGTTCTGGTTGATAGAGCTCTTCTTCCTCTTTCATAAGAGTATTAGGAGAAGAAAGGGAAGGGAAAGACATGTAACTAGCTTGACCGTTTTGTTCGTCTGTTATCAATGGAGATTCTTGTTTAATCTTACTAAATTCATCAGTTCGCTCCTTCCAGAAAGAAGCATATGGAAGATACGAGATCACGACAATTCCTATACTGATCATGAGTGCAACCTTCCACAGCCACGTATATGGATGAGGTCTGCGTTTATTGAGAATGAAAATGATGAGTACCAGGAGAAAGGAAGAAACCGTTAAAACAAAAATGCGCTGTAACTGTAGTTCTTCTTTCATTAATTCAATTCCCCAGGTGCCATTAACAAGAACAGAATCGACAAATAAGTAGGTTAGATGGAACGCTTTAAGATAAAAGTGTCCGCCTTGATCAATAATGAAAATTTCCATGAATAGCGTACCAAACATCCAGGCGCAGAAGGCGATTAAGTAAACAAAGCGATTTTTAATAAGTACCGATAAAAGCATGCCAAGAGTTAAACTAATAAAGAACGCTACTTCGTATTGAGTCCCATAGAAACGCAGAATTGTGAACGTTTCTTCCACCGGAATGTTATCTCTCATAGCAAAGATAAAGTAGGTTCCACTCATCAGGACCGTATATATCGTCATATAGATGAGCGCGGACATCAATTTTGCTGATATGAATACGAAATTGGACACGGGAAATGATTGGTGCCACTCAAATGATTCATTCCCAACGTCTCGTCGTATTAAATAAACGCCAATCAGAATACTTAAGCCAATAACGAGAATAAATATAAGAGAGTGCGTTGTTTCATATGTTGTTCTGTAGAGGTTGCCATGTCCTCCTTTTTGATCTGCACTCATGCTAAAAAGTAACCAGATTAAATAAAAGAAAGGAAGAGGTGCGAAAACCCAGTTTTTATACAAAAAAGAAAGTTCAAGCTTAAACTGGATAAGCCATTTTCTCATAGTCCATCACGCCCAATCAGTGCCATGTACCCTTCTTCAAGGGTAGGATCCACGGCTTCGGCAAATTCAAATGGTGCTACTGGAGATATTGCTCGACACCTTAATCCTGTTGCTTTTCGTTTTGTAAGCGTCATTTGCAATCCATTTAATTGGTCCCAGTTAGTATCAAAGAGGTCGAACTCCCAAATAAGTCCATTCCCCTTACGTTGAAGCTCATCTGGTGTGCCTTGAAAAAGAATGCGCCCTTTATTTAGAACGATCAGTGTATCACAGCTTCCTTCAATGTCTTCTACAATATGCGTAGAAAGAATGACGGTTTTTCGGCTAGAAACATCAGCTAGTAAGTTGCGAAAGCGTAAGCGTTCTTCAGGATCAAGTCCAGCAGAAGGTTCGTCGAATATCATCACAGCGGGTTCTCCATAAAGCGCCTGGGCAATGCCAAGACGTTGCTGCATTCCATTTGAGAACGTCTTGATTTTTTGATTCCGTTGCTTTTCTAAATTAAGGGCATGAAGCAATCGTTTTTTTTCTCGCTCATGATCATAATGGTGGTCTCGTTTTAACTTCCCAACATAGTCCAAAAACTGTGATGCAGTAAGCTGTGGATACAGCTTGAAATGTTGAGGGAGGTAACCGATTTCTTTTCGAACATTTGAAGCTTCTCGGTTAAGTGAATAACCTTTAAGATAGATTTCTCCGGAAGAAGGCTTTGAGACCGCAGCTAGCATTCTCATAAATGTTGTTTTTCCAGCACCATTTGGGCCAATAAGCCCTACCATGCCTCCTTCGATGGACAAAGTGAGGTTATGTAGAATCTTCTCTTTTTTGAACTGTTTAGTTAGATGAGATACTTCAATCAAAATCGTTCATCCTTTTACTAGTATTCTATGGCTAAGACGATTATAGTCGATAAAAGGTTTTGTTAGGGTAAACAAAAATCCTCTGCACGATGCGTGCAGAGGATTGGTTTTAAAGAGGTAATACATAGAAGAGAACACAGAAGAAATGAGCAAGTGTTCCAGCTACCACGAAAAGATGCCAAACTGCATGATGGTATTTAAAAGCTCTCCAGACATAGAATACCGCTCCGATTGTGTAGAGAACACCCCCAACAATGAGAAGCATCATTCCGTTTGGAGCCAAGTTCTGCGTGAGTGGATTCCAGGCAAGAACGATCAGCCAGCCCATTAAGACGTAGAGAATGGTTGAGATAAATAGAAACTTTTTTACAAAATAAGCTTTGAATACTGTTCCAATAATTGCGAGTCCCCACACGATGCCAAATAGTGTCCAACCTAGCCAACCTTCAATTACAATAAACAAGAAGGGAGTGTAAGTACCAGCGATAAAGAAATAGATAGAAGAGTGATCAAGTATTTCGAAAAAGTCTTTCGCTTTCCCAGGTGGAAAGCTGTGAACGAGTGTAGAGGCCGTATAAAGCATCAGCATCGTTGTACCGAAAAGTGTAAAACTTACAATATGCCAGGCAGTTCCATAGAGAGACGCAAACACAATTAAGATGACTAGAGCGGCAACGCTTATGATAGCTCCAATTCCGTGAGTAATATAATTTGCTCGCTCCTCGCCAACTGTAAACGTATGAGTTGTCATGATTCGCATCATTCCTTTAGATCAATTACTAGAAGTATACTACATGATTCCCCGAACGTCATTTCTGATCGAACCTTATTTCTTAAGGTTACGTAGTTTTTCTGCTTCTTTTAAGAGATGATAAGTGTAAAAATCTTTCTCTTCTACTTGTTCTGTGGCAGCTTCCATAACGAGAAACTCTTCCGCAATTTCTTCTCGCATTGAAGTAAGTAACTTTTCACTGTCAGTAGTAACTAATTTATTCTTTTGATCCACGGTTGCTTCGCTCCTTCAACATTAAATGATAGTCTCATTGTGCCTTAAGGAAGCGATTTTATTCTAAAATGACTTATTTTATTTTCACCATTTCTTTAGTGATAGAGCGATAGACATGATATCCACTAGTAGATACCCCAATAGTACCTGCTCCAGGGAAAACGCTGTCGCCACAAAGCCATAATCCCTTGAGACCAGTACGGTGAGAAAGACTGTTGAACAAGCTATATTCATTCGTTTGTGGGAAACCTCCAACCATGCCTTTAGGTCTTTTCGTAAATCTTTCCCATGCTCGTGGTGCACCTGTCATTTGCAATTCGATTCCACTTCTTACATTAGGTATCACTCTTTCAATACCTGTGAGCATTTTCTCAGTTAGCTCCTTTTTATATTGATCGTATTTCTCTTTCGTATCCCAATGGTGAAGCTCTGTATGTGTACTGACTGTTAATGTGCGAAAGCCCTCTGGCCCACGAAAGAGATCATTGGATTTTGAAAGTGACAAGAAGAGATGATTTCCTTCGGTCATTTTTCCATTATCCGAAAAGACTTGACTAAAGAGGGACGTATATTCAGGGATGATTTTTTCATCTAAAGCAAGATACATCGTAAAAGCTCCCCACTGAGTCATTTGACTTCGTTTTCTTAACTTAGTGGGGAGTTGTTCTTGAAGTGGTTCTGGAAGAAGTGGAACAAAGCCCTGTACAGGTAAGTTATTAATAAGGTGATCAGCTCTCCAACTCTCCCCTTTTTGATCGACAGCTACCCAACGATTGTTTTCACGCCGAATCGATTGAATTTGCTTTCTCAGGTAAGTTCGCCCACCGTTCTGTTCAATATATTGCTGTAGTGTTTCAGCGATGCGATACAATCCACCTTCAGAGTAATATGCCCCTTCGTGATAAATATCGAGAGCAAGAGCACCCATAAGTGCTGAGCACTCTTCACTAGTTGTTTGCATGCTATCAATTAATTGGCCATCAATAAAATGTTGAAAGTCTAGTGCATCATTAAGATGATGTTTTTTTAGAAGATCTCCCATTGTTTTCCGAAGGTAGGGAACCAGTCCGGGAGTTCCTGGTTTGAGAGATAGGAGAAGCCCTTTCCATTCTGATAGGGTGACTGGAGGTACAACAGGGAGAGGTCCAATTAACTTACGTACTTCGGCTCCAATTTTCCATATTTCTCGATAGAAAGAAACAATTTGTTTGGAGTGTTCTGGAAACTGGGTAGCGCATTCTGATAAATGTCGATTTCGATCTGTATAGTAAGGCATGACGCGATTGCCATCGTATATTCTCATAATTTCATCGAGCGAAAAAACAGGGAAGGTTAAACCGAGTTCTTGGAAAATGCGATAGTGTAATCCACCTTCTTCGAACCCCATCCCCATTGTCGCTCCAACAGGGAAGAGAAAATTACCTCGCTTAAATTTTCCTGCTGATCCACCCCATTCATTCGATGCTTCAAGTATTGTTACGTTGTAGCCTTCTTTCGTCAGTAATGCTCCAGCAGTCAGTCCGCCAATGCCACCGCCAATAACCACAATATCCATAATGATCCCTCCAAGATGGTCAGAGCTTGATACCATCTATTATAATAGGTATGATGGTGCAAATCATGTATGAGTGTGTCGAGAAGTAGCTTAATAAATGATAAATTTCCATGTTTGTACCGGGGTACTTGTCCAGCCATAAAGTTAAAAGAAACATAAGATAAATTAAAGAGTGAGGTCAGGTCCCCCCCTCTGTATATACTCACTCTTTGTGACCCATTTTAGAGTCAGAATTTATTCTGACTCTTTTTTTTTTGGCTATGTTAGATAATGCATGTATATTAGCCTATTAATTCGGATCAAAGCGCATGAAATGAGTGCATTCCAATTTCGGCCCTCTATCAGAGCAGTTTGCTTTCGAATCTTGTAAAGAAGGGGGAATCAACCTTGCTTGAAATTATCGAAATAGGTACAAATGAGCATGGACGAGAGTTGACGATTCGAGAGCTGATTAAGAAACTTGAAGAACATCCTCTTGATCCTGCATTTGAACAAAGTGGAAATTTTATTTTTCCTTATCAGCCAGTCCGTGATGCAAAACGATATGCTGGTTGCAGAGCATTTTTTGGCGACTTCGCGATGATATCATGCCGTTTCTTTATTGTGACGGATGAAAAGGTACTTATAGAAGAGTTGATAAAGGCAATTAAAGAAAATCAAGAACGCATTGATTATGGAAGGTTAAGAGAAGTTCAGGTGAATGGTCGAGTATCCCATTAATTATGCTATAATCAGGATATTCTGCTAGTGATTGGAGTGAATGAAATGAGTCTTGAAACACTTCAGGAACAAGTCGATGGATTGATGGATAAATACACCGAGCTACTCCTTGGAGATACGAGCCCTGAGCTGAAGGAAAAAGTGAAGCTATGGGCGATGTACACGCATCTTTCAAAAACGATGCCACCTCTTGCGAAACATTGGAATCAAACGTATCCTGATGCGAAGGATGCCATGAAAGAGCTAGTGACCGAAATCAAAACTATGAACGAAGAGCATCGTAAAGCCCAACAGGATAGCCAGAAAGAATCAGATAAGTGAAACCAGGACTTCCCTGGTTTCTTTTTTTTTGCCTACATTAACAAGTGTTTTTGATTATAGCTTATTCGAGAATCGACCATTTAAGCTAATATAGAATTTAGTATCATTTCAGAAGCTTATCCATTGAGAAATGAGATGGTTGTTAAGAAAAAAGGTTGTGAAAATAGATGAGAAGAGAAGTATCCGATTTTGTAACATTTAAATATACTATTTTAAATTCCAGTTTTTTTCGTGAAGAGCGGGGTATAGAATACTAATTCAAGTAAATATTTAACAAAATTTATTACAGAGAAAATCTATCAAAAATAGACTAAACGACAGCATATCATGGTAGAATAGCATTAAAGGCGAAATATGGCGGTATTTGATACTATATGCCGGTTTTCTCCAATATATATTTTTTTGTGCGTTTTGTATGCGTTTACATGGAGGGGTTATGATGGAACAAGTAATGCGTAATTTCTTTTTATACATGGGGAAGAATAAAGTAGCTACAAAAGTAGCGAAACGGTATGGTATGCGCTTTGGAGCTAGCCGGTTTGTAGCCGGTGCGTCTCTTAATAGCTCTGTAAATGCTATTAAGAAACTAAATGAAAAGGGACTTTCTGTTACAATCGATCATCTTGGTGAGTTTGTAGATAACGCCGCTGAAGCTGACGAAATGACAAACCACTGTATTGAAGCAATTGAGCGAATTGCAGCAGAAAATCTTGATTCTCAGCTTTCTCTTAAACTCACATCAATGGGGTTAGACATTGATTACGATCTGACGATGAAAAATATGCGCCGAATTCTTGAAGCTGCTGATCAGCACAATGTCTTTGTAACGATTGATATGGAAGATTTCGAGAGGTGCGGAAAAACAATACAGATTTTTACTAACTTAAAGAGGGAGTATACGAACATTGGTACAGTTCTTCAAGCCTACTTATACCGTGTAGCTGAAGATGTAGAAAAGCTGAACGATTTATCTCCAAATCTTAGACTTGTTAAAGGTGCTTATAAAGAGTCACCAAAAGTCGCATTTCCGGATAAAAAGGATGTCGACGAGAATTTCAAAAAAATCATTAAAATGCACTTATTGAATGGAAATTACACAGCCATTGCTACCCATGATGATCGCATCATTGAATACACAAAGAAGCTCGTAGAAGAATACAATATCCCGCGTTCTCAATTTGAATTTCAAATGCTATATGGTATTTGTGTAGATAAACAAGATGAGCTCCTTAAAGAAGGTTTCAAAATGCGTGTCTACGTACCCTATGGAAAAGACTGGTATGGATATTTTATGAGAAGACTTGCTGAGAGGCCTGCAAACGTAGCTTTCGTCCTTAAAGGGATAATGAAATAGTGAAAAGCGGACGAATGTCCGCTTTAAAATAAGCTTTGTTTAAATTTATAAAATTTCGTCAAAGAAATCCGTGTGATATATTGCTAAATTTCAGAATATATTTTATAGTATAGACAGAGGAAATGATCTCGCTCTTTTTTTTGAATAAAAAATGAATGAGCATTCATTCAACAGGGGAGGTTCGCTATGACACGTAGCATTCATAAAGTAGCTGTATTAGGAGCAGGAGTAATGGGATCAGGCATTGCCGCCCACCTGGCGAATGTAGGAATTCCAAGTTTGCTATTGGATATTTCACCAAAGGAACCGAATGAAAAGGAAAAAGCCAAAGGGCTTACACTCGCTGACCGTTCTGTCAGAAATAGACTTGCGGCTGAAGCGATTGAGAAACTTAAGAAACAAAAACCGGCACCGCTTTCTAAGAAAGATCACATTCAATTAATTGAAGCAGGAAATATGGAAGACGATATGGAGCGCTTGCAAGAAGTTGACTGGATTATTGAAGTTGTTGTCGAAAACCTGGAGATCAAGAAAAAAGTATATGAAAAAGTAGATGAATATAGACGACCTGGAACCATTGTTAGTTCCAATACTTCCGGTATTTCCGTAGAAGCAATGGCTGAAGGTAGATCAGAAGATTTTAGGAAGCACTTCCTTGGTACGCACTTTTTTAACCCACCAAGATATTTAAAGCTTCTTGAAGTGATTCCAACGAAAGACACGGATCCAGACGTCCTTTCTTATATGAAAACATTTGGTGAAGATATTCTCGGCAAAGGTGTCGTAGAAACGAAAGACACGCCAAACTTCATTGCCAATCGAATTGGAACGTATGGCCTGCTTGTCACAGTTAGAGAAATGATGAATCGCGGCTTTTCAGTTGGAGAAGTAGATTCTGTAACTGGCCCAGCAATCGGCCGTCCAAAAAGTGCAACGTTTCGAACACTTGATGTAGTTGGACTTGATACGTTTATTCACGTAGCGAACAACGTTTTTGAACAGGTTGAAGGTGATGAGAAAGAAGTTTTCCGGATTCCTAAATTTATGCAACAGATGAAAGAAAAAGGCTGGATTGGAGCAAAGGCAGGTCAGGGCTTTTTCATAAAACAAAAAGGGGCAAAAGGAAGCGAAATTCTAGAGTTAAATCCATCTACGCTTGAATATGAACCACGACAGAAATTAAAAACAGCTTCTGTTGAGGCAAGTAAACAAGCGAAGTCAAAAGCGGATAAACTGAAAGCGCTTGCTTATGCGAATGACCGCGCAGGTGAATTAATTTGGAACATCATGAAGCCTGTTTTGCTTTATTCTGCTAAGAAAACCTACGAAATTGCTGATGATATCGACGCCGTCGATCGTGCCATGAAATGGGGCTTTGGATGGGAAATGGGTCCTTTTGAAACGTGGGATGCTCTTGGAGTTGAGAAATCAGTGGCTCGAATGAAGGAAGAAGGCGAAACGATTCCTGAATGGGTTGATCAAATGCTTGCCTCAGGGCAAACGTCTTTCTATAAGCAGGAAGGTGCCACTCAATCTTTCTACCATAATGGTGAGCAAAGAGTAGTGGAGGAAAGTAAGAAAGTTATCCACCTTAAAGGATTAAAAGCGCAAAATCGCGTGATTAAGAAAAATACCGGGGCAACGCTTCTTGATCTTGGAGATGGGGTTGCAGGACTTGAATTCCATTCCCCAAACAATGCAATTGGAATGGATATTCTCCAGATGATTAATGAAGCCGTTGATGAAACGGAGAAAAACTTCGAAGGACTCGTGATTGGAAACCAGGGCAAAAACTTCTGTGTTGGTGCCAACGTCGCGTATATGTTAATGGAAGCTCAAGATGATAATTTTTTTGAAATCGAAATGGTTGCAAGGAAGTTCCAACAGTCCATGGCACGTATTCGCTACTCTCAAAAACCAGTCGTAGCAGCGCCGTTTCAGATGACGCTTGGTGGTGGGGCAGAAGTGTGTATGCCAGCAGCTTCCATTCAAGCTTCTTCAGAAACATATATGGGCCTCGTAGAAGTAGGTGTTGGCTTGATTCCGGGTGGAGGCGGAAATAAAGAACTTTATATGCGTCAGCTAGAGCAAACGCCTCCAGGAGTTAATGTTAACTTAACTGATATTGCCGCCAACGTTTTTGAAACGATTGCGATGGCGAAAGTTTCAACATCAGCACATGAAGCAATGGAACGAGGATTCATTCGACCTCAAGATGGTATTAGTGCTAACGCGGATCACGTTCTTCATGATGCAAAAGAAAAAGTACTCTTCCTTGCTGAAAAAGGCTATCAGCCACCTGTTGCTAAAAAGATCCCAGTTGCTGGAGAAGCAGGTTATGCTGCAATGCTAATGGGAGCGAAAACGATGAAATGGAGCGGTTACCTTTCCGATCACGATTTAACAATTGCGACCAAACTTGCTCACGTCATTGCAGGCGGAAAAGTAAAAGAAGGAACATTAGTCGATGAGCAGTATCTTCTGGATCTTGAGCGTGAAGCGTTCCTCAGCCTGCTAGGAGAGCCAAAAACGCAAGCAAGAATGCAGCATATGTTACTTAAAGGAAAACCGCTGCGCAACTAGTATGGAGGAGGGAAGTTTGATGAAAGAAGCAGTTATTGTATCCGGTGCTAGAACACCTGTTGGAAAAGCAAATCGTGGAACGCTTGCCAATATGCGTCCAGATGATCTTGGAGCACTTACCGTTAAGGAAACGTTAAAGCGTGCCGGCGGTTATGATGGTGCAATAGATGATGTGATTATGGGGTGCGCTATTCCTGAAGCAGAACAAGGACTGAATGTAGCTAGAATGATTGGAGCTAGAGCAGGTCTTGCTGAGACGGTTCCAGCCATTACAATCAACCGATATTGTTCTTCAGGTTTACAGAGTATCGCTTATGCTTCAGAACGCATAATGCTTGGCCAATCTGGTGCCATATTGGCTGGTGGAGTGGAATCTATGAGCCTTGTGCCGATGGGCGGTCATGTGATAAAGCCCAACCCTACTCTTGTAGAAGAAAAACCTGAATATATTATGGGAATGGGACACACAGCGGAAGAAGTCGCACGTCGCTTTGAGATTAGCAGAGCAGATCAGGATGCTTTTGCGCTAAGGAGTCATCAGCGTGCAGCTCAGGCAATCAAAGATGGGAAGTTTCAGGATGAAATTGTTCCGATCGAAGTGACGAAAAGATGGATTGATGAGAAAAACAAATTACAGGAAAAGAAAGTCCTTTTCTCACAAGATGAAGGTGTTCGGGCAGATACGTCACTTGATGTTCTCGGTAAGTTACGTCCAGTATTTAATGTTAGAGGCTCTGTTACCGCCGGAAATTCATCACAAACAAGTGACGGAGCAGCAAGTGTTCTCGTCATGGATCGAGAAAAAGCTGAAAGTGAAGGCTTAGCGCCTATGGCTAAGTTCAGATCATTTGCTGTTGCTGGTGTAGCACCCGAAATAATGGGAGTCGGACCGATTGAAGCGATTCCTAAAGCTCTTCGACTCGCTGGACTTGAGCTATCTGATATTGGGTTATTCGAATTAAATGAAGCTTTTGCATCGCAATCTCTTCGCGTCATTAGAAAGCTTGGACTTGATGAAGACAAAGTGAATGTAAATGGTGGAGCAATTGCACTTGGTCATCCACTTGGATGTACAGGGACGAAGTTAACCTTAAGCTTAATTCATGAGATGAAACGCCGCGGAGAACAATTTGGTGTTGTGACGATGTGTATTGGCGGAGGAATGGGCGCTGCCGGAGTGTTTGAAATTCTTTAAAGGCAACGAAAACAAGGGAGGAAAACAAGCATGTCTAATACAATGAACAAAACGGTTAAAGGTGCAAGCTTCTTGATTGAGGATCAAAAGGCAGAAGATATTTTCACACCGGAGGATTTTTCAGATGAGCATGTCATGATGGGGAAAACGACGGAAGACTTTGTAGTAAAGGAAGTCGTTCCAGCACTTGATAAAATTGAGAATCATGAATTTGAAATTTCACGGAAGCTTCTCGAAAAAGCTGGTGATCTCGGACTTCTTGGAGCGGACGTTCCAGAAGAATACGGCGGTCTTGGCCTTGATAAAATCAGTTCATCTGTTATTACTGAGAAATTCGCTCGTGCTCGTTCGTTTTCCCTAAGTTATGGCGCCCATGTTGGAATCGGCTCTCTACCTATCGTCTTTTTTGGAAACGAAGAGCAGAAGAAAAAGTATCTTCCAGGTCTTGCGTCAGGAGCTACAATTGCTGCTTATGCTTTGACTGAGCCTGGTTCAGGTTCTGATGCTCTTGGGGCTAAAACCACAGCTAAGCTTAATGCTGAAGGAACACATTATCTTCTAAGCGGTGAAAAGCAGTGGATCACGAACTCCGCTTTCGCAGATGTATTCATTGTCTATGCGAAAATTGATGGCGAACATTTCTCTGCTTTCATTGTTGAGAGGGATTCCAAAGGTCTTTCAACTGGTCCTGAAGAAAAGAAAATGGGAATCAAAGGCTCTTCTACAAGAACATTGATTCTTGAAGATGTTGCCGTGCCAAAAGAAAATTTACTTGGAGAAGCAGGTAAAGGGCACATCATTGCATTTAACATCTTGAACGTTGGTCGCTATAAGCTAGCGGTAGGTACAATTGGTGGAATGAAGCGTTCGATCGAACTTTCCGCTAAGTATGCGTTAGAGCGTAAGCAATTTAACACGCCAATTGCAAAGTTCTCTCTCATACAAGAGAAACTGGCGAATATGGCAGTAGCAACATACGCAACAGAAAGTTCTACTTACCGCACAGGAGGTCTTTTTGAGCAGAAGTTAGGAAAGCTTTCGGATGAAGAACAAAAAGACGGAGCGAAAGTCGCAGAAGCGATTGCAGAGTATGCGATTGAGTGTTCACTAAATAAAGTGTTTGCTTCAGAAGCGCTAGATTATGTTGTAGATGAGGCTGTGCAAATTCACGGTGGATACGGCTTTATGTCTGAATATGAAGTTGAGAAAATGTACCGTGATTCTCGTATCAATCGTATTTTTGAAGGAACGAATGAAATCAATCGCCTTCTAGTTCCAGGCACGCTTGTCCGTAAAACAATGAAAGGCGAGCTTCCATTCCTTGAAAAGGCTACTGCACTTCAAGAAGAGCTCATGATGTTAACGCCACAAGAAATTGGTGATGCACCACTTGAACAGGAAAAGCATCTCGTTAAGATGGCAAAGAAGATTATGCTTATGACTGCAGGTACAGCTGTTCAAAAATATGGCAAGGCTCTTGATAAAGAACAAGAAGTTTTATCAAACATGGCAGATATCGTAAGCGAAATTTACTCTATGGAATCAGCCGTACTTCGCACAGAGAAAGCGATTAATAAAACTGGTGCAGAAAAGCAACAAAATAAACTTCTTCTAACACAAGTTTTCTGTCAGGAAGCTTTCAACCGTATTGAAGCTCATGCTAAAGAGACTTTGGTTGCCGTCGAAACAGGCGATTCACTTCGCATGATGATATCTGCTCTTCGTAAACTATCACGTTATACTCCAATTAATGTTATTGCGAAGAAACGTGAAATCGCTGCAAGCATTCTTGGACAACAGCGTTTTACGGTTTAATAAGCTATCATCGCTATACTAATGTAAAATAACAATTTGAATTGGTCATAACCGGCAGGATCAAAACTAACTTCCAAACCATGTTCTCTATTGTCCCTCCAGAAATGGGGGGATTTTTTTCTCTTAATTAGGAAAAATAGTGAGTGGAATAATGAAAGGATTTTGTTAATAGATGACGAAATTTACTTTTAGGTGCATCTGTATTTGTCCAACTCCTCTCATG
This sequence comes from Pseudalkalibacillus sp. JSM 102089, assembly GCF_041366475.1. Classification (NCBI taxonomy): domain Bacteria; kingdom Bacillati; phylum Bacillota; class Bacilli; order Caryophanales; family Fictibacillaceae; genus Pseudalkalibacillus; species Pseudalkalibacillus sp. JSM 102089. Next base: position 51,555 of record NZ_JBEWYW010000009.1, read on the forward strand.
TGGTAAACTAACGTTATAATCACTTGAGTGTCTTTAAGGAGGAACAGATTTGCCCATTACATTCTATGCATATCCCAAATGTGGTACATGTCGTAAAGCGAAGAAATGGTTCGAGCAAAACGATATTGAAGTAAATGAAGTACACATCGTCGAAAATCCGCCCTCAAAAGATGAGTTAGCTGTCCTGCTTAATCATAGCGGCTTACCAATTAAGAAATTCTTTAATACGAGTGGGCAGAAATATCGAGAGCTTGGATTAAAAGATAAGGTCGCTACATCGACTCAAGACGAATTGCTTGAAATCCTTGCTTCTGATGGGATGTTAATCAAACGTCCAATCGTAACTGACGGAGAAAAAGTTACTGTTGGGTTTAAAGAGGATGTATTTGAGGAAACATGGAAACGATAAAATAGTTGCTTAATTAATAATAACTATTATACGATAGTTATTGTAAATAATATTAACTACTAACCTTTATTAAGAGGAATTATTTCAGGGAGGAATTACTAATGAACTTACCAAAAGATTTTCGCTACTCAGAAGAACACGAATGGGTGCAAGTACAAGAAGACGGAAACATCCGCATCGGTATTACAGACTTCGCACAATCAGAACTTGGAGATATCGTTTTTGTTGAGCTTCCAGAAGAAGGCGACACGATTGAATCTGACGAGCCTTTCGGTAGCGTGGAATCTGTAAAAACTGTTTCTGAGCTATACGCACCAATCTCAGGAAAAGTTCTTTCTGTCAATGAAGATTTAGAAGACAGCCCTGAATTCGTTAATGATTCACCATACGAAAAAGCATGGATGGTTGTTGTAGAACCTTCTGAGCCTTCTCAAGTAGAAGAACTAATGACAGCTGAAGCATACGAAAAAATGGTAAGCGAAGACGAATAAATCAGTCATTCATTTTATAGCTCTCCATTGCTAGTCGAATTATGAGCGTAAAAGTCCACTCATCATCGTAAACTCTTATTAATGAATGTGTTTCCTAATTTCAGTCATATAATGAACCAATGATGGCTTTACGGAATGACACAATAAAGAGGGGATGATACCAATGATTGAGACACCTCGCCCAATGCAAAGAATCGACGTTACTCGAAAGGTATATGGTAAATTTGATCAACAAGCGATGAACTTGTTTATGGACAAGGAAAGAATTGGCCGTATCTTATTCTCAGATCAAGGAAATCAATATGAGTTTCTTGAAGGATTTGAGATGGAGCAGAACAAAATTTATCATTACGAACAAGTAATCGAGCAAAATGGAAGGTATGTAGAAGACTGCGACCTCGGCTGGTGTTAATAAGAAAAGCGAATACGCTCGTTAAGGCCCGACAAGCACTTCTCTTCTAACGCCAACGACTTTATTACTGCATAAAAAACCGGCCATTTGGCCGGTTTTTTTATGCTTTGTTTTTGCGAATATATTTAATCGTTTTGATTAAACCATCAGCTGATGGTCTTCCAAATGGGCTCGACTGTAAATATTGTGCCATTAATTTGCCGTTCTCATCGATAAGAAAGATGGCAGGCTCTCCATGCTCACCGTGATCTTCATAGGGGTCATCTTCTCGATGCATCATAACACCATAGGAATCAATTGCCGCATTCTCTTTGTCACTTATTACTGGGAACTCGAGGTTATGCTTTTCTTTCATTTTTCTAAGAGATTCTAAGCTATCTTTTGCAATGGCAATTGGATGGACGTCTAACTTTCTAAAAGCACCTAGATGCTCTTGAAGCTCTTCTAATTGCTCATTACATACAGGGCACCATTCTCCTCTGAAAAATAAGAGCATATGCCAACGCTTGTCTTCCTTAAGGTGCTGTTCAAATTGAAACAGTTCACCTTCAGTATTAATTAACGAAAAGGATGGTACTTCCTGTCCAAGGTTTAACTTTGCCATTATGACCACTCCAATCTTTAATCTTATTGATTTATTTCCACCAGTTGAGCATGATAAAACATAATTGTGTGGTTTAGTGTGAGTAGGGTTAAGGGAAAATAGGTACTGGAAAAGAAAATGACCTATGGAGGGAATTACTATGGCTTTGTCGAAACAAGAATTACAGCAATTTAAAAAACAATTATTAGATCAAAAGAAAGATCTTTTAGATGGTGGTGCAAGTCACCGAGATGAAAATGCTGCTCTATCTGAGGAAACAGGAGAATTAACATCGTACGACAATCATTTCGCTGATATGGCTTCTGAATTGGATCAGCGCGAGAAAGATATTACACTGGAAGATGCAGCTAGAGAACGATTAAGCTTAATAAATACAGCACTTGATCGTATTCGAGAAGGTAATTACGGAATTTGTGTAGATACTGGTGAAGAAATTGATAAAGAACGTCTTGAAGCCATTCCTTATGCGATACGCACCAAAGAAGCACAAGATCAATTGGAAGAGGCCAAAGAAAGTAATAGACCGGATGATGAGGCTACATTTGAAACGTCAGGCAATAGAGTCGATGATCGCCTTCGCACAGTGGATGACCTCCAGAATGAACACGGTAATTCAACATCTGAAACATATTTAGAAGAGGACGATCCTGATCAAGGCAATGATTAACAAAGCTTTCATTCATCTGGCTCAATGAGTAGCTGTTGTATCTAACACTTCAAAATGAATAAATTAAATCATATGCCTTGAAACGAAATGCTTCAACTACCATATGCTATAGTAAATGAATTGATACGACAGCTTGAAATGGAGCGTTGTGCCATGACTGATAAAGTAATTATTGTAGAAGGAAAGACAGATAAGGAACAGTTAATGAGAGTGTTAGATGAGCAAGTGGAGATTATCTGCACTTATGGAACGATTAGTTTTGACAGGCTAGAAGAACTTAGTGAAGAGCTTGAGGAGAAGGATGTATATGTTCTTGTAGATGCTGATGATGCCGGAGAGAAATTAAGACGGCAGCTTACACAAGAAATTCCACATGCCGAACATCTCTACATTACAATGCTTCATCGTGAAGTAGCAGAAACACCTCTAAATTATTTAAATAGGATTTTAAGGGCGGCGAAATTTAAAGTAGTGACCGTCCAATAATCAAGAAATGAGCGAAAAGGAAGCTTAACGAAGCTTCCTTTTCGCTCTTACATAGAATGGGGTATAAACATGCAAGACATAACCGATGAATCCATGGTTAGTGAACTTTTACAAAAGGAAGGCACTGTTTTTTTCTTTTACACGCCTTTTTGTCAGACGTGCAAAATTGCAGAGCGAATGTTACAAATTGTTTCGAGCTCTAAAGGGGTTGAATCACATATCTACTCATGTAATTTAAATTATTTTCCTTGGGTAGCGGAAGCATTTAAAATACAAAGTGTACCTGCATTAACAGTTATTAGGGGGAAGGGCGGGAATAACACCCTTTTTGCCTTCGAATCAGTCGTAACTGTGGATGCATTTCTTAGTGAACACAAATTCGTTTGATGAAATTTGACCAATTTATCGTTATTTTCTGGATTTAGAAAATCGCTTCAAGACGGGCTTGAATGAATACGCAATTCGCTGAAAATTAAGCAAGATTAATAATGATAAATTAATATAACAGGAAGTAAAGAAACAGTAACATTGTCATAAAATTGTATTTTCGTTCATGCTGATTGAATGGTATAACTGAATAGAGTCACCTTTCCGATGTTTGATACGAATGGTGACGCATTTTTATTTTAATTACTAATTTAGAATTCTCAAACTAAAAACATCTAAGAATCCAACCCGAGAAGCAATCAATTAGAAATTGACTGCAAGATGAGAGGTGTATAACATGACAACCATTTCAATCAGCACAATGGGAAATTTCGCAAATCATAAAGAAAATAAAAAAGATAGTATTACATTAGAAGATAAAATTGATAGTATACAAAACGGAAACCAGTTATTAAGAAACCAGCTATTAGAAGATTACCAACCGTTTATTAAGAAAATCACGTCCAAAGTTTGCAATCGTTATATCAATCATTCGATGGATGAGTTCAGTATTGGACTTTCAGCTTTTAACGAAGCGATGGATCAGTTTCGAAAAGGACAAGGAAGTAGATTTTTAACCTTTGCTGATATGGTGATTAGAAGAAGAGTCATCGACCATATCCGTAAAGAAGCAAGACAAAATAAGTATATTTATCTTGAGCCTGAGGAACTTGATGAGGAAGGCCGACTAGAAGATAGTTTTGCAGAACAGAAAGCTGCACTTGATGTATACGAAATGGACAGACAGCGTGAAGTAAGAATGTATGAAATTGAGGAATACGAACAATTGTTAAAGAAATTTAGCATTACGTTTAAAGTTCTGAGCAAAAACTGTCCTAAACATATTGATGCAAGAGAAAATGCAAAGATGATTGCGCAATTGATTGCTCAAGATGACATTCTTTCAAGTTATTTGTTAGAAAAAAAGCAGCTCCCTATAAAAGATTTGCTAGCGCTCGTTACATGCAGTCGAAAAACGATTGAACGTAATCGAAAGTATATAATAGCAGTGGCGTTAATTCATCTGGGTGGATTTAATGCGCTGAAATCTTATATACAGTAGTTGAATTAAGGGGGCCAGGGGATGAAAAATGGGGTCATTATGGACATTCGTGGACGTAAAGCGGTTGTATTAACACCCGATGGGGAGTTTACTACGATCAATTTGAAGCGAAATCATACGTTAACAATCGGCTCTGAAATTAAACTTACACCAAAACCATTAAACAAGAAAAAAGGTTATTTTACCCCCTCTATGCCCACCCTGGCCGGTATGGCAGCAATTTTGTTATTAGTTGTAATCGTGACAGGTGTGATTCCTGTTAGACAAAATGACGCAGTTGCGGCCTATGTAAGCTTTGATATCAATCCAAGTATTGAGGTTGGAGTCAACTCCGACCTTGAAGTTGTTCAATATCAAGCGTGGAATTCGGACGGTGAAGGGTTAAACTTAGATCAAGAGGTAACGAACATGCCTCTAAGCGAATTTGGAGGGCTCCTAGTCTCGAAACTCGACAAAGAGGGGTATCTAACAGAAGATAGAAAACTGCTTATTGTCGCCTCAAATGTAGAGAAGAAAGAGCGTTATCAGGCGATCAAGGATCAGCTTGAGAATACGATTCAAGGAATAGAACAGAATCAAGCATTAGTCAATCAAGCAGTTGCTATTACAACGATATTTGATACTGACTATAGTACTCGAGCAAAAGCTATAGAAAATGGGATAACACCAGGAAAATATATGACTTATCTTGCTGCTGTTGATCGGGGAGCTACGTTATCAATAGAGGAAGTACGGAATTTGTCTGTCAAAAACATGGATGAATTAGAGACCGAAAGCATGACCGCAGTGGAATCAAAGTCGAAAGATCGCTCTTTGGAACTAGAAGATTCTGTCGTCCAGTTGAACGATAAGACGGTACCTAATCAGAATCAAGAAGATAGTGATTTAGTTCTTCAGGAGCCTGAGCAAAGCTCTTCTGATAAGGTTGAAAATGTGGAGAAAGAACAAAAGGACACGACTTCAGAACCAGAAATTAGCCCGTCAGATCAAACTGAAGCATCTAAAGATAACAACAAAGTGCAAAAAGATAAAATAGAGAAAAACGAAGACGAAGCTAATTCTAAAATAGCTAAAGAACAAGACAAAGAAAAAAAGAAGGCTGAAAAAGCAAACGAGAAAATAGAGAAATCTCAGGAAAAATCGGATAAAAAAATAGAAAAAGCTCAAGAAAAAGAGGATAAAAAGGACAAAAAGAAAGACGAAAAGCAGGATAAAGACAAGAAGGACAAGAAGGACAAGAAAGATAAGAAAGATAAGAAAGATAAAAAAGACAAATAACGCAACATGCTATTATTTATTTTATTTTCATTATTTTAAGCCAGAGGGATTCCTCTGGCTTTTTTTATGGTGTGGTTATTTTGATGTCATGATGTCGGGCAGTGCCTTTGCGATATCAAGAAATGATGATTTGTCATCGAACACATGTACGATTTGGTGATCTTGATTAAGCAATACAGTTGTTGGGACACCTGTACAACCAAATTTGTCGTAAGTTTCTCGTCCACTGTCTTGTAAAACGAGGAAAGGAAGATTGTTTTTGATCGTGAAATCTTTACCGGCTTCTTCTGACCGTTCACGACCTGTCACGTTAATTGTTAAGAATGCTAATGTATCAGCATCTGCATGCTGGTAGAACTGTTCTTTCATCGGTAAATCTTTCATACAATCGGGGCACCAAGAAGCCCAGAATGTAATCATAACTGGTTTCCCCCTGAAGTCCGTTAAGCTGATGATTTCTCCGCTTTGTACTTCTTCTAACGCAAAGGACGGCGCTTGCACTATCAATCACCTCTTCAAAATTATTCTAAGGCTACTTTATCAAAAATTCGATTCTAATCAAACTTAATACACTGTAGGCTCTGTTTCACGATAATTTGGATTAACATAGGCATTCTTTAAAAAAATGAAAAGAATGATAATTCCGAAAAAGTGTTTGACACTAATGCGCCACCTTGCTAAAATAAACTCAATTAAACAAAAACAAAATATTCTTACTTATCTAGAGAGGCGGAGGGACTGGCCCTATGAAGCCCGGCAACCGTCAAACCAATTCTGGTTTGAAAAGGTGCCAAATCCTGCAGGAGAAATCCTGAAAGATAAGCGGAGCTGATGAATAAATCAATCCTCTCTGTCTTTCAGAGAGGATTTTTTATATTGAGGCGACGTTTTCTTATAGCATTGGTTCTAGATTTATGGCTCATTATTATAGCCTTAATGAAGAAAGACGGATTGGTCGAAAGGAGTGATAGGGGTTTGGAAAGAGAGACGAGATACGAAGCTCAGAACGTATTGATTGGCTCGTTCACACTTGAGTCTGGCGAGACGCTACATGAAGTAGAACTCGCTTATGAACGCGTTGGACCAGAAGACGCTCCGGTTATTCTTGTCTGTCATGCATTAACTGGAAATCAATATACAATTGGTGATTCTGAGCCTGGCTGGTGGAAAGGATTAATTAGAAAGGATGGCTATATCGATACTTCTGAATTTCAAGTTATAACGTTTAACGTTCTTGGAGGATGTAACGGTTCTACAGGACCGCTATCGATTAATCCAGTCACGAGAGAACGGTATAAAGCGGACTTCCCGTTTGTTTCAGTGAGAGATATGGTCCACTCACAGAAAAAGGCACTTGAAGTGTTAGGTATCGATCACCTTCATGCTGTGATTGGTGGATCACTTGGAGGAATGCAGGTTCTTGAATGGGGTGTCCTTTACCCAGATGGAATGGAGCATCTGATTCCACTTGCGGTAACCCCAAGCTTAAATACGTATGGAATAGCTTATAACGCGATTTCTAGATTTGCTATTACAAACGATCCTGATTGGAAGGATGGATACTACGATCCTCATCAACAGCCAACATCGGGGCTTGCAACTGCAAGAATGATCGGTATGATCTCTTATCGAACAGATGAAATGTTTCAAAAAAAATTCGGTCGAGCGGCGATCGAAACTTCAGAAGAAAATCATAAAGTAGCACAGTACGAAGTGGAATCTTATTTACACTATCAAGGAAATAAGCTTGTAAGCCGATTTGATGCAAATAGTTATTTGTATTTATTACGGGCAATGGACACACATGATATTAGTAAAGGCCGAGGTAATCTTACATCTATTATCAAGGACATTAAAGCGAGCATTCTTGCTATAGGTTTTAAAGGGGATTTAATCTATCCTCCAGAGGATTTAGAAAAATTGTTTGCTCAAGTTCATTCTTCTCCGTTTTATCTAATCAACACAAAATTTGGTCATGATGGTTTTCTCGTTGAGTTTGATAAATGGGGACCGCTTATAAAGGAACAAGTAACATTAACTAAAAATATCGAAGGAGTGAAGTGAAATGGCAGAGAAAAAATATAATTTGGAGACAATTGGAATTCATGGAGGTTTACAAGCTGATCCAGCTACAGGCGCAAGGGCTTTACCGATTTATCAATCGAATGCTTATCGATTTAATAATACTGATCACGCAGCCGATTTATTTGCCTTAAAGGAAGAAGGGTTTATCTATTCGCGCATAGGCAACCCTACAGTGGGTACACTTGAAGAACGTATTGCTCAACTAGAAGGTGGTGTTGGAGCTCTTGCTCTTGCAAGTGGCATGGCTGCCATTACAACTGCCATTCTAAATGTAGCCAATAGCGGGGACGAAATTGTTTCTGCTTCGACTTTATACGGTGGAACGTATAACCTCTTTTCTGCTACACTTCCGAAATACGGAATAAAGACCAACTTTGTTGATCCTGAAGATCTGGAATCTTTTAAATCAGCCATTACTCCAAATACGAAAGCTATTTTTGCAGAAACGATTGGTAACCCGGGTCTCCATGTATTAGATATTGAAAAAGTAGCAGATATTGCACATGAAGCTGGAATCCCACTTATTATAGACAATACATTTGCTACTCCATATCTTTGTAGACCAATTGAGCATGGGGCAGATATCGTCGTTCATTCCGCCACAAAATGGCTTGGCGGAAACGGGTCCACAATGGGAGGAATTATTGTCGATGGTGGCAAATTTGATTGGAATTCACCTAAGTTTCCGGGCTTCACAGAACCCGATGACACGTACCATGGCATAGTATTCGCAGAAGCACTACCCGAAGCGGCGTATATCGTGAAAGCAAGGGTACAGCTCCTAAGAGATACAGGTGCTGCGCTTAGTCCATTTAACGCTTTTCAAATTGCTCTAGGTGTAGAAACACTCCATGTTCGCATGAAAGAGCACGTTGCAAATACTCGGAAAATCGTTTCTTACTTAAAAAATCATCAGGCAGTTGAGTGGGTGAGCTATCCTGAAGATGAGAATCATGTATCGAATCAATTGGTGCCAAAGTATCTACCTAAAGGTGCTGGAGCTGTCGTCGTATTCGGAATAAAGGGAGGACGCGAAACCGGAGCAGGAATCATTAATTCAGTTGAACTTTGGTCTCATGTAGCAAACGTAGGAGACGCGAAAAGTTTAATTATTCATCCTGCCAGCACAACCCACCAGCAGCTAAGTGCGGAAGAGCTAACAGCTTCCGGCGTGCGTGATGACCTCATTCGTTTATCTGTTGGAATTGAACATATTGATGATTTAATCGCTGACCTGGATCAGGCCATTGCCAAAGCAAAAGTTGAAGCCAACGTATAATTCAGCACTAAAGCTCTCTTCCATTTGAAGAGAGCTTTTTTTAGTTTAGCAGTTTCTGACTTCATTACGTCAAATATTGAATGAGAGACTAAGATGACTAGTCTTCAAAGCTCATCATATATACACATGACAACTGTAAATAAACATACAGAAAGAATGCTTACCCTTTTGGTGATGCAATGGTCAATTACGTAAGAGGACTGAGCCGTTTGGTTGTTCCTTGTTTAATCTTTTTCTTTTCAATAAGTAAATCGAGTTGTAATTTTCTTCTATGCTTTTTCATAAAAACGAGAGCTTCGCTATGATGCTACTCATTGAGATAGGTTTGTTGTTTAATTCAGTTTTTATCAAATCGGCTAAAATAATTAGAAAAATCCAGGTATATACTTGAAAGCGTTGTAGCTCAGTATAGGAATTCTAACAGAAGATAGCACTGCGGATGGCGTTGGCAGGTGTAAAGTATATAAGATATGTTTACAATTTTTTTTGGAATGGTTTATAGATCTGGAGAGGACTTGCCCAAGAAAAGGTACAGATGGATCCAGCTCTTTCTTTTAAATTTCCTTGGCATAAAACAAAAAAATGTAAGCGTTTTATTGAATTTATAATTAAAAATTTTTCGTGTGATTAAATCTCACGCATACCAACGTTGTAAGCGTTTCCAAATAGATTGATATATCAAAATTATCAAAAAACTTATATTTTAGGTGTTGACCTTAAGTCCAAACCGGCGTAATATAATCCTCAATTAAACAAAGTATTCAAATAACTCAAACACACAATTAGGACCCCGGATTACGTTGGTCCTATCATTAAACACTAACGCTTTACTGCGTCTACTTAACAAACAGAAAGGAGTGAACAAGGTGAGTGAACAGTGGATCTACCTTAACGGAGAATTTGTGAAGAAAGAAGATGCCAAAGTATCTGTATACGATCATGGTTTTCTCTATGGCGATGGGGTGTTCGAAGGAATTCGCATGTATGACGGAAATGTTTTTCGATTAGAACATCATTTACAACGGCTTTATGATTCAGCTCATTCAATTATGCTTAAAATAACGCACACTATGGAGGAAATGACCGCCATTATTGTGGAAACGCTGAAGAAAAACAACCTTCAGGATGCCTATATCCGTATTGTTGTATCACGCGGAGTTGGGAACCTGGGACTTGATCCTTTCACATGTAAGGAACCTCAAGTGATCGTTATTGCAGAATCACTAGCCTTGTTCCCTAAGCGATTATATGAAACAGGAATTGATATTGTAACGGTAGCAAGTAGAAGAAACCGATCGGATGTCTTAAGTCCGAAGGTTAAATCGCTCAACTATTTAAATAACATTCTTGTAAAAATCGAAGCGAATTTAGCTGGTGTCAGCGAAGCTCTAATGTTAAATGATCAGGGATATGTCGCTGAAGGATCAGCTGATAATATATTCATCGTAAAAGGCAATGTGATCAAAACACCGCCTGGATATGTTGGTGCATTAGAAGGAATTACGCGAAATGCCATTATGGAATTGGCAAGACAAAAGGGATATGACATGAGAGAAGAAACTTTCACACGTCATGATGTCTATGTTGCAGATGAAGTGTTCCTAACTGGAACAGCTGCTGAAGTTATTGCGGTCGTAAAAGTAGATGGTCGAGAAATTGGTGAAGCAAAACCGGGTAAAACGACGAACGAGTTGCTTGAAGCATTTCGAGATATCGTCACTGTCGATGGTGTCAGTGTTTACCCTTCAAAACGAGACGTTCAAGCAGGATAATTCTTACAAAAAAATAAATATCAATAATCGATGACGAGGCAAAAGAAACAGGAATTGGTATTAACCAGAGAGCCGGTAGTGGTGGAAGCCGGTATTACCCCCTGTATCGACATCCCCTCCGAGTGTTGATCTGAATTAAGTAACATAGGATCAGCCAAGTGTTCTAAAAACACTTGTTATCAAAACGAGCAGTTTGCTCATGAGGCGGCATCTTTTTGTCGCAAAGTAGGGTGGTACCGTGAAGTCTTTTCGCCCCTATGGACCGTAAAAAAAGCGGCGTAGGGATGAGAAGGCTTTTTTTTATTAGTAATAAACAGTAAAATACGCAAACCCGTTATCGAACGGAGGCGTGCAACACAATAAAGCATTGGAGGGTATGAATATGCGGGCGAAGGCTAAACCAGAAGCCGAAGCGGTAACAGCGGAAATGACCGGGGCAGACGTATTGATTGACTCTTTAAAAAAAGAAAATGTTGAAGTTCTCTTCGGATATCCGGGAGGAGCAGTTCTTCCAATCTATGATGCACTTTATCGATCGCCAATTAAACACATTCTCTCAAAGCATGAACAAGGTTCCATTCATGCGGCTGAAGGATATGCGAGGGTTAGTGGGAAACCAGGTGTAGTTATTGCAACATCAGGTCCAGGAGCAACAAACCTCGTAACGGGGATAACAGATGCCATGATGGATTCATTACCACTGGTTATCTTCACTGGGCAAGTTGCAAGTACGGTGATTGGTACAGATGCCTTTCAAGAAGCGGATATTATGGGAATTACAGCACCAATTACAAAACATAATTATCAGGTTCGTGACGTTCAGGATCTACCAAGAATTATTAAAGAAGCGTTCCATATTGCAACAACAGGACGTCCCGGTCCAGTTCTAGTTGATATCCCTAAGGATGTGGCGAACAAAACCATTGCACCCGGCTATGATTCTACTATTCATCTACCCGGCTATCAGCCAACTTTCTCGCCAAACATTTTGCAGATCAAGAAGCTCGCGGATGCGGTTGGTGCAGCAAAGAAACCGGTGATTTTAGCTGGAGCTGGCGTTCTCCATGCGAATGCAGGAAAAGAACTCGTCGCTTTTTCTGAGAAGCATCGCATTCCAGTCATCAATACATTACTTGGTTTAGGAAGCTACCCTGGCAATCATCCTCTATTCCTTGGAATGGGAGGAATGCACGGAACGTACACAGCGAATATGGCACTGTATGAATGTGACTTGTTAATTAGCATTGGTGCACGATTTGATGATCGATTAACGGGTAACCTTGACCATTTTGCCATTCATGCAACGGTTGCTCACATCGACGTTGATCCTGCAGAAATTGGGAAAAACGTTCCTACTCAGATTCCAATCGTATCTGATGCAAGAGAGGCATTGAAGAAGCTTCTAGATATTGATTCACCAGTTCCAGATACAGAGGATTGGCGTAAGGTGCTTACTCAAAATAGTGAAGATTTCCCACTTTGGAAGAAAACATCTTCAACGGAATTTCTGCCACAGCGAGTAGTTGAACTCGTGCATGAATACACGAAGGGAGACGCTATTGTTACGACGGACGTTGGTCAACATCAAATGTGGGCGGCTCAGTACTACGCATTTGCAGATGCCAACCGATGGGTAACATCTGGTGGACTTGGCACGATGGGCTTTGGTTTCCCTTCCGCGATTGGAGCACAGCTCGCATTCCCAGAACAAACGGTTGTGGCTCTTACAGGAGACGGGGGATTTCAGATGACATTACAGGAGCTATCGACTCTGCAAGAGTTAAACCTTCCTGTGAAAGTAGTCATCATGAACAATCAGACGCTTGGAATGGTGAGGCAGTGGCAGGAAGCTTTCTATGAAGAACGCTATTCTCAATCCCTTATACCTGTACAGCCAGATTTTGTGAAGCTTGGTGAAGCTTACGGTATCCAATCTTTTAAAGTAACCAATGAAGAAGAAGCAAAAGTTGTTTTTGAAGAAGCCTTTTCTCACCGAGATCCAGTTTTGATCGACTGTAGAGTAGCTGGAAAGGAAAATGTATATCCAATGATTGCACCTGGTAAAGGGCTTCATCAGATGATTGGGGTGAAACCATGAAACGAATCGTAACTGCAACAGTGATTAACCAAAGTGGTGTTCTAAACCGCATTACGGGGTTGATGACCAAGCGGCAATTTAATATCGAAAGCATAACGGTTGGTCATACCGAGACAGAAGGAGTATCCAAAATGACCTTTGTCGTTAATGTGGACGGTGATGCGAAGATTGAGCAGCTGATCAAACAGCTCAATAAGCAGATTGATGTTTTGAAAGTAACTGATATAACGGATCAAGCTATCGTTGTCCGAGAATTAGCGTTAATTAAGGTTATAAGTAACGCCCAAATTAGAAGTGAGATTTCAGGAATTATTGAGCCGTTTAGGGCTTCTATCATCGATGTCAGTCGAGAGAGCATTACCGTACAAGTAACGGGTAACTCCGACAAAATTGAAGCGATTCTAGACCTTCTCAGGCCATATGGCATTAAGGAAATGGTTCGAACTGGTATAACTGCTTTTCCAAGAGGAAGTCAAAAGTCAGTAACAGATTTGAAGCAGTATTCCATTTTAAATTAACTAATAAACCTAAATATGAAGGGATGAATGAAAATGGCAAAAGTATACTATAACGGTGATATCAACGAGGGAATGCTAAAAGGAAAGAAAATCGCAGTAGTTGGTTACGGATCTCAAGGTCATGCGCATGCACTAAATCTTCGCGAGAGTGGTTTTGATGTAACAGTCGGCTTACGTAAAGGGCGTTCATGGAATCAAGCAGAGGAAGATGGTTTTGATGTAAAAACAGTAAAGGAAGCAAGTGATGAAGCAGATGTTATCATGATTCTTCTTCCAGATGAGTATCAGCCTGAAGTGTACAAAGCGGAAATCGAACCAGGTCTTCGTGCTGGAAATGCGCTAGTCTTTGCTCACGGCTTTAACGTTCACTTCAATCAAGTTGTACCCCCATCAGATGTGGATGTTTTCCTTGTTGCTCCAAAAGGACCAGGACACCTTGTAAGAAGAACATTTGAAGATGGTGCAGGAGTTCCGGCGCTATTCGGTGTTTATCAGGACGTATCGGGTAACGCAAAAGAGCTTGCGCTAGCTTATGCAAAAGGAATCGGCGGTGCTCGTGCGGGGGTACTTGAAACATCCTTTAAAGAAGAAACCGAAACAGATCTTTTTGGTGAACAGGCAGTTCTATGTGGTGGACTGTCATCACTAGTGAAAGCTGGATTTGAAACGCTCACGGAAGCGGGATATCAACCAGAAGTCGCTTACTTCGAATGTTTGCACGAGCTAAAGCTCATTGTTGACTTGATGTATGAAGATGGTATTGCTGGTATGCGTTATTCGATTTCTGATACAGCTCAGTGGGGCGATTTCGTATCTGGACCACGTGTTGTCGATGCAGATACAAAAGCGCGTATGAAAGATATCCTTGAAGATATTCAAACAGGCAAGTTCGCAAAAGGTTGGATCCTAGAAAATAAACTAAATCGTCCAGAATTCCATGCGATCAATGAGAAAGAAAAGCATCATCCAATCGAGCAAGTAGGAAAAGAGCTTCGTGCGATGATGCCATTTGTGAAACCAAAATCAAAGAAGGAAGTGGTTACCAGTGCGAAAGATTAATGTATTCGATACAACGCTTCGTGACGGAGAACAGTCAGCCGGAGTCAATCTGAATGCATTAGAGAAGCTGGAAATCGCGAAGCAGCTTGAGAGACTTGGAGTCGACATTATGGAAGCAGGCTTTCCTGCTGCTTCCAAAGGTGACTTCCAGGGTGTGAAGAACATTGCTGATACTGTAAGGGATGTATCCGTAACTGGCCTTGCGAGAGCGAATATGAAAGATATTGATGCGGCATGGGATGCGTTAAAAGGTGGCGCTGATCCAAGACTTCATGTTTTTCTTGCAACGTCTCCCATTCATATGACTCACAAGCTAAAGAAGACGCCTGATGAAGTAGTTGAAACAGCAGTTGAAGCAGTGAAGTATGCCAAGAAATTTTTTCCGAAAGTCCAGTGGTCAGCAGAAGATGCTTGCCGCTCCGACCGCTCCTTTCTTGCAAAGATTATTAAAGAAGTGATTGATGCAGGAGCATCTGTCATTAATATTCCAGATACAGTTGGATACAGAAGTCCACAGGAATACGGAGAACTGTTCACTTATTTGCGAAACAATGTTCCGAACATTGAAGGCGTTGATCTTTCTGCCCATTGCCATAATGACCTAGGGATGGCGGTAGCGAATTCCTTAGCTGCGATTGAATGTGGTGCGACTCAAATAGAAGGAACGATTAATGGTATTGGAGAACGCGCTGGTAATGCAGCGATTGAGGAAGTTGCCGTTGCGCTTCGAATTCGCAATGACTTCTACCAAGCAGAAACAGGATTGAAGCTTGATGAAATTAAACGAACAAGTAACCTTGTCAGCAAGCTTACTGGCATGGCGGTTCCTGGTAATAAAGCAGTGGTTGGAGCGAATGCTTTTGCTCATGAATCAGGCATTCACCAGGATGGAGTATTAAAAGAAAAAACAACCTATGAAATTATTAGTCCACAGCTTATCGGTGTTCAGTCGAATAGTCTTGTTCTTGGAAAGCACTCTGGGCGTCACGCCTTCAGAGATAAAGTGAAGGATTTAGGCTTTGAACTTGACGAAGCGAAGATAAATGAGGCATTTGCAGACTTTAAAGATCTTGCTGATAAGAAGAAGCAGGTTACGGAAGATGACCTTTTTGCATTGTTAACTGATATTCAAACAGATGAATTTGTTAATAAATATGAGATTCATAGTATTCAAGTACAGTATGGAACTGCAAACATTCCGACGGCTACTATTTCAATTGAGAAGCCTGATGGAACCATGATTCAACAAGCTGGAACAGGGTCGGGTAGTGTAGAAGCGATCTATAACACGCTTGAAGCAATGATTCCTGGCACACTTCAGCTTCAGGACTATCGAATTAATTCCGTCGGTGGTGGAAGAGATGCTCTTGCTGAAGTTCATGTGCGAGTCATGTATAACGGGGTTGAGTCGAATGGTCGCGGCACAGCGCAGGATGTTCTTGAATCTTCCGCTATTGCTTACTTGAATGCAGTGAATCGCGTTCTTGCTCGTGAAAGCTATCAAGTTAATAAAAAAGCGCACGTCTAACAGGGAGGTTAGAAGGATGAAGAGAAAAGTTGCGGTATTACCCGGTGATGGAATTGGTAAAGAAGTAATGGAAGGAACGATGAAAGTTCTAAATGCCGTGGCAGATCGATTTGGCCATACGTTTGAATTTCAAGAGGGAAGAATTGGAGGGGCTGCTATTGATGAGGATGGCTCGCCACTACCAGATGAAACGCTGCGCATCTGTAGGGAAAGCGATGCTGTTCTACTAGGTGCTGTCGGTGGTCCTAAGTGGGAAACTCTTCCTGGCCATCTTCGTCCTGAACGAGGTCTTCTTGGTATTCGAAAAGAACTAGGCTTGTTTGCAAACCTTCGTCCTGTGACGGCATTTGAGAGTCTATTAGATGCATCTCCACTTAAACCGGATCGGATTAAAGGTGTGGATATGTTAATTGTTCGCGAATTAACGGGTGGTTTGTACTTCGGTACTCCGAGTGAGCGTCGTCAAAATGGGAAAGAAGTTGTTGATACGCTTCATTACACAAGAGAAGAAATCGAACGTATTGTGGATCAGGGATTTGAAGCTGCAAGTAAGCGAAACAAGAAATTAACGAGCGTAGATAAAGCGAACGTTCTGGAATCAAGCCGAATGTGGAGAGAAATCGTTGAAGAAAAAGCGAAGAATTATCCTGAGGTAGAAGTGGAGCATATGCTTGTCGATGCGGCAGCAATGAAACTGGTTCAAAACCCGGCTCACTTTGATGTTATTGTAACGGAGAATTTATTTGGAGATATTTTGAGCGATGAAGCCTCGATGATCACAGGATCACTTGGAATGTTGCCTTCCGCAAGTCTTCGTAGCGACGGTTTTGGAATGTATGAACCAGTACACGGTTCAGCGCCAGACATCGCAGGGAAAAACCTTGCGAATCCACTGGCAATGATTTTATCAAGTGCAATGATGCTGAAGTATTCATTCGATATGAATGAAGAAGCGGAGTCAATCGAAAAGGCTGTGAAAGAAGTACTTGATGCTGGATATTATACGAATGATCTTGCAAATGGCTCGCCGAAAGCACTTGGGACAGACGCTATGATCAAGAAAGTGATTTATCAATTAGAAGAAGCGGATGCCACAGCAGGCATCATGGAAGCATACGCTTAATGACAAACAGGTAAGAGGAGGATGGGTGTGGAGCCGAAAACGATTATTGAAAAGATTTGGGATAAACACGTTGTGCATGAAGAAGAAGGTAGCCCGGATCTCCTATATATAGACTTGCATCTTGTTCATGAAGTGACTTCTCCGCAGGCCTTTGAGGGTCTGCGGATGAATAATAGAAGTGTAAGAAGGCCAGATTTAACCTTTGCTACTATGGACCACAACGTTCCAACCATTGCACGTCATATTATTAATGATCCGGTATCAAAAGTGCAAATGGAGAAGCTTGAAGAGAACTGTCATGAATTTGGAGTTGAAATCGCCGATATTAATCATCCAGATCAAGGGATTGTTCACGTTATTGGTCCTGAGCTAGGCTTAACGCAGCCAGGAAAAACGATCGTTTGTGGTGACAGTCATACCTCAACACATGGGGCGTTTGGGGCCCTAGCCTTTGGGATTGGAACGAGTGAAGTAGAGCATGTTCTTTCTACTCAAACGCTATGGCAATCAAGACCCAAAACAATTGAAATACGTGTGAACGGACGCCTTGGTTCTGGGGTGACTGCTAAAGATTTAATTCTTGCTGTTATTGCCAAATTTGGTGTTAATGCAGGTACTGGAGCAGTTGTGGAGTACACAGGCGAAGCGATTCGAAATATGACAATGGAAGAACGTATGACTGTTTGTAATATGTCAATTGAAGCTGGCGCAAAAGCAGGGCTTATTAGCCCAGATGAGACTACCTTTTCCTATTTAAAAGGAAAAAGACATGTTCCAGAAGATTTTGATCGAGCTGTTGCTGAGTGGAAAGAACTCGCATCTGATCCAGGAGCAAAGTATGATGAAGTGCTCGAAATTGGAGCTGACGAAATCGAGCCACAAGTAACATGGGGCACTAATCCTTCAATGGGATCTTCTGTCTATGCTCGCGTTCCTTTCCCTGAGGATTATGCAGATCCAGGTGACCAAAAAGCAATTAAGCAAGCCCTTGCCTATATGGATCTTAAACCGGGAACGCCTATTCAAAATATAGATATTCAATATGTTTTCATCGGATCGTGTACGAATTCGCGATTAAGTGATCTGCGTTCGGCCGCTGATATTGTTCGTGGTCGAAAAGTTCACGAAGGTGTGACTGCTCTCGTAGTACCAGGATCTAAATCAGTGAAGGATGCAGCTGAAGCAGAAGGGTTAGATACGATCTTTAAAGAAGCTGGGTTTGAGTGGCGAGAAGCAGGATGTAGCATGTGTCTTGCGATGAATGATGACATTGTTCCACCAGGCGAGCGCTGCGCGTCTACATCTAACCGTAATTTTGAAGGGCGTCAGGGGAATGGCGCTAGAACACATCTTGTCAGCCCAGCTATGGCTGCAGCTGCTGCCATTGAAGGCCGATTTACAGACGCTAGAAAAATAAAACCTCTTGTAGTGTAAAAGGAGTGAGACGTCCTGGAACCGATTAATAAATACAAAGGGATCGTTTATCCCCTTGAGCAGGTTAACGTAGATACAGACCAAATTATTCCGAAGCAGTTTTTAAAGAGAATTGAACGGCAAGGCTTTGGTCAGTTTCTTTTTTACAATTGGCGGTTTGATGATGATGGTCATCCGCGTGAAGATTTTAATTTGAACGAACAACAATACCAGCATGCTTCTATTCTAGTGTCGGGTAAAAACTTTGGGTGTGGTTCATCAAGAGAACATGCTCCATGGGCCCTTCTGGATTATGGGTTTCGAATTGTCATTGCGACAAGCTTTGCTGATATCTTTTATAACAACTGTGTAAAAAACGGTATACTTCCTATCGCTCTTGATCAAGAAACGATCTCGGAGCTTTTTCAAAAAGCGAAGGATGGATACGAACTTAGCGTAGACCTAAGTAAACAGCAAGTAATTGATGGAGAAGGACTAAATGCGTCGTTCGAGATCGATCCTTATTGGAAAGAAATGCTGTTAAATGGATGGGATGAAGTATCTCGAACTTTATCTCTCGAAGATAAAATTAAATTATATGAAGAAAAACAACTTGTAGGAGAGTGAATGACGTTGGGAATTACCAGGAGAAATATAACGTTCATGTCGTAAAAGCAATGGAGAATTTGCTGGAAGCCGTCCACAGGACCCCGCTTCAGCAGTCGACAACGCTTAATGATTATACAAATAGAGATGTCTTCATGAAGATGGAAAACCTTCAACGAACGGGTTCCTTCAAACTTCGAGGTGCTTATAACAAAGTTGCGTCGCTAACGGATATTGAGGCAGCGCGAGGGATTGTTGCTGCATCGGCTGGAAACCATGCTCAGGGAGTGGCGCTTTCTGCTAGAGAGCGTGGAATTAAAGCTAAGATTTATATGCCCGTCCATACACCGACAAGCAAAATTGATGCGACGCGATCTTATGGAGCAGAGGTTGTTCTTGAAGGAGAATCGTATAACGAAGCGTTTAGTGGAGCGGATCGTGAGCGTGTTGAGAAAGGGGCCACATTCGTTCATGCTTTCGATGATCCTGAAGTAATGGCAGGACAGGGAACGGTTGCACTCGAAATGATGCAACAGTGTCCTGACTTAGATGCGATTCTCGTGCCTGTTGGAGGTGGAGGATTGTTAGCTGGAATGGCGATGGCGATTAAGTCGTTCTTTCCTCACGTGAAAATCATCGGGGTCCAGGCTTCTGAAGCATCTGCGACATGGAATCGATTTAAAGGTACTGGTCCTCTTGTCCTTCAATCTGTCAAATCGATTGCAGACGGTATTTCTGTGAAAGAAGCTGGAAAATTAACCTTTCCAATTATTGAAGAGCTTGTTGATGATATGCTAACCGTGTCAGAAGAAGAAATTGCTGCAGCGATTGTCTTTATGCTTGAAAGACACAAAACACTTGTAGAAGGTGCAGGTGCTGCATCGGTAGCTGCTGTCTTATGCAAGTCTAATCGTTTAGAAGGTAAGAGAATTGGTGTTGTTGTTAGTGGAGGGAATGCGGATCTTGCGAAAATATCCCTTTATAAACAACTTTCTCAACGAGCGAAAACCATCAGGCGAATAAGCTGATGGTTTTCTAATGGGGTTCAACGTATATATTTTAGATTATTCCGACTTTTTGCTCAGTAATTGACACTCATAAAGTACCATGCTAGAATTCATTTAGCACTTAACCACAGTAAAGTAATAACAACTATATATCTCTTATTCAGAGAGGTGGAGGGACTGGCCCTATGAAGCCCGGCAACCGTCAAACGACTCGTTTGAAAAGGTGCCAATTCCTGCAAAGCGATTGCTTTGAGAAATGAGAGGAAGACATCGATTTATCAAATGCCTTTCTGCTCAAAGCAGAAGGGCATTTTTTTACTTTACTATACAAAGTGATAAGCGAATTAGGTTTCTAAGTGCATAGAAATAAAGAACAAAGGCATGGGACTTAAGTCCTGTTTCAGGTAGCTGATCATGCAAATGCATAAAGGATGTGAGACATGTGATTGAGCTTAAAGGCATTAATAAGACCTTCTTTTCGAAATCCGGGAAGGTGGAAGCCGTTAAGGATGTTAACCTTGAAGTCAAAAAAGGCGAAATATTTGGTGTTATTGGCTACAGTGGTGCTGGGAAAAGTACGCTAATTCGAATGCTTAACCTTCTTGAGAGACCTACTGATGGGACAGTCACAGTGGCTGGTAATAATCTATCTTCTCTTAAGGGAAAAGATCTTCGTGCAGCAAGACAGGAAATTGGAATGATTTTCCAGCATTTTAATATTCTCTGGTCAAGAACGGTACGTGATAACATCGCGTTCCCTCTTGAAATATCAGGTGTTCCGAAAGAAAAGAGAATGAAGCGTGTTGATGAATTAATTAAACTTGTTGGACTCGAAGGTAGAGAAGGAGCTTATCCTTCACAACTAAGTGGTGGACAAAAGCAGCGAGTGGGTATTGCGAGAGCACTTGCTAATAATCCAAAGGTTTTGCTTTGTGATGAAGCTACTTCTGCTTTAGATCCTAAAACGACGGATAGCATTCTGGAACTTCTGACTGAAATTAATCACAAGCTTGGCCTTACGATTGTCCTTATCACGCATGAAATGCACGTCATACGAAAAATTTGCCATCGTGTAGCCGTGATGGAGAATGGACGAGTAGTGGAGAATGGTTCTGTCCTTGAAGTTTTCCACCATCCGCAGGAAGAGATTACGAAAGACTTTGTTAATCAGCTAAGCGAGCCTGAAGAAATGAAGGAATCGATTGCACATCTGGCAACGAGTCAGGATGGAGAACTTGTTCAGTTTACCTTTGTGAAAGGAAAAACAGGTTCACCACTTGTGACAGAGTTGATTCGTAAATTTGATGTAGAAGTCAACATTATTCAAGGGAAGATTTCTCATACACAGGATGGTCCTTATGGAAAACTTTCTGTGTTCCTTAAAGGGGAACCAGCTGTGGTAGAAATGGCCTTGAATTATGTGCAAGCCCAAGGTGTTAAAGCGGAGGTGATTACGAATGACTGAATCGTTATTTCCTAACGTCAGGTGGGAATCTATGTGGGAAGCCACTCTACAAACAGCGTACATGACGGCAATTTCGGTGCTGGCAACGTTTATTCTCGGAATCCTCCTTGGATTATTGTTGTTTCTAACAGGTAGAGGGAACATATGGGAAAACAAATTTGTGAATAGTATTATTGCCGGAGTCGTGAACTTATTTCGCTCCATACCATTTATTATTTTGATTATCTTGCTTATCCCTCTTTCGGTTTACATTATAGGGACAATGCTAGGTGCTAATGCTGCCCTTCCAGCCCTTATTGCAGGAGCGGCGCCATTTTATGCGAGAATGGTTGAAATTGCTTTACGTGAAGTGGATAAAGGGGTCATTGAAGCTTCTCAGTCAATGGGAGCATCCAATGGTTCGATTATTTTTAAAGTGCTTCTACCAGAAGCAATGCCAGCCCTTATTTCAGGGATTACTGTGACGGCGATAGCTCTTGTAAGCTACACCGCTATGGCTGGTGTCGTAGGCGCAGGGGGTCTCGGAAACCTCGCTTATCTTGAAGGTTTCCAACGGAACAATCCTGACGTGACACTTGTTGCAACAGTATTGATATTAGTAATTGTTGCGATTCTTCAGGTTTGTGGAGACGTTGCAACACGAGTAATAGATAAAAGATAATAAGGAGAAAAGGAGAGGTTATGATGAAAAAGTTTTTATCGCTAATAACAGTTCTTGCTCTTGCGGTTCTTGCTGCATGTGGCAACAATGGCGGAAACAGCGAAGGTTCTGGTGACGGTGGAGATTCGAAGAAAATCGTAGTAGGTGCATCAAACATTCCCCATGCTGAAATTCTTGAAGAAGCTAAGCCGATGTTAGAGGAAAAAGGAATAGAGCTTGAAATTAAAACATTCCAGGATTACATTCTACCTAATAAGACGCTTGCAAATGGTGAATTAGATGCAAACTACTTCCAAACAATACCTTATATGGACTTGCAAATGGAAGAAAACGATAATTATGACTTCGTGAACGCTGGAGGCATTCATATCGAGCCAATCGGTGTTTACTCTCAGGATTACAAGAGCTTAGATGAGCTTCCTGATGGTGCTCAAATCATAATGAGTAACTCTGTTTCTGACCATGGACGTATGCTGTCATTACTTGAAGCACAGGGCCTTATCACATTAAAAGAAGGTGTAAAGGCTTCAGATGCAACAGTTGAAGATATTGCTGAAAACCCTAAGAATATTGATTTCAAAACAGATGTTGAGGCTTCACTGCTTCCACAGATTTACCAGCAAGGTGAAGGTGATGCAGTGATGATCAATACAAACTATGCGATTGATGCAGGACTTAATCCTCAAGAGGATGCCATTGCACTTGAAAATTCAGACTCACCATATGTGAATGTGATTACAGTAAACAAAGGTGACGAAGACAATGAAGCGATCCAGGCGTTAGTAGAAGTTCTTCATTCTGATGAAATTCAAAGCTTTATTGAAGAAGAATACGATGGCGCTGTTGTACCAGTAGACAAATAAGAAAGAAAAAAGGTTCTCCGTCATTTCGCGGAGAACCTTTTTTTACTCATTTTAATGTTGGAAAACTGGCTTCATCGCTTCTTTTAACGTTTTTGCAGAATGGTGCAATTGATCTAGCTCGGTTTGATCAAGGTCAAGTTCAATAATTTCACGAATGCCGTTGTTATTCACAATTGCGGGAACTCCGATATACAAATCATCTAAACCATACTCGCCTTCAAGTAACGTAGAGATGGTAAGAATAGAGTTTTCATTTCGTATAATCGCTCTTGTTAACCGTACGAGGCCCATTGCGATACCGTAGTATGTTGCTCCCTTACGATTAATGATATGATAAGCAGCATCGCGAACATTGACGAAAAGCGCATCAAGATCTTCTTTAGCCTCTGGTCTATCTTTAATAAGAGACATGATTGGTCGACTACCGATTGTAGCATGACTCCAGACAGGAAGTTCAGTATCACCATGTTCTCCAAGAATATAACCATGTACATTTCTAGAATCTACATTGAAATAGTCGCTCAGTAAATAACGGAATCGTGCAGTATCGAGAATCGTACCTGAGCCGATAACCCGTTCTTTAGGCAAGCCTGAGAACTTCCATGTCGCATAAGTAAGTACGTCTACAGGATTCGTTGCAACGATAAAAATACCATCAAATCCGCTTCCCATAACGCTTGAAACGATTTTTTTAAAGATCGCTGTGTTTTTATCAATAAGGTCTAAGCGTGTTTCACCTGGTGCCTGATTTGCACCCGCTGCGATAACGACAATATCTGCGTCTTTGCAATCGGTATAGTCCCCCGCCCAAATTTTCATTGGAGCGCCAAAAGGAAGGCCGTGATTTAAGTCTCTTGCTTCCCCTTCCGCTTTTTCTTTATTTACATCGATAAGTACAAGTTCGTTTACTAGTTCTTGATTCAATAACGAGAAGGCATAGCTTGTCCCTACGAATCCAGTGCCAATTAATGCTACGCGCGTTGTTTTTCCTTCATACATCATCTTCACCTCTGCTAGTAGATATTGTCTTCATAAGCATCATACCGTATCCCTTTACTTATTATTGTGACATACATCACATGTAAACGCACTCATCCAAAAACAATTTAAAGAAAATGATGGATAGCTTTGTTACCCAATTCTCATACTAGTACGGATGATATCGAATAAAGGAGGCCTGTGTCTTGAAACAGGAACAGGAATTTAACAACTTCGCAGAAGCGGCGCTACATGATTATAAAGAAGGATTAGGAATGTTTACAGAGAAAATGCCGCAGTTAGCTAAGAAGTATTCGGCATTTACTGAAGCGTGTTTTAAAGATGGGGAAGTGAGTCAAAAAGAGAAACAAATGATTGCTCTCGGAATATCTATTTTTTCACAAGATGAATATTGCATTATCTACCATACGAAAGGGTGTCTTGACCAAGGATGTTCTGAACAAGAAATACTTGAAACGGTAGGGGTGACAGCTGCATTTGGTGGTGGCGCAGCGATGAGTCAGGCCGTTACTCTCGTACAGGAGTGTATGAAGGATTTGAACCAACCGAAGCATTAATGAAATCGTGTTTCTACTATTTAAATAGTGTATTGTGTCGAAGGGGTGAAATAGAGTGGATATGGGAGGAAAAGTAAGAATGAATGTTTTTTAACTATTCAGAACTTCTTTCACCACTCCGGAAACCCCCTCAACCCTTAAAATGCTGTTTGTAGCTACTAATGTAACGTGGTAAAGTAATTTTTGTAAGTAAAACGATATTGAAAGGATTGATTCATTATTAGCCCCATGCGGTTAAACCACACACCTGAAATGGAAAAGGCGATGTACCAGTCTCACGGAGTTGGCTATGCGGAGTATAGTCGTAATTTCAATAAACGAATGCAAGTCGAGCGAGAGCGTGAGCTGGATCACCGTCGGAGTCTCAAAATGGTTAGTGAATTCGACCGTAAACTATCTAGATGAATCAGCATCCAAAATAACCATGATATACGAAAAACCAGTCTTACGACTGGTTTTTTTGTATGAAGATAATCACGTGTATTCGTTGTAGCTGTGGTGATTAAATGGTAGGCTTAGAAAGGTATGCAACGAAAAAATAAACGATTCATTCTCAATTTGAATAGCAAGCTATACCTTGGCTAACGCTAGAAAGTATGAGTCTTGCGTTCCTTGATATTAGTTTGGATTTGTTATAAAATAAGAATGAAAATAGATTGAGAATGACTCAGCACACATTCCTTGACATACACCTTATAGGTACTACAATAAGGAAGGAATAGTATAAACGTTATTGGAGGTATTCACAAATGGCAGCATCAACTCTAAAGATTGAGAATCTTCATGTTTCCATTGAGGGAAAAGAGATTATCAAAGGATTGAACCTTGAAATAAATGGTGGAGAAATTCACGCAGTAATGGGGCCGAACGGTACAGGTAAATCTACCCTTGCTTCAGCAATTATGGGCCATCCGAAATACGAAATCACTGAAGGCAGTGTCTTCCTTGATAATGAAGATGTACTTGAAATGGAAGTTGATGAGCGTGCAAAAGCTGGACTCTTCCTTGCAATGCAGTATCCAAGTGAAGTAAGTGGCGTAACAAACGCTGATTTCCTTCGTTCTGCAATCAATGCTCGTCGCGAAGAAGGCGATGAAATTTCTCTAATGAAATTCATCAAAAAGCTAGACGGTAAAATGGCTGAACTTGATATGGGTGAAGAATTTGCACAGCGTTACCTTAACGAAGGTTTCTCTGGTGGTGAAAAGAAACGTAACGAAATTCTTCAGCTTATGATGCTTGAACCAAAAATCGCTGTTCTGGATGAAATTGACTCCGGTCTAGATATCGATGCGCTTAAAGTTGTTTCTAAAGGTGTTAATGCTATGCGCAATGAGAGTTTCGGTTGCTTAATTATCACTCACTATCAGCGTCTATTGAATTACATTACACCTGACAAAGTACACGTTATGATGCAGGGTCGTATTGTGAAATCTGGCGGCGCAGAACTAGCACAGCGTCTTGAAGAAGAAGGTTATGATTGGATTAAAGAAGAACTCGGTATTAAAGACGAAACAGTTGGTCAAGAAGCGTAAGCAGTAAGGAGGATGACAATGTCAGTGGATACGAAAATTGCATTCGATCAAGAATACATTAAAGCTTATTCAGAAAAGCGTCAGGAGCCGAAATGGATGGCTTCCCTTCGTTTAAAGGCGTTAGAGAAGTCAGAAAGTCTTCCAATGCCAAAACCTGATAAAACAAAAATTGATAAGTGGAATTTCACTTCATTTAAACATGATGTAGCAGGAGAAGCGATTTCATCACTTGATGATCTTCCTGAAGATGTGCGCGATCTTGTTGCTAAAGATCAACAGTCAGGGAATCTTCTTGTGCACCGTAACTCAACACCCGTTTTCAGTCAGCTATCGAATGAGCTGAAAGAACAAGGTGTGATTTTCACAGATATTCAAACTGCTCTACAAAATCACGGAGATCTTGTAGAGAAGTATTTCATGAAAGACGTTATGAAGGTTGACGAGAACCGTTTAACGGCCGTTCACGCAGCTCTTCTTAATAGCGGTACTTTCTTATATGTACCTCGCAATGTAGAAGTTGAAGTGCCAATTCAAGCACTATATTGGCAAGAAGACCCTGAAGCTGGGCTATTCAACCACGTGATTATCGTAGCAGAGGACAATAGCTCTGTGACATATGTTGAGAACTTCTTATCTTATAGTCACGATGTGGAGTCTGTTGCGAACATTATTGCTGAAGTTCATGTAGGACAGAATGCTCGCGTTACGTTTGGTTCTGTTGATAACCTTGCAAAAGGTGTCACTACTTACGTAAACCGCCGTGCTAATGTGGCACGCGACGGTAAAGTTGATTGGGCACTTGCTCAAATGAACGACGGTAACACGGTTTCTACAAATACAACGCACCTTATTGGTGATGGTTCTTATGCTGACTCTAAAACCGTAACGATCGGTCGCGGAAGCCAGAGCCAGAACTTCACTAATCAGATCTTCCATCACGGTCAAAACTCTGAGGGTGTTCTTCTCGTGCACGGTGTTCAAAAAGATAGTGCTAGTGCCATCTTTAACGGTGTTACGAAGATTGAACACGGTGCTAAGAAATCAAACGGTGAGCAAACACAGCGTGTTCTTATGATGAATGAGAAAGCGCGTGGGGATGCAAACCCGATCCTTCTTATTGACGAAGATGATGTTATGGCAGGCCACGCTGCATCAGTTGGTAAAGTTGATCCAATTCAGCTTTATTACTTGCAAAGCCGCGGGATTTCCCGTCATGAAGCTGAACGTTTGATCATCCATGGTTTCCTCGCTCCAGTTATTAACGAACTTCCGATCGAAGGCGTTCGTAAACGTGCGGTTGAGGTAACTGAAGGGAAAGTTAATTAAATGATGAATGTCCAGGACATTCGCAAGCAGTTTCCCATTTTACATCAAGAGGTAAATGGGAAACCTCTTGTTTACCTTGATAGTGCAGCAACGTCTCAGAAACCTACTCAAGTAATTGACGCAGTAGAGCGTTACTACAAGGAAATTAACTCAAACGTTCACCGTGGTGTTCATACGCTTGGGACACACGCAACAGATGCTTATGAAGGCGCTCGTGAAAAGGTTCGTGAATTTATTCATGCTTCTTCAACGGAAGAAGTGATTTTTACTCGCGGAACAACCACAGCCCTTAATATGGTCGCTTCAAGCTATGGACGTGCAAATCTTCAAGAAGGTGATGAAGTTGTCATCACACCGATGGAGCATCACAGCAACATTATTCCCTGGCAACAGGTTGTAAAAGCAACTGGAGCCACTCTAAAATATATTCCTCTTCAACCAGACGGAACAATTGCGCTGGAAGACGTTGAGAAAACGGTAACAGCAAACACAAAAATTGTTTCTGTTATGCAGGTTTCGAATGTGCTTGGGACAATTAACCCGATTAAAGAGATTGCCGCGATTGCGCACCGAAATGGCGCTGTTATGGTTGTTGATGGGGCTCAAAGCACCCCTCACATGAACATTGATGTTCAGGATCTTGACTGCGATTTCTTTGCATTTTCTGGTCATAAAATGTGCGGACCTACTGGAATAGGCGTTCTTTACGGGAAGAAGAAGCTGCTTGAAAACATGGAGCCGTTTGAATTCGGGGGAGAAATGATTGATTTTGTTGGTCTCTACGATTCGACGTGGAAAGATCTACCTTGGAAATTTGAAGGTGGTACTCCAATCATTGCCGGCGCCGTTGGTCTAGGAGCTGCGATTGATTTCTTAAATGAAATTGGGATGGATAACATTCAGCAGCATGAGACCCACCTCGCTAAATATGCGATGCAGCAGCTATCGACGATCGAAGGCGTATCCATTTACGGACCAGAAAAACGTGCTGGAGTTGTCACTTTCAATAGTGATGAAGTACACCCACACGATGTGGCCACCGTACTTGACACAGAAGGCATCGCTGTTCGTGCTGGACACCATTGTGCTCAGCCGCTAATGAAGTGGCTTGAAGTATCGGCTACCGCGCGTGCTAGCTTCTATTTATACAATACTGAAGAAGACGTAGATACTTTTGTAGCCGGATTACGAAAAGCAAAGGAGTTTTTCGGTAATGTCTTTTAATAATCTAGACCAGTTATACAGACAGGTCATTATGGATCATTATAAAAACCCAAGAAACAAAGGGGAGCTTGAAGAAGGCGACCTTAAGATTAATATGAACAACCCTACATGCGGTGACGCCATTCAGCTTCAGCTGAAAGTAGATGATGGGAAGATTTCGGATGCGAAGTTTATTGGAGAAGGTTGCTCTATAAGCCTGGCATCAGCGTCGATGATGACACAGTCAGTCAAAGGACTTGAAGTTGATCAGGCCTTGAAGCTATCCGGGATTTTCTCTGATATGATGCAGGGGAAAGAATATGAAGAAGAAGATTTCGATCTAGGCGACATTGAAGCACTTCAAGGCGTTTCGAAGTTCCCTGCTCGTATCAAATGTGCAACACTCTCCTGGAAGGCAATGGAGAAGGGTTTCAAGGAACAGGATGAAGCTTAACCCGCTTCCAGGTGTTGTCACCGCTTCTTTTTCATACTAGAATGATGGAAAGAGAACATCAGCCAAACACTGACATGTGTAATGTCAAGGAGGGAAATAGAATGGCTAAAAAAATGCCTGAAGTTGGCGAATACCAATATGGTTTTAGTGATAAAGACGTTTCGATCTTCCGTTCAGAGCGTGGATTAACTCCTGAAATTGTAAAAGAAATTTCTCGCATGAAGGATGAACCACAGTGGATGCTTGATTTCCGCTTGAAATCGCTTGAACATTTCTACAGCATGCCAATGCCTCAATGGGGTGGAAACCTTGCTGATCTAGATTTTGATGAAATTACGTACTACGTAAAGCCTTCTGAGAAGTCCGAAAGATCATGGGATGAAGTACCAGAAGAAATCAAAGCGACATTTGATAAGTTAGGTATTCCTGAAGCTGAGCAAAAATACCTTGCGGGTGTTTCTGCACAGTACGAATCTGAAGTAGTTTACCATAACATGCAAGAAGACCTTGAGAACATGGGGATTGTGTTTAAAGATACAGATACTGCACTTAAAGAGAACGAAGATCTTTTTAAAGAGTATTTTGCGAAAACAATTCCTCCAACGGATAACAAGTTCTCAGCTCTTAACTCTGCTGTATGGTCAGGTGGTTCATTCATCTACGTTCCTAAAGGTGTGAAAGTCGATACGCCTCTACAAGCATACTTCCGTATTAACTCTGAGAACATGGGTCAATTCGAGCGTACGCTTATCATCGCTGATGAAGGTTCTTCTGTCCATTATGTTGAAGGTTGTACTGCACCGGTTTATACAACTAACTCTCTACACAGTGCTGTAGTTGAGATCATTGTTAAGAAGGATGCATACTGCCGTTATACGACGATTCAGAACTGGGCTAACAACGTGTTTAACCTTGTTACGAAGCGTGCAGTTGCGGAAGAAAATGCTACGATGGAATGGATCGATGGTAACATTGGTTCCAAACTTACAATGAAGTATCCAGCTGTTATCTTAAAGGGTGAAGGCGCTCGTGGTATGACGCTTTCCATCGCTCTTGCTGGTAAAGGACAGCACCAGGATGCTGGCGCTAAGATGATTCATTTAGCACCTAACACTTCTTCGACAATTGTTTCGAAATCTATTTCAAAACAAGGCGGTAAAGTAACATACCGTGGTATCGTTCACTTTGGCCGTAAAGCGGAAGGTGCTCGCTCAAACGTTGAGTGTGATACGCTTATCATGGATAATGAGTCTACTTCTGATACAATTCCTTACAATGAAATCCTAAACGATAACATTTCACTTGAACACGAAGCGAAAGTATCGAAGGTTTCTGAAGAGCAGCTCTTCTATCTGATGAGCCGTGGCGTATCTGAAGAAGAAGCAACTGAAATGATCGTAATGGGCTTCATCGAGCCATTTACGAAAGAACTTCCTATGGAATATGCGGTTGAAATGAACCGTCTCATTAAATTTGAGATGGAAGGTTCAATCGGTTAAGCTTCCATTTTAAACGAACCGGATCTTCCGGTTCGTTTTTTATATGTGGAAGTGTAAAGGGCGAAATCCTAATTGTTATTTCAAAATAGTATGA
The DNA here is from genome assembly GCF_041366475.1 of Pseudalkalibacillus sp. JSM 102089. Lineage (NCBI taxonomy): Bacteria > Bacillati > Bacillota > Bacilli > Caryophanales > Fictibacillaceae > Pseudalkalibacillus > Pseudalkalibacillus sp. JSM 102089. The sequence continues at coordinate 82,535 of NZ_JBEWYW010000009.1, forward strand.
GGGATTTTCACTTGCTATTTTCGGGTAATGGTATGAGAATAGAGAAAGAGAATCGAGATGAGAGGAAGAATTGCATGATTTACATAGGCGTAACAGGGTGGGGAGACCATGATGATCTTTATCCACCAGGTGTAAAAAGCAATGAAAAACTTTCGATATATGGTTCGCACTTTCCTACTGTTGAAGTTGATTCGTCCTTCTATGCTGTGCAACCAGAACGTAATTTTCAGAAATGGATAGATGAGACACCAGAGGGGTTTCGGTTTGTCGTTAAGGCTTACCAGGGTATGACTGGCCATCAACGTGGGGATATTCCCTTTGAAACAAGAGATGAAATGTTTCAAGCTTTCAAGGAATCGGTTCGTCCCCTGCGAAATGCAGGAAAGCTTGCGATGGTGCTTTTTCAATTTCCTCCCTGGTTTGATGTGAATAAAGATAATGTTAACATCTTGAGAGACTGTAAACAGCGGATGGGAGATATTCCATGTGCGGTAGAATTTCGACATCAGTCCTGGTATCATGAAGCTTTTCGTGATAAAACGCTCTCGTTTCTAGAGGAACAGGATTTTATCCATACGATTTGCGATGAGCCACAAGCTGGCGAGGGATCGGTTCCTTTAGTGATGGAAACTCTAAATCAGGATCAGGTCCTTGTCAGATTACATGGTCGAAATACGAATGGATGGACGAATCCAGGTAATCGCCATAACTGGAGGGAAGTTCGGTATTTATATGATTATAATCAAGAAGAACTCTTACAATGGAAAGAACAAATATTAGAATTAGAACAACAATGTAAAGATGTATTTATTTTATTTAACAATAATTCAGGAGGTCATGCTGCTAATAATGCTAAGGAAATGATTCAAATGCTTGATATTGAGTACACGAATTTAAACCCGAAGCAACTTGATCTCTTTGATTTATAAGGAGTATACCCTATGGTGACGTGGATCTTATTATTTATCATTGGTCTATTAGCAGGTACGATCGGAAGCCTTGTCGGTCTTGGGGGAGGCATTATTATCGTTCCTGTTCTTCTCATTATCGATCAATATACGAACTGGCTCTCTGATTTAACGCCTCAGAAAATTGTAGGTAGCTCGATCGTTGTCCTCGTCGTGATCGGTCTTTCCTCTACACTTGCTTACATGAAAAAGAAAAGCGTTGATTATAAAAGTGGAGCGCTTTTTTTTCTAGGAAGTGGACCAGGGGCTATTCTAGGGGCGTGGCTAAATAAATTTATTCAGGTTGATTATTTTTCCATTTATTTTGGGGTATTTATGGTGCTTGTTTCCATATTATTAATGGTAAGGAGCCGTTTACGCCCTATGAAACTAAATGGTCAATTTGAACGAACGTATACGGATCCGAATGGGACTGAGATGAATTATAACTTTTCTGCCGTAGCAGCTGTTATTGTTTCATTTATCGTTGGGGTCATTTCAGGTCTATTCGGAATTGGTGGCGGCTCACTTATGGTTCCTGCCATGATTCTACTATTTGGTTTTCCAACATCGGTTGCTGTTGCAACCTCCATGTTTATGATTTTTCTTTCAAGTATAACGGGTACCCTGACGCATTTAGCACTTGGTAACATTCAGTGGTTTTTACTAATCGGTCTCATTCCAGGTGCGTGGATTGGAGCAAAATGCGGTTCATTTATTAATCAGAAACTTTCGGACAAATCAGTGGTTGTTATTTTACGATGGATGTTAATCATTGTAGGTGTCCGATTAATCTGGCAGGGAACGATGGGATAAGAAAGGAAGAGTGTCTTGACTTCTAGAACATTACAATTTTATTATACAAACGATCTTCACAGTCATTTCGCAAATTGGTCAAAAGTCTCTTCATATTTGAAAGAGAAGAAGCGAATGCATGAGCTTCAAGGGACACCTTATCTCCTTCTTGATTTAGGAGATCACTCTGATAAGGTGCATCCAATGACAGAAGGAACTGTCGGGAAAGGTAACGTTCAGTTACTGAATGAGCTGGAATATGATTATGCCACTATCGGTAACAATGAGGGTATTACCTTTTCAAAAAAAGAACTAGAAGAACTTTATTCAGACGCGAAGTTCGAGGTAATTGTTGCCAATCTCTACCACCAAAATGGTACAAGGCCTTCCTGGGCTGTACCTTATAAGATCCATGAGTTAAATGGCATTAAAGTAGGAATTATTGGTGTTACCATCCCTTATGAACAATTCTACTCACTACTTGGATGGCAGATAGATTCTCCTTTCCATTTCTTACAGTCCCTCATTGATGAAGTACGCAGTCAATCAGATGTTGTCGTATTGATGTCTCATATGGGTTTAGGTAATGATGAACAGCTAGCAAGGGAAATGAAGGGGCTTGACGTTATTATTGGAGCCCATACCCATCATGTGCTGAAGCATGGCATCCTTGTAGAAGATACGCTTATTACTCAGTCTGGTAAAAACGGGAATTACGTTGGAGAAGTTTCGATTTGTTTTGATATGGAAACAAAGAAAGTGATTGAGAAGGAAGCATATTCAATAACCGTCCGGAATCGGAAAGAAGACGAGGAAGCGAAGGCGATGATTCAACAACTAAGTATCGATGCACATAAGATGCTTGAAGAGGTCGTATGTCGTCTTGAACAGCCTCTTGAATCTGAATGGTTTCAACGCTCGGTTCTAGCTGATGAGTTAGCTGCCGCTCTTAGAGAGTGGTGTGGAGCGGATATTGGCATGATTAATGCTGGTATGTTGCTTGATGGGTTACCAGAAGGAAATGTATCAAGAGAAGATCTTCATCGCATTTGCCCTCATCCTGTTAATCCTTGCAAAGTGGTGTTAAAAGGAAGTGAGTTACGAGAAATCATCTCTTATTCTATGTCAGATGAAATAGTGAATTTAAGTTTTAAAGGTCTCGGTTTCAGAGGTGAGGTAATGGGGATTATGGCATTTGATGGACTTGAGGTTACCTCTGTCAAAATGGACGACGGCCTCTATCATGTAACAGATGTTTTTCACAACGGAAAGAAGCTTGTTTCTGATGAAGAATATGCCGTTGCGACGGCTGATATGTTCACATTTGGGAAATTCTATCCTCAAATGAAGCATGCTAAAAAGAAATACTTTTTACCTGAAATGCTTCGAGATCTCCTTGCATGGCGTTTAGAAAATAGACATTAAAATTTTCAGCGTTTGATTGTCAAACATGCTCTTTGTCTCATATAGATATAGTGATATTCATTCAGGTCAGGAGGCGGGAATGACGTGATCACTATGTCACCAATCTTGATTGACGGTCATCCTTTTATAGCGGTAAGTATGCAGCTTCCGAAAACGAATTTTCTAGCGGTCATGAATGACAATGGGTATATCATGTGCGGCGCACTCGATGTAGCCTTACTTAATGAAAAGTTAAGCGACCGAAAGATTATCGCAGGAAGAGCTGTTGGTGTACGGTCTATTGAACAACTGCTTGATGCACCGCTCGAATCTGTTACGCTTGAAGCAGAAGCGCGAGGCATTACGATTGGAACTAAGGGTAGAGACGCGATGCTTAAGATGATGTGAAGAAAGCCGTAGCACTTGCTACGGCTTTCTTTTCGATTATGACACATCTAGTAGCTTGATTTTGGCTCTTTCTAGGAAATTGTCCATACTTCTCTTCTCCATGGCATATACATGAAGAAGAGAAGGGAGGGTTCACGTTGTTTCGAACTCGCAGAAAATTCTTTAGAAAGGGACCGCTTCCCTTTCGATATGTTTTTGTCATCTCCTTTATTATTTTTATCTTTACTACGGTTCAAGGATTATGGATTGTTAATAAAGGAATTGAACCAAGCTTAATCAGTATTGCTGAAACAAAAACACGTCAAGTTGCTGCGCAAGCAATAAATGATGCCATTTCAAAGAAGATCGCAGACGGTATTGACGTTGAGAATTTAATTATCGTTCATGGTAATGATTCCGAAAAAGTACCAAGTTATAGCTTTAACTCGCAAGTTTATAATCGATTGATTTCAGAGGCCACAGAACGAGTTCAAACTTATTTAGATTATGTTGAAGCTGGTGATTTAGATAAGCTGGAAACCTTTAAGAATGATATAGATATCGATTACGAAGGTACCGAAAATCAACAAGGAATCGTATACTCTATACCTTTAGGGATGGCTACAAATAATGTTCTTCTCTCAAATTTTGGACCGAGGATTCCAGTGCGGTTTGAAATGATTGGAGATGTGGTTTCTAATATTGATACAAAGGTGAAAGAAACGGGAATTAACAACACGTATCTTGAGGTGTATATCAATATTAAAGTTGAGATGAACGTAATTATCCCTTTCTCTACAAAGAATACTGAGGTGTCGAACTCCGTAAAAATCGGGGATCTATTTATTCAGGGAGACGTTCCTTATTATTATAATGGTGATAATGGAAATGGTGGGAATCCATCGATCGTTTTGCCAAAGCCCGATTAAGACAAGGAACCCCATTATTCATCGTCATTGTTAAATGTCGATAGATAAGAAAATAGTTCCTTTCTAATAGAAATATCTCTGGAACAATCTACAATTGCACAAACAACGAAAGTAAGGTATACTTTAAAACTGAACTTAATATTGTTCCTTATCTTATACGATGAGGTAGAGGAGCAGATCCTCATGAGTACGTGTTGGGAGAATGACACCAATGATCAGCATCGAAAGGGAGATCTGCCGAAGCATAAATAACGGTCACATTATTTATGTTGGGGCGACATTGAAGAAGTGTCGAACTGTCATTATGAGTCTAACTTGTAATGGAGAACTACTGATCGGGGTGGACACTTAACATTGACTCGGTGAAGCGAGCAATGATAGGACCAATCCTATCATTGCTCGCTTTTTTGCATACAAACACGACAAGAAGGTTGAGGGATAGGCGTCCATTCCGGTTATGATGACCAATCATTTATTAGGAGGATATTCATGGAGAATTCAGTTCTATCCATTATTCCACCACTCGTAGCTTTGCTAATGGTAGTGGTGACTAGAAAAGTGCTTCCTTCTCTAGGAGTAGGCATTATTCTTGGTGCGCTAATGATCAACAATTGGAGTGTACCAAATTCATTAGAAGAAATTTATACAATCGTAAAAGGGATCTTCATTGATTCCGAGAGCGGTGGTTTAAATACTTGGAACATGTACATTATTTTCTTCCTACTTTTATTAGGTATGATGACGGCCTTTATTTCGATCTCAGGTGGAAGTCGCGCATTTGGCGAGTGGGCCATGAAACGCGTGAAAACAAGAGTAGGCGCCCAGATTGTCACAGCGGTATTTGGTATTATTATTTTTATTGATGATTACTTTAATTCGCTCGCAGTTGGAAACGTTAGTAGACCGATTACGGACAGGCACAATGTTTCAAGGGCAAAGCTTGCCTATATCATTGATTCAACTGCAGCACCAATGTGTATTATTTCCCCTATTTCAAGCTGGGGGGCTTATATCATCGCGTTAATTGGTGGTGTATTAGCAACGCATAGCATTACAGGTGTTGGCGCGTTAGAAGCTTTTATCAGAATGATTCCAATGAATTTGTATGCTCTCTTCGCACTGGCGATGGTGTTCTTTGTTAGTTATTTTGACATTAATCTTAAGGCGATGAGAGTACATGAAGACCGTGCACAGAAAACAGGAGAAGTGCTTGATCCGAATCAAGGTGCCGTACCTGGTCAAACATCTGGACTACCTGAAAGTGAGAAGGGGAAAGTAGCTGATCTTGCATGGCCCATTATTATGCTAATTACTGGTACTGTTACGTTTATGATCATTACAGGAATCCAGGCTGTTAGCGGAACGGATACAGCCGTGACAGCTTTGTCTGTCTTTGAAAATACAGACGTTGCTGCTTCTCTCCTTTATGGTGGAATTATTGGACTTATAACTTCTCTCCTCTTCTTCTTTCCAAAAAGAATGGGTGGAGCGGTTCTTGGAAAAGGAATTTGGGAAGGCATTAAATCAATGCTTCCAGCCGTATACATTCTTTTCTTTGCATGGACATTGATTGAAATTATCGGCTCGCTAGGAACTGGTAAGTATCTTGCAGGACTTGTTAATGACCATATTGTGATTGGCTTCTTACCAGCTATTTTGTTCCTACTTGCAGGTGTTATGGCGTTTGCAACGGGAACTTCGTGGGGAACATTTGGCATTATGCTTCCGATCGCAGGAGAGATTGCCGCTGCTACGGATCCTACCTACATGCTTCCTGTACTTGCCGCTGTTCTTGCAGGAGCTGTATTTGGAGATCACTGCTCACCAATTTCGGATACAACGATTCTTTCTTCCACAGGCGCAGGTAGTCACCATATCGATCATGTGATGACCCAGTTGCCTTATGCATTGCTCGTTGCAGGTATTTCTATACTAGGATATTTGGTTCTTGGCTTTACTGGTAGTTCCATTCTTGGTCTTGTGGCAACAGCGATTCTATTCGGATTATTAATTTTCATGCTAAAAGGAAAATATGCCAACAGACCAGTTGAAATGGCAAATCATTAATCAAACAGGAGGATATTCCTCCTGTTTTTTTTATGTATTTTCACAAAAAAGGAGAGATTTATATAGAAAATTGAACGATTCATACGAAAAATGTAAAAAGATTGTTTTGACAAGGACATACGTACTAGATATACTATAAACAAAATAATCTGAATTTACTTAAAAGTCTTAACCTTTTTCTGGAAGGGGGCTTATGGTGAAAAAGGTTAACATTTGTCTAAGGGGGTAATTTATTTGGAAAATCGTGCGCAATGGGGGACAAGGGCTGGTTTTATTTTAGCCGCAGTTGGTTCAGCAATAGGTCTAGGGAACATTTGGAGATTTCCGGCCGTAGCCTATGACAACGGTGGTGGGGCATTTTTTATTCCTTATTTATTTGCATTATTAACAGCCGGAATTCCAATTCTTATTCTTGAATTTACATTGGGTCATAAATTCCGTGGGTCCGCACCACTTTCATTCTTTAGAATGAATAAGAAAATGGAATGGCTAGGGTGGTGGGGCGTTATCGTTGCATTCGTCATCTCCACATACTACGCGGTAATTATTGCGTGGGCCATCTCTTATAGCTATTTTGCATTTAATCAAAGTTGGGGTTCTGATACAGAAGCATTCCTCTTCAATGATTATTTGAAATTAACGGTTGATCCTGGACAAACAGGTAGTATCGTACCAGGCGTATTCCTTCCATTAATTGCCGTATGGATCATTACACTTGGCGTACTTCTTGCTGGAGTTAAAAAGGGCATTGAGCGTGCTAATAAAATTTTCATTCCTACATTAATTGTTCTTTTCTTAATCATTGTGATTCGAGCAGTGACACTGCCTGGTGCTGCTGAAGGTCTAAATGCTTTCTTTACACCGAATTTTGATAGCATTACTTCAGGAAGTGTTTGGGTTGCTGCATACGGGCAAATTTTCTTCAGTTTATCCATTGCTTTTGCTATTATGATTACTTATTCTAGTTACTTACCTAAGAAATCAGATATTACGAATAACGCGTTTATTACTGGTTTTGGTAACTCGGCGTTTGAGCTTCTAGCAGGTATTGGGGTATTCTCAGCGCTTGGATTTATGGCTCAGCAGCAAGGACTTAGCGTTGGCGAAGTAGTGAGCGGTGGCGTAGGACTAGCCTTCGTTGTCTTCCCTCAAATTATCAATGAGTTCCCAGCTTTGAACGGTTTGTTCGGATTCTTATTCTTTGCTTCACTTGTACTTGCAGGTTTGTCTTCACTCATTTCCATTTCCGAAACATATGTTGCAGGTGTTTCTGAGAAGTTCGGAATTTCTCGTACGAAAGCTGTTCTAATTGGTGGAGGGATTTCCTCTATTATCTCAATTCTGTTTGCAACGCAAGGCGGATTGTTCTTCCTTGACGCAGCTGACTACTTTATTAACCAGTTCGGAATTGCCTTTGTAGGACTAATGGAAGTCGTTGTTGTAGCATGGGTACTTCGTGAGCTTAATACGCTTGAGTCACATGCAAACGGCATTTCAGACATTTCACTGAAGTACTGGTGGAAAGCTTGTCTTGGAGTCATTACTCCTCTCGTACTTGGTTATATGATGTTCGATCTCTTTAAGACAAATCTTCTTCGTCAGTTTGATACACCGACTGGGAACTATGAAGGCTACTCAAACGGCTTTATTCTTTATAGTGGCTGGGCTGTCGCAGGATTCGCCCTTCTGGTTGGAATTCTATTCAGCCTAAAGAAATGGGACGCGAAAGCTGAACAGCAAAAGTATAAGGAGGTAAGCTAATATGGGTGGTAGCGCGATTTTCATGATGGTAGTTGGAATGGTTATTATATGGGGTGGTCTTGCGGCTAGCATTTTGAATGCTGTGAGAGTATCGAAAAAACAATAGAACATAAAAAGAAGAACTAGCGAGCTAGTTCTTCTTTTTTGCTTACTTTTTGTTGCGTATTCGTTCCTGTCGTTCCCAGAGCCTCAACGAAGGATAGGGATCATACGACCATTCTGTTCTTCCGTTGTCTTTATAGATGCCATAGTGAAGATGTGGCGGGAACTTTCCAGCCGTTCCTTTTGGTCCATATCCAGAGCTACCAACATACCCAATGATTTCACCTGGCTGTACAACATGACCTTTCTCAATGCCTTTTTCAAACCCATTTAGGTGAGCATAGTAGTGGTAATTGCCATCGATATCCCGAATCCCGATCCGCCAACCACCGTATTCATTCCATCCTTTCGTTTCGACAGTTCCATAACTTGTCGCTTTCACTCCAACACCATAAGAAGCGAAAATATCCGTTCCTTCGTGAATTCGAAGTCCGCCCCACCCACGTCGATCGCCCCAGGTGCTTCGGTAACTATAGTTTGCGTGAAGTGGTACGGGAAAAGCATGCTTATCGAGTTTAAGCGTTTTGAATGTATGATAAACAGCACTATTACTTGTAATCGTCCTTACTGCTTGGTCACGATGATAATAATCCCAAAGACCAATCTGAATATCTTCTAAAGAACTTCCATACTGTTGTATGAAAGACCCAATTGTATAAAGTAGATCTTCGTCATTAGTACGCTCGGCTTTGCCATCTCCATTGCCATCGAGGCCAATTCCATTAAAGAACGATATCGAGATAGGATCGTGATCTTCTTTATTTGGATTCGTACTCCCAGACCATTTTTCAGGCGTAATATAGATAGCTATTGCACCTTTTTCACGAGGAATATCTTTTTGTGAGCGCCTAATGCTTCGTTCATATTGATCAATACCAGCATAGATGTACCAGGGGACCTGTGTGACGGCTTCCATCTTATGAAATAACATCTTCCGTTCGTTTCTTAGTTTATCTTCGTCTATATCAGCAGCTCGAACGTTTATAGGGATGAGGAAGAAAAGAATAAGGATAAGAAAACTATATTTTCTCAAGTGTTTCTTCTCCTTTCGTAATTTGTCATTACCCTTAGTTTGGTTTTCCGTGCGTAAATCATTAGAACTAAATAATGGAAGGTCTAAAGTCTTAATCCTCAATAGATTCACACTTTTTATAGAAATGAATGAGTTACCTATGGTATTCTTTATTACAGAAAAGTAATAGGTGAGGTGAGTGTAGTGAGTAAGAAAGAAGAATATTTAAGAAAACCAGAGTGGTTGAAAATAAAACTAAATACAAACCAAAATTATAAAGGCTTAAAAAAGATGATGCGCGAGAAAAAGTTACATACGGTCTGTGAGGAAGCGCGTTGTCCGAATATCCATGAATGTTGGGCTGTTCGTAAGACGGCAACTTTTATGATTCTTGGTGATGTTTGTACTCGTGCATGCCGTTTTTGTGCAGTAAAAACTGGTCTTCCAACTGAGCTTGATTGGGCAGAGCCTGAACGCGTTGCGGATTCCGTTGAACAGATGGGACTAAAACACGTGGTCATTACCGCTGTAGCGCGAGATGATTTAAAAGATGGTGGTGCTGCTGTTTTTGCTGAAACCGTACGTGCTATTCGTCGTAAAAATCCGTTCTGTTCGATCGAAGTTCTTCCATCAGACATGGGTGGACAATATGAAGCGCTTGAAACACTCATGGATGCGAAACCGGATATTATGAACCACAATATCGAAACAGTGGAGCGCCTAACGCCAAGAGTGAGAGCACGCGCAAAATATCGTCGTACACTAGAGTTTCTTCAGCGTGCAAAAGAAATGAATCCTGAGATTCCGACTAAATCCAGCATCATGCTAGGGTTAGGTGAAACAAAAGAGGAAATCATTCAAACACTTGATGATCTTCGCGCACATGATGTTGATATTGTTACACTTGGACAATACTTACAACCATCGAAAAAGCATTTAAAAGTAGAAAAATACTGGACGCCTCAAGAGTTTCTTGAGCTCAAAGATATCGCGCTGGAAAAAGGCTTTAAACACTGTGAATCTGGTCCAATGGTTCGTTCGTCTTATCATGCTGATGAGCAAGTCAATGCAGCTAAGCAGGCTTCGAAGTAATGGATAAGTAATAGGAAAGATAAAAAAATCGGCCTTTATCGGGCCGATTTTTTTACTTCGACATCATTTCTTTTCCATCTGTATCATTTAAGTCTTCATTCATTTCGCCCTTCATCTCACCGTTCTCATTCTCTCCATCACTTACTTTTTTCCCTTGTGGCGCTTTCTTCATTTTGGCAATCGTTTCTTCTATGCTCTTCTCGAGTTCTCCATTTGCAGTGGAGGCATTTTGATATCGCTCGACCTCAGCAATCATTCCTTCTTCGTCAGAAACATAGACGTGATAATATCTTGGAATGACAGAAAGAGCCGTTTTCTTTACTTGATCCGCAGTGGCATCACGATCTTTTGTTGTTGTTTTATAGCCAATGAGAACTTCTTCATCTGTTACTAGCGTTGCGACATCATTGACATAAGGTAAAACAATTGCCATTGAACCGATCATATCTGACATACGATCACGATCAAGGTAGGCAATGTTCTCGGGTTGTTTTTGAGAATTCATGTTGTTTGTATTTCGTGTATGACGCACATATCCAAAGCCACCCTTTTTGGACTTTTCCTGAGAGTTAGCGGTGTTCATACCGTATTCATCGGGATCCGTTTTAACAGGTGTTAAATCTGCGTGGTCAAAGGAATCTGTTGCATTTTCTCCCTGGCATGCCCCAAGTCCTAATACGAGTGGCAGTATGAGCAGAATTTGTTTTTTCAATAACCTTCACCTCCATACTGTTATCATGACCGAACTCTGTTCCTTTTTTACTGGTATTACTTGGACAAATCGAATAAAAAAGGTATCATAAGACTAATGAGCCCATTTTGAAATGAGGGATAAAGAATGATAAAAGTAAATCAACATACGTTTGAGTTGATGAAGGATGAAAGAGAAGGTTGGAACGAAGAAGCTTTTCTTGCTCGATATAGTGAGATTCTGGATAAATATGATTACATTGTTGGGGATTGGGGATATGGTCAGCTTAGATTAAAAGGATTCTTTGAGGACCGTAACCAAAAAGCAACTTTCGATACAAAATTCAGCACGGTGCTTGATTATTTATATGAATACTGCAACTTCGGCTGCCCTTATTTTGTATTAAAGAAGCAGAAGAAGGAAAAACCGAAGAAACAACAACAAGAAGCATAAGCCCTAAGGGCTTATGCTTTGTATGGTTTTTCGGAGTCTTTTTCTGGATCATCGTGTGGTGGATGTGAGCCAGGGTCCTGACGAGGTAAATGTTGGTGAAGATTTTTATTTTCGTAATTAAATGCACTATAGGAACGCTGCCCTTCTCGCCAAGGTGAGGTTTTACCGAGCTTTTTATTCACCGGTGAACCGTATGGACCTTCTGGCGTATCTTCAGGGAGGACGTAATTTCGCCCTTTCTCTACGTTAGCAAAGTCTTGATAATCTTCTTCATCAAACATGAATAAACACCACCTTTAGGAGGTAGTGTATTCATTGTCTGATAAAATATTAGTGACTTAAGACTTCTCTCAAGAAGGTACGAAGTTCTTCAGCATCTTCCTCATTGAGAGAGTAGGCATGCTCGAGATTTCCAGGCTCATTTAGATCATCGTGGCCGATAATTGCAAATTTGCCTCCTTGAATATCGAGGACTAACGATTTTCCATAAAAGCGATCTGATTTTACAATACAAAGGTCAAACCGATGATTGCTTCCCATAAAGCAGACGAACCTGGCTTCAGTGGCCTCCTGTTCGTCGTAGATGAGTCGTTCATCTTCCATCATAGCACCCTCCTTTTCTAGTTAACGCTATCATACCATCTTATGAGGCGTTCTCATACAAGCTTTCATTAGAAAATGTAAGCCGTTGCATTTTAAGATATGATAAAATGTAGAGAAGTATTTAATACCGTTTCAGAAAATGGTGATTGAATCATAAGTGTTAGAGGTAGGTGCATGAGTATGTATTTTGTGGATCGTAAGAAAATAGAAGAACAGCTGGTTTATTTCGATAAAATGATTGTTCTTATGAAGGAAAGTTCTTTTCAAACAGAACTTCATTTTCTCGGATTAGAGCGAATTCATCACGTTGTCATTGAGAGCATGATTGACGTAGGGAACAGCATCATTGATGGGTTCATTATGCGAGATCCCGGGAGCTATGAAGATATTATTGAAATCCTAGCTGATGAAAAAGTAATTTCAACTGAAAATACTATTATGTTAAAAGAAGTCGTGGGCATGAGAAAACCACTAATGCAGCAATATGTTATGCTTGATCATGAAGCATTGGAGCAAAATCTTCGGAATAACCTCAGTGCACTAGAGCAGTTTCCTACTGATATAAGAACATACTTAAATCAAGAATTAGGGGCTGTTTCAGCTTTTCTTCCAGATAATGAAGATTGATGTTAAGGTAAACACACATTGTAAAGAAAGTAAGGTGTTTTTGATGAAAAGAGTAAGAAACGATCAGCTGACATTTTTTATTCAAAAACCCGAATATATGAACCGCTTTCATTAATGAAAGCGGTTTTCTTATGGATTGGATAAGTAGAAGGAGGATAATAAGTACATGAAAAACTATAAAGGCTATTTAATTGATCTAGATGGTACAATGTATCGAGGCACTGAAAAAATTCACGAAGCAGTCGAGTTTGTGAAGCGTTTAAAGGAAGCAAATATTCCCTATTTATTTGTGACGAACAATTCATCAAAACGGAAAGAACAAGTTTCTGATAAGCTAGAGGCGTTTGGTGTACCATGTACGCCAGATCACGTGTTTACAACAAGCGTGGCAACAGCAAGTTATATCTCTAATGAAAAGCAAGATGCTTCGGTTTATGTGATTGGAGAAGAAGGCATTCGTGATGCCTTAACGGATGAAGGTTTAATGATTCAAGACGACAATCCAGACTATGTTGTCGTTGGGATTGACCGTTCAATCACATACGAAAAATTTGCGAAGGCGTGCATTGCCGTTCGAAACGGAGCTACTTTTATATCGACAAATGGAGATATTGCGATTCCAACTGAACGAGGATTGTTACCCGGTAATGGTTCATTGACGGCAGTCGTGACTGTTTCAACGGAAGTAGACCCTATTTTTATTGGGAAGCCTGAACCGATTATTATGGAACAAGCTCTTGCTCAACTTGGTACACCGAAAGAAGAGACGTTGATGGTTGGGGATAATTATCGCACCGATATTCTTGCAGGTATCAATGCCGGTTTGGATACATTGCTTGTTCATACAGGCGTAACAACGAAAGAGCACTTGTTATCAGTCGAAAAGCAACCCGAGTATACGGCTCTTACGCTAGATGAATGGCAAATATAAAAACGCCCATTGGGCGTTTTTATATTTGCCGTTATTCTGTTTTTTGAGCTCTATGGGCAAGTCGACTAGATGCAGCTGCCGCAATAGCTCCCACAATATCGTCAAGGTAGGTATGGCATGCACCACTGGATTTATCATTTAACTTTTCGAGAATACCAGGCTTTTGTTTATCGATAAAACCATAGTTCGTAAGGCCAATCGATCCGTATACATTTACAATTGAAAGAGCGATGATTTCGTCTACTCCATATAGACCTTCATCTTTCATTAATATATCTTGTAGAGGCTGATCAAGCAGTTTTCTTTCCGTAAGTTCGTCAAGCTGAATTCCCGTGAGCACTGCATTTTGCACTTCTCTTTTTGAAAGTACACGTTCTACATTTTGTATGCAAGTTTCCATTTCAAGGTTAGGGTGATATTTTTCTTGGAGATAGAAAACAAGGTCTGCGATATCTTTGATCTCGACACCACGTTCTTTTAATTTACTTCTCGCTGCTTGTTCTACAAGGTCCATAGGTTCTTGGCCCATTCTTGTCCCACCTAACTTTATAGTAAATTGGTATTGGATGTTATTGATTATATTAGTATATGGTAAGTCAGGAAGAAATATGACACTAAACTTCTGTGACTACTTTACACCGATTGGGCGCGCGGGGCATATAGTACGGTATTAAGACGAATTGCCGGAGGGTTAATATGCTTGAACGAGAGGTTTTTCATCAATATGGCATCGTTATAGATCAACATAATGTTAAAAATAGTGGATATTTGCTTCGTACATCTGATCAATCTGAATTTATTTTGAGACGTGCACTAAGTGAACAAGAGAGTGAATTTCCCTGGTATGTAATGGTTGCAAACTTTCTTAATCAACAGAATGAACCTACAATGTTACCGATTTCTTCAAGAAGAGGGAAGTATATAGAGACAATTCAAAATGAGGCGTATGTTCTTTATCAAAAACCGTATGATCGAAATAATCGCATTCATCACAGTGATGGGAGTCGGCTAGCGCTATTTCATAGGAAAGCAGGTAATCTCCTTGCAGCTTATAATGAATTACCAGAAATTCAACCGTGGCAGATGAGGTGGCAGTACAGGATAGACCAACTTGAATCTTTTCGTGAGGAATTGAAGAATCAGACTCAGCCTCTCAGAGAATTTGATGAATGGTTTATAGAAACATTCCCCTATTATTCTGGCTTATCAGAGAATGCGATTCAGTACATTGTGGACTGTGGCATCGACATGGGAATGAATCCATTTCAGATTAGAACTCTTGCGTTTAATCGGTATACGGCCAATTATCACCGTACATCTGAAGGGCTATTTCCGAATGATCTCATCCTTGACCATCCAGCGAGAGATCTTGCTGAGTGGATTAGATATGAGCTAGTGGAGGGCGAAGGGAATTTTGAAGGCATCAGGCAATTTATGTGGGATTATCATGAGAGGCGTACGTTAACTCAAATGGATTGGAATCTACTGTATGCTCGTTTGTTATTCCCTCTTCCATATGTAGAGACAGTCGAGCATTACTATAGTGATGGCAATTTGAAGGAGAAAGAAAAGAGCTTTGTGAATTTAAAGGAACTTGTGAGAAGAGAAGGCGAAAGGGAGGAAATGTACCGTTTGTTGTTTCAGGAATTGATGGGTGAATATGGTAAGCAAATGAGAAGAGTAGATTGGTTAAGTTAAAAATAAAAACCCCCTCCATGACAGAGGGGGTGGATGTGTTTGGTTTAAAATACTTGCTCGAGTTCAGTTACGCCAGGAACTTCTTCAAGAAGTGCGCGTTCAATACCTGCTTTAAGTGTGATAGTGGAACTAGGGCAACTGCCGCATGCTCCCATTAAACGTACTTTAACTACGCCTTCTTCGATGTCTACAAGCTCTACGTCTCCACCGTCACGCAGAAGGAATGGACGTAGTTTATTCAATACATCTTGTACTTGCTCTTGCATCATTCATCGACTCCCTTCATACTTCCATTATACTAATGATTATGTTAAAAATCTATGTGCTAATGTAGAATGATTATAATTCTCATCCTAACTTTATCATGGTATGAATCCATATTCAAGATTGGAACATGAAAAAGGCCAATGCTTCTTTTCTACATGATAGGAATAGGGTACAATGAAGGTAAATTGATTGAATAGAAAGGACGTTTTCACCATGGAAGAAGTACTCGTCTATGGAGCAGGTGAGCGCTGTGCGAGCTGTGTTAACTTACCTTCTTCAGAGGAAACGGCTGAATGGCTTAAAGCGGCCCTCGACCGCAAGTATCCAGATCGCCAAATAGTCGTTCGATATATTGATATTCATAGTAAACTTTCCGGATATGAGGCGGCTTTCGCTTCAAAAGTGATTGATGAAGATCTGTTCTATCCAGTTGTTGTCGTCCGAAATGAAATTGTGTCAGAAGGTAACCCTAAATTAAAAGACTTATATGCTGTTCTAGAAGACCGTTCTGCAACGGCTTAAATGATAAAACCCGTGAACAAATTTGTTCACGGGTTTTATATTACGAAAAAGTATATTTGCTTCTTATAAAGTTCAACTTTATTAACCGTTATGGTTCTTATACATCCATAATATACCTGACTTAAGTAGGCGAGGAACTCGGCCAGTAAGTGGACGATTGGCCATGACACCAAAGCCGTGCTTGCTTCCGAGTGAACCAAGCGTTCCTTTAATTTTAATTGGTGGAAGCGCAGGTGGTGTTTCTTTTTTCCAT
The DNA here is from genome assembly GCF_041366475.1 of Pseudalkalibacillus sp. JSM 102089. Lineage (NCBI taxonomy): Bacteria > Bacillati > Bacillota > Bacilli > Caryophanales > Fictibacillaceae > Pseudalkalibacillus > Pseudalkalibacillus sp. JSM 102089. Next base: position 99,076 of record NZ_JBEWYW010000009.1, read on the forward strand.
TGTTTCTGCAATACGAGAGCAATTTGTTCTGCTTGTTCCTCAGCAAGCTGAGCACTTGGTGCGTGTGGCAAGCTTGCACAGTCTCCTACAACAAAAACATTCTCATGACTTGGAACAGAATGATAGTCATTTAAGACGATTCGCTTCTGGGCATCTTTTTCAACGTCAAGATCTCTTACGATTTTGTTAGGTTGGATGCCAGCTGTCCAAACAATCGAATCACAGTGGACAGGCTCTCCATGATTAAAGAGCGTATTAGGTTCCACCTTTGTAATATTCGATTCACTAACAACTTCTACGTTACGCTCCTCAAACCAGGATTGAACGTATTTTCCAAGTCGTTCTGGGAAGGCAGAAAGAATAGTGTGTCCTCGATCAAATAGCTTAATTTGAAGATCTGGCCTACTTTCATGAAGTTCACTTGCTAGCTCCACTCCGCTAAGTCCTGCACCAACAATACCAACGACAGATTTAGCGCCGAGATTGTTCAATACTTCATACGTTCTTCGAGATGAATCAATCGTTTGAATGCTTAGCGTATGAACATCTGCACCTGGTACGTTATGATACTTATCTTCACATCCTAGTCCAATGACGAGCGTGTCATATGCAAGGTCATCATCGTCATTTAGGTGAATAACATTTGAGTCAAGATTAATACTAGTGATTTCGCCGTATTTGATTTCTAGCTTCTTATGAACAGGGAATTGAACACGTATGTGATGATCACTTGCTGTTCCGGCAGCAAGTGCATAATACTCGGTTTTCATACTGTGATAAGGGTTTCGGTCAACAAGCGTAATTGTGAGGTCTTCTGGTAGATCAGATGCAAATAATTTCTGTAGGATACGCATACCGCCGTATCCTCCGCCTAATAGCACTAGCCTTTTCATGATAAGAGGTCCCCTTTAATAAAATTACATAACGCTGTCTCCCTATAATTAAGTAGAAAAGATGTAGAAGAAATGATGAATAAGGAAGAAAAAAGGAAGCGACACGCGCTATAATATAGTTATACGATTCATTATGTTATGACAGTTAAAAGTATAGCGAAACTGTGACTTATGTACAATAACATTTCTTAAATGCTTAACTGGGGAGTGCTTTACTTTGAAGACAATCGAATTTTGTGCGGGAAACTTGAGAGAGAATAAGCGCGTATGGGAGGCCCTGGAGAAGATCCACGATATTGAATTAATTGACTACGGCTGTCTTGGTTATTGTGGGAACTGCTACTCTGAGTCTTTTGCTATCGTAGATGGACGTTTAGTAAATGCAGATACATCTGAAGCTTTAATAGAAAAAATAATGCGAAAATTAAACGAAGAAAATTAAGGGCTTTCACTGCTCAGTTTCTGTGTTATAATGACAAAGGTCCATTGAAGTCTAATAGAGAGAGAACGGACTTTTTATTTTCCGCGTACGCGCGAAAAATGTCGAATATTCAGATAACAAAACACTGTTTGTAAGCGCTGTATTTAGCTAATTGCTATAATATTTCTATTTAAAATCTGGTAATGGGGTAGGCTATGCTTATAAACGGGTTCAATAATTAACAAGGGGTGTAAAATATGCAAATTTTATGGGGATTCGGTGGTATGGCTGTGTTATTTGCCATCGCACTAATCTTTTCTACAAATCGCAAAGCGATTAACCTTCGTACGGTACTGGGTGCACTTGCCATTCAGGTTGCATTTGCATTTGTAGTATTAAAATGGGAAGCAGGTAAGACTGCTTTAAAGCAACTATCATTATTCGTTCAGGATATTATTGGATATGCTAATGAGGGAATTGGCTTTCTTTTCGGTGGCTTAATTGGAAATGAAGACATTGGAATGATCTTTGCATTTCAAGTACTAACGATCATTATTTTCTTCTCTTCTCTTATTTCTGTTCTTTATTACCTTGGGATTATGCAGTGGGTTATCCGTCTACTTGGTGGAGCGATTTCATGGGCGCTTGGAACAAGTAAAGCGGAGTCACTATCAGCTACTGCAAATATCTTTGTTGGTCAAACGGAAGCGCCACTTGTCATCAAACCTTATTTAGATAAAATGACGAAATCAGAACTTTTTGCAGTTATGACAGGAGGACTTGCTTCGGTAGCTGGTTCTGTCCTGATTGGTTATTCTTTATTAGGTGTACCGCTTGAGTATTTACTAGCGGCAAGTTTCATGGCAGCACCAGGTGGTTTGTTAATGGCTAAGCTCATCATGCCAGAGACAGAAACACCAGAAACAGCGAAAGAAATTAAGATGGAAAGAAACGAAGATCACGTAAACGTGATTGACGCTGCTGCACATGGTGCATCAGACGGTCTGAAACTTGCTTTAAACGTTGGAGCGATGCTTCTTGCGTTTATCGCATTGATTGCCTTGCTAAACGGTTTACTTGGAGCAGTTGGTGGATGGTTTGGCGCAGGAAGCATAACGATTCAGCAGATTCTTGGGTATATCTTCTCACCACTTGCCTTTGTTATTGGTGTTCCGTGGCAAGATGCTGTTCAAGCAGGTAACTACATTGGACAGAAGTTGATTCTTAATGAATTTGTAGCTTTCTCTTCTTTCGGTCCAGAAATTAGTGCTGGAAACCTAACTGACAAATCAGTTGCGATTATCAGTTTTGCTCTTTGTGGATTTGCGAACTTCTCTTCTCTTGCTATTTTACTTGGAGGCCTTGGAGGTCTGGCGCCTAAACGTCGCCCTGAAATTGCAAAGCTTGGAATGCGCGCAATCCTTGCAGGTACGCTTGCGAACCTTTTAAATGCTGCAATCGCAGGTATGCTTATTTTCTAAATTTGAAAGCCTCTTTTATAGAGGCTTTTTTTTATACCTTTCTGATTGATTGTGTTGAAAACGGAAGGCGAAGCGGTGTTGTTTTTTACCTGTTTTACGGTATACTTGTCTAAATAATAGACAGGGGGGATCACTCGTGAGTAGCTTTGAACATACATTGCCATATGATCGTATGATGGGGGACGTCTATGTTCCGCATTGTCCATTTTGTCATAGTGAGAATGTTTTAACGCCTATGACAGAACGAGATTACCAACAAGGTTGTGAAGAAATCAAAACAAGACTCGTGATGCCTTGCTGTAACGGCAAGCTCATGATTGAGAAAATTGATAGTGATTATTTCTGGACGACAGAAGCTGTTCGAAAGAGCCATTAAAATATAGAAAGAGTGAAAGCATTGCAAGAGATAACATATACAAAAATGCACGGTCTTGGTAACAATTACATTTACATCAACTTATTTGAGCAAAAGTTAGAAGAAAAGAATCTTCCTCATTACGCAAGAGAAGTATCGGATGTCTACACGGGTATAGGATCGGATGGAATGATTTTGATTTGCCCTTCCGATCAAGCAGAAGTGAAGATGAGAATTTTTAATAAAGATGGTTCTGAAGGGAAAAACTGTGGGAATGGCCTCCGCTGTGTAGCTAAGTATGCATATGAAAACAAGCTGGTTTCTTCAACGAAATTTGCAATTGAAACGCTAGCAGGACTTGTACAGGCAGAAGTTCATTTAGCGGGTGATCGTGTGGAAACTGTTACGATTGATATGGGCAGACCAGAGTGGACAAGAGGAAGTCTTCCTATGAAAGGAAATTCAGAAGACGAAGTGATTGATGAAACGGTGTTTTTTGAAGAAGAACCGCTTCAAATGACGGGAGTATCGATGGGGAATCCTCACATGGTGATGTTTGTCGATAATATAGAAAAGGCTCCTCTCACAACAGCGGGACCTTATTTTACAGATCATCAGCTATTTCCAGAAAGTATTAATGTTGAATTTGTTGAAGTAGTCTCTAGCAGTGAATACCATTTTCGGGTATGGGAGAGAGGCTCTGGTATTACTCAAGCTTGTGGAACAGGCGCGTGTGCAGCAGTAGTAGCAGGTGTATTAAATAACAAAACATTAAAGGGTACAGAGGTGACAGTTCACCTTGCAGGCGGCGATCTGAAAATTACGTGGGATGAAGATGATCACATCTGGATGACAGGTCCAGCAGTGACGATATCAACTGGAGTTTATTATATGGTGAAATAACTGGATATTTGTAAATGATAGGATACTGATATAGAATAATAAGTGGTTATAAATAGAAGGACCATTCAAGCCTCCGACTGTGAAAAGATACGGCGTGAAATTCTATGCGCAAAAATGACTCAAGCCGATATAGTACTTGCCTTGAATTACCTGGAACTATTGGCATATGGTCAAAAACCTGATAAGAAGCATAATCTGATATTACAGTTGAAATACAATCATTAGGCTAGCGAAGTGAGTATTTCTGTTTGATAGTGTTCAATTGTTGAGCTTAGTTCTATAGCACGATATACTAATAGTAGCATTACGGTGATTGGAGGGATTTAAATGATCCATTTATCTGAAGCTGCAGCAGCACAGGTAAAAGAAATGATGAAGCAAGAAGAAGGCGACAATCTTTATTTGCGCGTAGGTGTTAAAGGTGGCGGCTGTACCGGTTTAAGCTATGGCATGGGCTTTGACACAGAAATGAAGGAAGATGATCAAGCTCTCGACGCTCAGCATGGCGTAACGATTATTATGGATAACGAAAGCGCACCCGTTTTAAACGGTGTAAATATTGATTATAAACAAAACATGATGGGCGGCGGATTCACCATCGATAATCCGAACGCGATCGCATCATGCGGCTGTGGTTCTTCTTTTAAGACAGCGACAAACGCTGGTACGCCGGAGAATTGTTAAGAATTTAATATCGGATAGGGTGAGTCATTACCCTTAGTTTAAAGCTTCTCCAACGTTCAATTATTTATTGAACGTGTGGGGGAGCTTTTTTATTACTCTCTTTCCATTATAGGTTTTGCCTTAAACTCTCTGAACAATTTATGAGCTTTTTAAATGTAATTTTAATCGAGAGCACATAATGAAAAATTTCTTTTTTTATGTCTAAAAAAAGGGATTATAGTCGTTCCATCGAACACAGTGATGGTGAAGAAAATTTATCTTCTATGAGAGTCAACATTCAAACGATCAATTTGTAAATTTACAAATTGATCGACTTTGCCAGGAAGAATGGAATGTTTATTCTAATTATGAAAAGGAGTGTCACATATGACTGAAATTGGAGTTGGGTTACAACTTTACACATTGCGAAACGAATGTGAGAAGGATTTATTCGGAACATTAATAAGAGTAGAGGGCATTGGCTACGAAGGTGTTGAACTTGCAGGATTACATGGCCATGAACCATCAGTGGTGAAAAACAAATTAGATGAACTTGGGTTAAGCGTCATTGGACATCATATCCCAATTGAGCGAATTGAAAACGAATTGGAAGCTGTTATAGAGGAGCAAAAAGTACTTGGAAACAGCCGAATTATTTGCCCATGGCTTCCACCTGAAAGAAGAAGTCATGAGGACTTTTTAAAGATAGCTAAAATCATGAAGAATGCAGCGGAAGTTTGTACTGAGCATCAAATGGAATTAGGATATCACCATCATGATTTTGAACTTGGTCGAAGTATTGAAGGGAGTGAGCTGTTCAGAATTTTAGATGCGCATTCTTCCATTCAGGCTGAATTTGATATTTACTGGCTTAACCAGGTTGGTCATGATCCAGTTGAGTGGATGCAAAAGTTCTCAGGTAGAACACCAATCATACATTTAAAGGACCGATCGGATGATGAAAGAGAAGCAACGGCTATACTTGGCACTGGTAACATTGCGATTCAGGAAGTAGTGGAGCAGGGGCAGGCATGCGACGTAAAATGGTGGGTTGTTGAGCAGGACGAATGTGATGTTGATCCGATTGAAAGTGTGACTCAGAGTTATAAGTATTTAAGAGAAATACAGCTAAAAAAATAAAATGGTTAAAATATTCAAAAAATAATGTTGAAGATTCTGTGAACTTACGTTATGCTATTTGTAATCGATTTCATGAAATCGATTACAAACGAAGGGAGGGTCTTTTGTACTTTCTGAGGAGGATGAAACATGGCAACAATTGCTGATGTCGCACACTATACAGGTCTATCACGAGCGACTGTGTCACGTGTCATCAATGATTATCCACACGTAACTAAAGACAAGCGGGAATTAGTTCATAAGGCAATGAGGGAACTAGGTTACTTTCCTAATACATCAGCTAGAAACTTGCGAAATCGAAGAACAAATCTAGTAGCTGTGTTAATTCCAAGATTAACAAATCCGTTTTTTACACTGGTTCTTAATGGAATTGAAAGCGTAGCTGAAGCGAATGGGTTTCAATTGATCATTTGTCAGACGAAATCTAGTAAGAAGAAGGAACTCGAATACTTGAATTTGTTACAGACGAAGCAAGTTGATGGTGTTATTTTCACTTCGATTGAAAATAATTGGGAAGAAATTCAGCCCTACACGGCACATGGACCGATTATACTTTGTAATGAATATCATCATGATGCGACGGTACCAATGGTTCGATTGAATCAAGTTCAGGGGAGTTATTTAGGGACAAAGCATTTAATTGAGCGAGGACATAAGCGGATTGCTTATTGTATGGGCTCAACAAGCGGGTTGTCTAATGATCGCCGCAAAGGAGTCTTTCAAGCGATTGAAGAAGCTGGCCTAGAAATAAAACCAGAATGGATCTTCCAAGATACATATACAATGGAAGACGGCGTAAGAACGTTTAACAAAATTCTTGAATTAACTGAACGACCAACGGCTATCTTTACAGGTGGAGATGAAGTTGCAGCTGCAATGGTGAAGGAAGCAAAGCGAAATGGATTAGATGTTCCGAAAGATATTGCGATACTCGGATTTGACGATCAGCCAATTGCTAGCTTAATTGAGCCAGAGCTAACAACCATATATCAACCTGGGGCTGAAATTGGCGGACAAGCTATGACTATTTTTATTGACTGTTTAAAAGGGCAGTGTGAACGTACTACTCAAAGTGTTAAAGAATTACCACTATCGCTTGTTATTCGTAACTCTACATAACTTGCGATAAATGTAAGCGTTAACTTGTTTATTGAAATCGATTACAATTTTGAAATCGATTTCAACCAAATTTAAGGGGGATTTATTATTATGCGAATTATGAAGAATAGTAAACTACTTTTTATCGTTTTGGCTCTTATTCTAGTTCTATCGGCATGTAGTTCTTCAAACAATTCTTCAAGTAATAACAACAGCTCTGGTGATGAAAATGCAAGTTCAGGTGACGAAGAGAAAGTAACACTTGTTTATGCGCGTGGTAAAGATGCTACTGGATCAACTGATGTAATGGTTGAGGAATTTATGAAGCAAAACCCGAATATCGAAATCGAATTTCGCGAGATGCCGACCGACACAGGAGCACAACATGATGCTTATGTCACAATGTTGAACGCTGAATCATCAGAAATTGATGTATTCGATATCGATGTAATCTGGCCAGCTGAATTCGCTCAAGCAGGATATGTTCTTCCATTAGACCGTTTCATTGAAAAAGACGGTATTAATATGGACGACTACAACCAGGGACCAGTTACGGCAGCAACATTTAACGGAAAGCAGTGGGCGATGCCTAAATTCATTGATACTGGTATGCTATTCTATCGCTCTGACTTAGTAACTGAAGCTCCAAAAACATGGGATGACTTGATGACTCAAGCTTCTGAGCTAAAAGGTGAAGACGGTACGAAGTTTGGTTACCTCATGCAAGCGAAGCAATACGAAGGTCTTGTAACAAACGCAGTTGAATTTGTCGGTTCTTACGGCGGTGCGTTTATTGATGAGAATGGAGAAGTTGTTATCAATAGCCCTGAAGCGATCAAAGGTATTTCAAAAATGGTTGAAATCGCAAACTCTGATTTCGTTCCAGGTAACATCAATACGTTTACTGAAGTCGAATCTCATACTGCATTTATTGAAGGTCAATCTCCGTTTATCCGTAACTGGCCATATCAATTCGCACTTGCGAATGATGAAGAACAGTCTAAGATTGTTGGAAACGTAGAAGTAGCTCCACTTCCTGAAGGTGACGCTGGTTCTGCTTCAGCCCTTGGCGGTTGGATGGCAGCCATCAATAATTTCTCTGAACATCCTCAAGAAGCATGGGAGTTCTTGAAGTTTATGACTGGTAAAGAAGGACAAAAAATTGATGCAATTAAAGGTTCACACGCTCCAACAATCCCTGCTCTGTTCGAAGATGAAGAAATTATCGAAGCGAACCCATTCTTTGGAGAAGAAGGATTCCAAACAGCACTTGAAGCAGCGGTTTCACGTCCTGTAGCACCAAACTACCCTGAAATCTCTGAAATCATTCAAATTCACATTTCTAAAGCGATCGCAGGAGAAGAAACTCCTGAAGAAGCAGCGGCTGCAATGGAAAAAGAAATGAATGAAAAGCTAGAAAAATAATAGAGAAGGTCATTAGCCTTCACTACGAAGGCTAATCTCTTTCCTACATATTCTCTGCAAGAAATTTCGTAGTATCAAAAAGCGGTGTCTTGTAGCGATCGTAACTAAGTGAGCAACAAGACACTTTTTCCTAAAGAGAGGAGCGTTGGTATGCAGACAGATATCGATCCAAAAGAGCCTATTAAAGTGGACAACCAGCCCAAAAAGAAGAAAAAAAACGATGCGGTTGTAGGTTATTTACTTCTTGCCCCAGCACTAATTCTTATTCTAGCGATTTCTATTTGGCCAGTTTTCCAGTCATTTTATTTTAGTCTTTTCGACCTTCGTCTTAATGAACCAACGAAATCAGAAGTTCATCTTGATTACCAAATTGATCTTGATCGGTATTTGCAAAACTATCCATTTCTAGTTGGTGCAATTAACTCTGAAATTGACAATGGAAATTCAAGTGAAGAGCTTACTGAGATGAAGGCAACACTTGAGGATCTTGATGCAAGTATTAAAGAAAATCCTCAAGCTGCAAAAAACTATGATGTGATTAATGAAAAGCTTGATAAGTTTGAAAATATTCCTGACGACATGAAATACGTTGAAATCAACGAAAGTGTAGCAGAAGATTTTACGACTTCCGTTAAAGAAATCAATAGTAATTTAATGACAATCAATGAAGAAGGAAGTTTGGAAAAAGGCGATAAAATTGTAGGTTTGTCATCGGCTTTAACTGAAATTGTTGTTGAACCAAATTTCATTGGATTTCAACACTACAAAGAAAATTTAACTGATACACGGATGTGGAAATCTCTTTGGAATACGAGTGTATTTACATTTATTTCTGTTCTAGCAGAGTTAATTCTAGGCCTGGCGATTGCCCTTCTTATTAACAAAGCTTTCTTAGGACGAGGATTAATTCGAGCAAGTATTCTTATCCCGTGGGCTATTCCAACAGCTGTTGCAGCCCTCATGTGGAAGTTCCTTTATGATGGACAAAACGGTATTGTAGCGAAGCTCTTTGAAGATGTAGGATTGATAGATCGTATGTCGATGCTTCTCACTACGGATACAGGTGCAATGTTCTCTGTTATCTTCGCTGATGTGTGGAAAACGACACCTTATATGGCTTTACTTCTTCTAGCGGGACTGCAAACGATCCCATCCTCCCTCTATGAAGCCGCATCAATTGATGGAGCGAATAAATGGAAGCAGTTTGTAACGATTACATTACCACTATTGAAAACAAGTCTTCTCGTTGCTCTCTTATTCCGGACTCTAGATGCATTCCGAGTGTTTGACTTAATATACGTATTAACTGGCGGAGGTCCAGCGAATTCAACCGAAACGATCTCGATGCTCGCTTATACATTGATGTTTACACAGACAAACTTTGGTGAAGGTTCAGCTATTTCAGTAGTTGTATTCATCTGTGTTGCCATAATTTCTGGAATCTTTATTAAATTACTCGGTGCAGAACTAATAAACGATGGAACTGGAAAGAAATGAGAATGTATTTTATCATGAATAAGGAGGGACAGCCAGATGAATAAGAAAGCGGGACCGATGTTTTACGTTTTCCTAGTTGTGTTTGTTTTTGTTGTCATGTTTCCGTTCTTATGGATGCTTGCAAGTTCGATTAAACCACTAACAGAGCTCTTTGGTGAAAAAGCGTTCAATCCTTTTACCAATAACCCAACTCTACAAAACTATGTATCCGTTTTCGTAGATTATCCTTTCCCACGCTATCTTTGGAACAGTACCGTTGTGGCGACGATTACGACTGTGTACACCGTTCTAGTCGCTTCATTCGCTGCTTATTCCATCGCGCGTCTGAATTTTAAAGGAAAACCGATTATATTGGGGATTGTCTTATCTGTATCCATGTTCCCACAAGTAGCGACGATTTCACCAATCTATATTTTTCTGAAAAACTTAGGTCTTACAAATAGTTATCTTGGCTTAATCATCCCGTACACAACGATCACGCTGCCATTATCGATCTGGCTTCTCGTTACGTTCTTCCGTAAAATTCCTTTCGATCTTGAAGAAGCAGCGAAGATCGATGGAGCATCATTATGGCAAACGTATTGGAAAGTGATTATGCCACTTGCTGTACCAGGTATTTTTACAACAGCCATTCTCGTATTTATTGCAGCCTGGAATGAGTTCTTGTTTGCCCTTACGATTAACACGGCTGATAAGTTTAAAACGGTGCCGGTCGGAATTGCCCTATTTCAGGGTCAGTATACGATCCCTTGGGGAGAAATTTCAGCAGCGACCGTTGTTGTAACCGTTCCTCTTGTTATTATGGTTTTGATTTTCCAAAGAAGAATCGTGTCAGGATTAACATCAGGTTCAGTTAAAGAATAGATAAAAATAGGAGTGGATTTTAATGCTAAACGTAACCGTATGGAATGAAAATCGTCATGAGCAGAGTAGTGAAGAAGTGCGAAGCGTCTATCCAAATGGGATTCATGGTGCTATTGCAGAATTTCTAAAAGAAGATTTTGAAGTGAAAACGGCAACGCTGGACGAACATGAACATGGTTTATCTGAAGATGTCCTGAACAACACGGACGTACTTCTCTGGTGGGGACATATCGCGCATGAAGAAGTATCTGATGAAATTGTGAATCGCGTTCATCAACGAGTTCTTGATGGAATGGGGCTTATCGTTCTTCATTCTGGTCACTTCTCTAAAATTTTCAAGAAGCTAATGGGGACAGGCTGCGATTTAAAATGGCGTGAAGCGGATGAGAAAGAGAGAATGTGGATTGTAGATCCAACCCATCCGATTGCGGAGGGACTTGGTGAGAAAATTGATCTTGAGAGAGAAGAAATGTATGGCGAGCATTTTGATATCCCTGCTCCAGATGAACTTGTGTTTGTAAGCTGGTTTGAAGGCGGAGAGGTCTTTAGAAGCGGTTGTACATATAAGAGAGGACAAGGAAAGGTTTTCTATTTCAGACCTGGTCATGAGACATATCCAACCTATTACAATAAAGAGATCCAACAGGTTATGAAAAATGCTGTAGCCTGGGCTAAACCCACGACGATACCAAAACCAGTCTATGGAAATGCAAAACCGTTAGAAACCATCGCGTCTAAATAAGAGATTGATTGAGGAGGAGAAACCATGAATGAATTAAAAATTGGTGTTATCGGATGTGGGAGTATTGCGAAACACCGCCATTTACCAGAATACGCGGCAAATACACAAATAAAAATTGCTGCGGTATGCGATATTGTGAAAACAAGAGCAGATGAAACAGCGGTTCTTTACGGAGCAAAGTCCTATGAAAGCTATGAGGAACTACTGCAAAATAGTGAGATTGATGCTGTAAGTGTTTGTACGCCAAACTACCTCCATGCCCCGATTTCTATTGCTGCATTAAAAGCAGGAAAGCATGTTCTTTGCGAAAAGCCGATGGCAACGTCACGTGCAGATGCGGAAGAAATGATTGAAGCAGCTCGCGCAAGTGGGAAGAAGTTAATGATTGCTCACAATCAACGCTTCGTTCCTTCCCACGCAAAGGCGAGAGACATTCTAGCAAGCGGTGAAATTGGCAAAGTGTATAGTTTTAGAACAGCTTTTGGACATCCTGGACCTGAAGGTTGGAGTGTGGATGGGAAAGATAGTTGGTTCTTCGAGAAAGAGAAAGCATTTATTGGAGCAATGGGAGATCTTGGTGTGCATAAGACCGATCTTATCCGCTATTTATTAAATGAAGAGATCGTAGAGGTAGGCTCGTTTGTTGAAACAAGTGCGAAGGAGTTTGCTACTGTTGATGATAGTGCAGTGTGTATCTTAAAATCTGAAAGCGGTATTATTGGAACGCTAGCAGCAAGCTGGGCTTATACAGCGAGTGAAGATAATTCAACGATTATCTATGGCGAAAAAGCGATTCTTAGACTTGAAGACGATCCAGTAAATTCGCTTGTTGTTCAGTACCAGACTGGTGAAGTAGTGAAATATGAGCTTGGTGGTATTCAAACAAATGATAGCGACGGCCAATCGAGTTCACAAGTTATCGACAAGTTCGTAGATAGCATTGTGTCAGATAAAGACGTTCCTGTAAGCGGTATGGAAGGTATGAATTCTCTTCAAGTTGTTCTCGCGGCACTAGAATCAAATGAAACGAAGAAAATCGTTAACCTGAGGTGATCAAGTGAATAAATTACGTATGGGGATTATCGGGTCTGGCGGCATCGCCCAGTCCCGACATATCCCAGCATACCAGCAGCTCTCTGAACAAGTAGAGTTGTTTGGTGTTTATGATGTTGATTATGAAAAAGCGCAGCAGGTAGGGCTTTCTTGTCATATTCCTAATGTGTACGAGCATGTACAGGATATGCTAAATGAAGTAGATGCCGTTACGATTTGCACACCGAATAAATTTCATGCTGATCTAGCTGAGCAAGCTCTACTCGCAGGCGTTCATGTTCTCTGTGAAAAGCCAATGGCGATGACAGTTACCGAATGTGATCGGATGATTGCAGCAGAGAAAAAGTCTGGCAAAATCTTATCCATCGCTTATCATTATCGCTTCATGAAGGAACCGCGTGCGGCACGTCAACTTATTCAAGAGAATGAAATCGGTGATCCAATGGTTGCAAGAGTTCAAGCTCTTCGTCGCCGAAAGGTTCCGGGCTGGGGCGTGTTTACGAATAAACAGCTTCAAGGCGGCGGTAGCTTAATAGATTATGGATGCCACTTTCTTGATTTAAGTATGTGGCTGATGGGAAACGCGAAGCCTGTTGAAGTGTCAGGAACAACATACAATCGTTTAAGCAAAACGCCTGAACAAGTGAACCAGTGGGGAGCATTTGATCACGAGACGTTTAATGTGGATGATCATGTCACGGCATATATCCGTTTTGATAATAATATTTCTATGCTCTTTGAAACATCCTGGTCAGCCAACATTGCAGAGGACAAAGAGTCTGTTAGTATCTCCGGTAGTAATGGGGGTCTCGATGTTTTTCCATTTCAATTAAATAAAGCTCAGCACGGCATGCTTTTTAATACGAGCAGTCAATGGGTACCAGGAGATGAGGACCCAGGATTGCCTCAAGCTGCGAATTTTGTGAACAGCTGTCTTGGACTAGAGGAACCGATCGTAAAATCGGAAGAGGCGAGACGGGTGTCACAAGTAATTGAAGCAATTTATGAAAGCTGTACAACTGGGAGAAGCATTCGACTTGATTAAAAACATAAGAGGAGTGGTCCTATGAAACTAGGTGTATTTACTGTACTATTCTCAGATAAGTCATTCGAAGAGATGCTCGATCATGCGAAAGAATCTGGACTTAAAGCGGTGGAAATCGGAACGGGAGGTTATCCAGGTAATGCTCATTGCAATCTGGATGAATTGCTCGAAAGTGAAGAGAAGCGCTCGGAATATCTTGATAAAGTTCATTCAAGAGGACTCGAAATTAGTGCGTTTAGCTGTCACGGAAATCCTATTTCTCCTGATAAGAAATTTGCTGAGGAGTGCCACGACACTTTCGTTAAGACTGTGAAATTAGCATCGGCAATGAATGTTCCGGTAGTGAATACATTCTCAGGAACGCCCGGTGATAGCGAAGAAGCGAAAAACCCAAATTGGCCAGTAACGCCATGGCCAGCGGAGTACTCAGATATTTTGAAGTGGCAATGGGAAGAGAAACTAGTTCCTTATTGGAAAGAGTGGGGGCAATTTGCTAAGGATCATAATGTGAAAATAGGTCTTGAGCTTCATGGCGGGTTTCTTGTACATACACCTTACACGATGCTTAAGCTTCGTGAGCTAACGTGTGACGCAATCGGTGCAAATCTCGATCCAAGTCACATGTGGTGGCAAGGAATTGACCCTGTCGCAGCCATTAAAATTCTTGGAAAAGAAAATGCGATCCATCATTTCCATGCGAAAGACACGTATATCGATCAAGATAATGTGAACATGCATGGATTAACAGACATGCAGCCTTATGGAGAAGTGAAGACACGAGCATGGACGTTCCGTTCTGTTGGTTGTGGACATAGTAATCAAGAATGGTCTCACATGATGAGCGCACTTCGTACATATGGCTATGACCATGTTGTAAGCATTGAACACGAAGATCCAATCATGTCTATTAACGAAGGCTTCCAAACGGCTGTTAAGAACCTTCAATCTGTTTTAATTGTTGAACAGCCAACGGAAATGTGGTGGGCTTAAGTTTATTCATAAAGAAACCCCGATGCTCGTTGCGTCGGGGTTTTGCTTCCTTGTCTTACTCTGTTTCCTTTTTCCATTGCTCATCGATTAACATCTTACCAGGCCAAGTATACGCCATAATACCACCATCAGCTGTAATATCCTCACCTGTCACATAAGAACTATCATCAGATGCTAAGAAAAGAGCGACCTTCGCCATTTCATCCGGGCGGCCAAGTCTACCAAGTGGTGTAACCCACTTATTCGCATCTCTAAATTTCTGACCCATTTCTTCTTCTTTTGAACCGGCAAGCTCATCAATTAGTGGCGTTTCAATCGTACCAGGAGAGAGAGAGTTTACTCGAATTCCCTGCCTTGCATAGTCGATTGCCATGGCTTTCGTAAAGTTAGTAATACCGCCTTTTGCTGCGTTGTAGCCTGAACGATCAAGATCAGCTGCTCGACCTGACATCGAAGACGTATTAATAATTGATCCGCCGTTCTCCATCATAAGGGGAAGTAAGTATTTGCTTGTTAAGAAAGTACCGCGCAAGTCAACTGAAATAATGCGATCGAACAATTCGACTGGGTATTCATGGACTTTTCCACCTTCCTGGTCAACCCCTGCGTTATTAAAGAGAACATCAATCGTGCCATATTCCTCTTTTATTTTGTTAGCAAAACTCGTTACGCTTTCCTCACTTGATACATCAACGTGAAATGTTTCTACATTCCCTCCATTGTTATTCAGCTTCTCAGCTGTTTTATTCATCTCTTCTGTATTAACATCAGCACATAAAACCGTAGCTCCTTCTTTTGCGAAAAGCTCAACAGTGGCTTGTCCAATTCCAGTTGCAGCACCAGTAATTACCACTGTTTTATTTTGTAATCTACTCATTGATAAGTCCTCCTGTAAACAGATTATTTAAGTCTATTTTGGGTTTACCCGCTTCAAAAATAAAATAATCACAAGGAATGTGCTGTAAAGAAAATATTTTTCATGGAAAAATACGGTACTAGTGTAAACTATTTGTCATATCTCATGAATTCTGACGGTGATAAAATGACTGTATAAGGAGGGGATTTTGTTGTTTACATTAAAGATACATGAAGAGGGATCTGGAGATTTAGAGACGGAGAATTTTGAAGTGCGCTATCAGGCTAATGTTGCTTTTAAAGAAAAAACACTCGCATACTCTAATCGTTCAGGGCGTTATGAAATTACGTTGAATGGTTCAGGTGGAGAAATTCTAGCAACCAAAGTAGGGCTTGGATGGTAAAAACATACATATTAAAAACCCCGTACAAGTGTACGGGGTTTTTAACGTCTTAGTGAGAAGAATGGAAAAGGTTTTGTTTTACGATTTTCCAGTTCGGCTTTGGCGTATCTTTAAGACTTTTATAAAGAGAGAAGCCAAGACCTGCTATCATCACGATGATAAAGAGAGTCTCATCCATGTTTATCCTTACCTTTCGTAGAACTTACTTTTTTTTGTCGAAAAGGCTAGTACTATGAAGCGGCTGTACCTTTGCATCAGGATCCATATAGGATTTGGCATTGTTAACAGCTGTTGGTGCTTCACCAAATCCAGAGGCGATAAGCTTCACTTTGCCGTCATATGTAGCAACGTCACCAGCTGCATAAATACCAGGAATGTTTGTTTCCATTTTGGAATTAACAACAATGGAGTTCTTTTCAATCTCAAGACCCCATTCTTTAATTGGTCCAAGAGAAGAAATGAAGCCGTAATTCACAATAACTGCATCCACGTCTTTAGTAATTTTCTCCTCACCTTTAACTTGCTCGAGAACAACCTGGTTAATGCGTCCTCCATCACCAATGAACTCAGTAATGTTATACGGCGTTTGAATGTTCACCGAAGAATTCATGAGCTGTTCAACGCTGTGTTCGTGAGCTCTGAATTTATCACGACGGTGAATGAGCGTTACTTCCTCAGCAATTGGCTCAAGCATATTAGCCCAATCCACTGCTGAATCTCCTCCACCAGCAATAAGGACTTTTTGTCCTGCAAATGCTGTGAGATCATTTACGAAGTAGTGAAGGTTCTTTCCTTCATAAAGATCAGCACCTTCTACTTTCAAGCGACGAGGTTGGAAGGCCCCAACACCAGCAGTAATGATAACCGCTCGAGTATAATGCTCTTCTCCCGTGTTTGAACGAAGGTAAAGAGTGCCGTCTTCTTGTTTTGTTACTTCTTCCACAGACTGCTCCAAAGCAACCTCTGGTTGAAATTGATTCGCCTGTTCGACAAGATTATCGACAAGATCTTGTGCGAGAACTTTTGGAAAACCAGCAACGTCATAAATGTATTTTTCAGGATAGAGTGCAGAGAGCTGCCCTCCAAGCTGTGGCATACTTTCAATAATCTTTACTTTAAGTTGGCGCATACCACCGTAGAATGCGGTAAATAAGCCAACAGGACCTCCACCAATAATCGTTATATCATAAAGTTCATGTTGGTCAGTCATAAGTCAGTCCCCCTATAATTTATTCAATGTGCTTTCATTATTATAATCATAATAAAAACGGAACTAAACCCCTAAGGTGAAAACACCTCTAGAACTTTCATTATAAAGGTTGAAAAAGGAAAAAAAAAAGAATATGATTAGAATGGAGCGTCAGATTTGATAATTTTATGACAAAGTGCGGGCTGGATCACCATTTTTTTTCGATCTAGAACGTGAAATACTTAACAATGTCTCTTGATCCTATTTATTTTTGTTTATTTTGAGAAAGAGATTCCTTATATTTAGCGTTTATTGACGTTTCACGATGGGGCAATGCAGGGAAATCTACAATATGTCCTAAAAAAATACCGATAAAAGGTGGATGTGATTCAAGTGAGTAGGCCAAAAATCGCAATTTTAGGTGCAGGGTACGGCGGTATTATGACAGCAGCTCGTCTTCAGAAAGAAATGGGAACAAATGAAGTGGAAGTTACGCTTGTGAATAAGCATGACTATCATTACCAAACAACATGGCTTCATGAACCAGCTGCAGGAACAATGCACCATGACAAAACAAGAATTATGATCAAAGATGTCATTGATATGAACAAAATCAAATTTATTAAAGACACAGTCGTAGAAGTAAAGCCGGATGAAAAGCGCGTCATTCTTTCTAACGGTGAACTTGAATACGATTACCTTGTGCTAGCACTTGGTTTTGAACCAGCTACGTTTGGTATTAAGGGTCTTAAAGAAAATGCTTTCAGTATTCGTAGCGTAAACTCCGTTCGAAAAATTCGTGAACACATTGAATACCAGTTCGCAAGCTACAATAATGAGTCTAAGCGTCGCGATGATCTTCTAACTATTATTGTCGGTGGCGCAGGATTCACTGGAATTGAATTTGTTGGTGAACTCGCTGAACGTGTTCCTGAACTGTGCAAAGAGTTCGATATCCCTCGTGATCGCGTTAAAATCATTAATGTGGAAGCGTCCCCAACTGTTCTTCCTGGTTTTGATGAGGAGCTTGTAGAATACGGAATGAATCTACTTGAACGTAAAGGTGTGGAATTCCGTACCAGCACAATGATCAAAGAAGTAACAGAAGACGGCGTTATTTTGGGTGAGGATGAAGAAGTAAAAGCGGCGACAGTTGTTTGGACTGGTGGCGTGCAAGGTAACTCCATCGTTGCAAATTCTGGCTTCGAAACAAACCGCGGCCGTGTTCCTGTTCGTAAAGATCAGCGTACACCGGATTACGATAATGTTTTCGTTGTTGGAGATTGTGCTCTTCTTATTAACGAAGAAATCAATCGTCCATTCCCTCCGACGGCTCAGGTTGCGATCCAGGCTGCTGGAGCTGTATCTAAGAACTTATTAAGCCTTGTGCGCGGGAAAGAGCTTGAAAGCTTTACTCCTGACATCAAAGGTACGGTTGCTTCACTTGGTAAAGGCGAAGCGATTGGTAAAGTTGGGAATAAAAAGCTTTATGGTAGCACAGCGTCTGCTATGAAAAAAGTGATTGATAATCGCTATCTCTTCATGCTTGGTGGGCCAGGGCTTGTCTGGAAAAAAGGTAAGCTTAAGCTATTTTAAGATCATTCGATAAAGAGGGCAAAGACGTCATGTCTTTGCCTTTTTTTGCTCTTATGGAATGATTCATTTGTGATCAGCGTAATAAGAAAAACGAAGGCGATCGTCATAAAGGAGATGACGATCAGCCAAGTTTTTCTAATCTATTCAATAGAATAGGGGCTATAGTAAAGTCTATGAACGTACTACTTTATTTATTCCAGGGGGAGGATTTCGATTTGACCGAAAGAGGAAAAGTATGGTTGGCAGCAGCAGGCATTGTGGAATTTGAGGGGAAGTATCTCGTCGTGATGAAGAAGTATGGTGGTTTAAAAGAGAAATGGTCTTTTCCTGCTGGATTTGTGGATCCGGGTGAAACGGTTGATGAAGCAGCTGTCCGAGAAATTTTTGAAGAAACGGGTATTGTTGCGGAAACGACTGGAATAGCAGGAATTCGTTCAGGTGTCATTAACAAAGAGGTAAGTGATAACCTAGTGGTTTTTTATATGAGAAGAACCGGAGGCACGCTAACGTCCGAAACGAATGAAATTGAAAAGTGCCGATTTTTAACAAAGGAGGAACTGCTTACTGATCCACGTACGTCGTCTATGATTCCTTCTTTTCTGAATGAAATGGATCAGTTTATAACGGAGATGAATCCTGGAAATCAATTTCAGTACACGTCTT
Organism: Pseudalkalibacillus sp. JSM 102089; assembly: GCF_041366475.1. NCBI lineage: Bacteria > Bacillati > Bacillota > Bacilli > Caryophanales > Fictibacillaceae > Pseudalkalibacillus > Pseudalkalibacillus sp. JSM 102089. The sequence goes on from NZ_JBEWYW010000009.1 coordinate 118,353, forward strand.
ACAAATTGTTATATTCGAGCTTCAATAAAAAGTGAAAAATTCAAGACGAATCGAGACACCTCTGTTATAGGTGGAAAGGTCCGATTTGTTCACATCACCTACTAATGGTTGAAATGGTTTGATAAATGACGAAATAATCTGATAACTAATGATGTATTCGCTTACACGGGCTGTCAATGTGAAATTTGGTGTTTTTCTTTTTCGGCGATTCTTGATATATTATCAGAAAATTACAACAAAGGAGTGGTTGATGTGAGAAGACAACAAAATAAGGCGAAAGCAACTGATTGCCCTTATTGCCAGGGAAAGGGGTACTTTCAACTACTTCTTGGTGGATCGGAAACATGTGATAACTGTGGAGGAAGTGGAGCAAAACAAAATCCAACTAACTAAGCGTTTGAGAGCGCTTAGTTTTTCTTTTGGTTCAATATAAGAATGGATAAAATGGGTTGAGGTCTAGCTCCAGCGCCCAGGTCCTCGAGTCGCTTCAGCCTTTCAATTGAACACAAAGACCGTGTTCAATTGAAAAGCTTCCAGCGCTTGTCGGACCTACCGGGCGCTTGCGCTTTGCTTTGATCTAGCTCCAGCGTCCAGGTCCTCGAGTCGCTTCAGCCTTTCAGTTGAACACAAAGACCGTGTTCAATTGAAAAGCTTCCAGCGCTTGTCGGACCTACCGGGCGCTTGCGCTTTGCTTTGATCTAGCTCCAGCGCCCAGGTCCTCGAGTCGCTTCAGCCTTTCAGTTGAACACGAAGACCGTGTTCAATTGAAAAGCTTCCAGCGCTTGTCGGACCTACCGGGCGCTTGCGCTTTGCTTTGATCTAGCTCCAGCGCCCAGGTCCTCGAGTCGCTTCAGCCTTTCAGTTGAACACGAAGACCGTGTTCAATTGAAAAGCTTCCAGCGCTTGTCGGACCTACCGGGCGCTTGCGCTTTGCTTTGATCTAGCTCCAGCGCCCAGGTCCTCGAGTCGCTTCAGCCTTTCAGTTGAACACGAAGACCGTGTTCAATTGAAAAGCTTCCAGCGCTTGTCGGACCTACCGAGCGCTTGCGCTTTGCTTTTGTTCACCCTCTGTTCATTGACTAAAATGGGACAATCCAGTAAAATAACAATGATTACTCGGGGGTGAAACGATGGCGATTCCACAGCTGATTATTTCGATGCTGCTGTTTATTGTGCTTTTCTTTGGAATTGGATTCCTGCTTAACATGCTTCTTCGCTCGACATGGATTATGGCAGTTGTCTATCCTGTAATCGTTATCATGATTATTGATAACGTTACGTTTTTTCAATATTTTTCCTCACCAGGTTCATCATTTAAAGCGTTAGGTACTGATCTTCTTTCACTAGGAAGTGCCGATGCAATTATTTTAACTGCTGGACTTGTTGGAGCTGTGTTCGCAGGTGTTGCGATCAGAATGCTTCGTGTAAGAGGATATCAGATGTTTTAAAAGCTTCGCCAATTGTTGGCAGAAGCTTTTTATATGTGTAAAAGTACATTATCTTGATGAATAGGTTTTCACTTCTCTGGAAATGAATAGATCATGAGAGGAGTGGAAAATGTGCGATTTATCATGCTGATCGCAAAAGGTATGATCTTTACAGGACTTTTTGCAGCAGCGTTGCTATCAACTTATTTATTATTATCGGGTTTATCAATGCAAGATGTAACGAAGTGGATTTTTCCTCAGCAGACTGTACTCAGTGAAGAGGATAGGACAAGCCTAGCGACGTCTCAGGATTGGTCACAGTATCCAACGCATACCGTAACGGCTACAGGCTATACGGCAGGTGAGGAATCAACAGGGAAAACACCTGAGCACCCTGCATATGGCATCACCTATTCTGGAGTAAAGGTAAAACGGGATCTCTACTCTACGATCGCTGCCGATACGTCCCTCTTTCCAATTGGTAGTGTACTCTTTATTCCTGAGTATGGCTTTGGGGTTGTAGCAGATACAGGAAGTGCAATAACTGGGAAGCGAATTGATCTCTATTACGACACAGTTAATGATGTTTATAATGAGTGGGGGAAAAAGACCCTCGACGTATACCTGATCGAAAAAGGTGATGGAACCTTAACGGAAGAAATGTTGTTAACGTTGAATGAAGAAGAGTCGATGCAAGTCTTCAGACAAGAGTTAATGAGTGAGAAAGAATAACAGAAGCTACAAAACGTCGGAGAGTATTCTCTCCGACGTTTTGTGTTTACCTCTCATTTTCTAAGAAAGCATCTTCCCCTTCAAAAGAGGGATAGCGATTAGGATGAAGAATGGCTGCAAGTTTGACGAGGCCGGTCATTAAACGTGGTGAAGGGCGACAATAAAGCCATTCTTCAAGTACATGAATGGGACTTTCTTGAAGCTTGTCCCAGTCCTGACGTTTTTGAACGATTTTTGGATTTACTTTATTCTGTCGAACGCCAACCCAGGCAAGACAAATATGGTCTGGTCTTCGATTTACGACATCTGCCCAATCTGTTTGAACAGAAGCGAGTTCCACATCACGAAAAGAATTTCTCGCTCCTGCCAGTTCACTAATCTCAGTTAACCAGTTTGTTTTACCAGGTGTGAAAATGGGCTTTGGCCACCATTCCCAATAAATATCCGGCTTTTCTGGGATTTGATCACTGATTTCCTTGTACTCCTGAATCAATTTCCTGAAACGATTGGAAAGAGAGAGGGCTTCCTGCTTTTTATTTGTAAGCCCTCCAAGAGTAACGAGATCGTTACAAATGTCCTCAAGGGAATTGGGATTTAATACTGTATAAGATAGACCAAGTTCGTCCATGCCCTCAATATTTTTCTCCATTCCTGGAACGCTCAGTGATGCGAGAATAAGGTCTGGTTTCAACGCTTCAACTTGCTTCAAATCAATTGAAAGATCGGGACCAAGACGTGGGAGACTTCTGATTTGTTCTGGCCAGTCTGAAAAGTCATCAATACCGACAAGCTGATCTGTTAAACCAAGGTAGGCACATAGCTCAGTATTACTAGGACATAATGAAACAATTCGCATTTAAGTCCTCCTATATTTAAGCGATTTGAAAAGCGTAGTATAAAATTAAAGTTGAAATAATTCCAAGCAAGCCACCAACGAGAACTTCGATTGGCTTATGCCCTAATAGCTCTTTTAATTCTTCAATTTTCTCTCGTTCTTGCTTTTGCTGCCAATTTTTCGCTTCAGAAACGAATCTATTGAAATTAAGAACAAGCTGGTTTAGTACAATGGCTTGCTCTCCTGTTTGTCTGCGAACACCGGTTGAATCAAACATCACAATAATGCTGAACATCGCTGCTACGGCAAATATAGGAGAATCAAGGCCAGTCTCAAGTGCAACTCCTGTCGCTAAAGCTGTCGTAGCGGCGGAATGAGAACTTGGCATCCCTCCTGTTGCGTTGAAGAGGGACCAATTAATTTGTTTCGTTGCAATAAAATAAATCGGTACTTTCAGAAACTGGGCAAATACAACGCCAAATAGCGCTGCCCAAAGGGGGAAATTTAGCAAAATATCCATGAGTGACAACATCTTCCTTTCTAAACTGATCCTATGAATGGTGTACCCGAAGAAATTTACTTTCAATCGAGTGAATGATTGAAGTAATGAAGATTGGTTGAGGATAAACTATCAAGTCTTTGCTCATTTGGTGGTTCATTTCGATCTTTGTGAATGAAACCCTTACCTAACTTCCATTTCAAACAAAGAATATTATGCATAAAATTGTCAGTCTATTATATCATATCCCTAAGAAGTTGTGACTTGCCACATGGTAAGATAGGGAAGCACCAGCGTCTTCCATTGACACGATTGCTCTTTCGTGTTAACTTATTAGTGATTTACCAAACTAAAGGATTGATTGAAAGGTTGTTAAGTTATGAATGCCGTTATTCTTGCAGTTCTCATCATGCTAGGGCTAAGCCTTTTTCGTATACATGTTGTCATTGCACTTGTTATTGGAGCGATCGCAGGTGGTTTATTAGGAGGACTTTCTCTTAATGATACAATCGAAGCGTTTAGTTCAGGACTTGGAGGAGGAGCGACTGTTGCACTAAGCTATGCGTTGCTAGGTAGCTTTGCTGTAGGTCTTACTCGCACTGGACTTCCTGAATTAATTGTTGAGCGTGCTCTAAAGCTGGTTAACCGTCGTGGAGGAGATCGGAAGAAGGGACTTGCTAAAGTTCTTATTCTCTTTGTCATTCTTCTCATCTCATGTTTCTCTCAGAACCTAGTACCTGTTCACATTGCGTTCATTCCCATTCTTATCCCACCTATTCTTCAGGTGTTAAATGAACTTGGAATGGATCGTAGAGCGGTAGCAGCTGTTTTGACTTTTGGACTAACCGCACCATACATTCTGTTACCGGCTGGTTTCGGTAAAATATTTCACGAAATTCTTCAGTCGAATATGGCTGATAGTGGCATGGAAATTGAACTTTCCTCTATACCGACAGCTATGCTATTGCCAACAGCAGGTCTCGTCGTTGGTCTCCTTATTGCGGTCTTCATTTCATACCGCAAGCCAAGGACGTATAAACAGCTATCTATTGCTCAGGAAGATACATCTGAGACATATAGTTATTCAAATCGCTCCATCCTATTTGCAATTTTATCTGTTGTCGTTACCCTTGCCGTTCAGATTCCAACTGAATCAATGATTCTAGGCGCACTTTCAGGTATTATCGTCCTTTATATTACGGGGAGCATTCGTTTGGCTGAATCTGAAGCGATTTTAACAGACGGTATGAAAATGATGGCATTCATTGGTTTTGTGATGCTTGCAGCGAATGGGTTCGCTGAAGTTCTAAGACAAACGGGTGAAGTTCAATCGCTTGTAACACAAGCCTCCGGATTAATAGGCGATAATAAAGCGCTAGCGGCTCTTTTGATGTTAATCGTCGGATTGTTTATTACGATGGGAATCGGATCATCATTCTCAACCATTCCAATTATTGCAGCGATTTATGTTCCACTTGCTATGGAATTAGGATTTAGCCCAATGGCAACAATTGCGCTTGTCGGAACTGCCGCCGCCCTCGGAGATGCGGGTTCTCCTGCATCAGATAGTACATTAGGCCCTACATCAGGACTAAATGCAGATGGTCAGCATAATCACATTTGGGATACGGTTGTCCCAACGTTCTTACACTATAATATCCCGCTTATCTTATTTGGCTGGATTGCAGCTATGATCTTTTAACTAAGAAAAACACGGAGAGTGCTCTCCGTGTTTTTCTTTTTGCTTATTATAGAGCATTCTATAAAAGAAGGGTCGGTGTATTCTGTTACACTAAATAAAACAGCTATGAAATGAGGTGGCGTATGTACTTTGGTAAAGTAAAGGAGCAAAACAGCGATCGTGTTCCTCCTAATCAACGCGTAACGAAGGGATGGCCAGTTCTACACGTTGGTGACGTTCCTTATTATGAAAAAGATCTTTCAAATTGGGATTTAAGAATAGGAGGCCTCGTTGAGCGCCCTACGGTTCTAACCTTTGAACAGCTAATGGCTCTACCTGAGACGTCACAAACAAATGATATTCACTGTGTGACGGGCTGGTCGAAGTTTGATAATGAATGGGAAGGCATTGCAACACGGACGATAGCAGATCATGTAGGCATTCGAAAGGAAGCTAGGTTTGTTATGTTAGAGGCAGAAGAAGGATGGACTACGAATCTTCCGCTTGAAGATTTTCTTGCAGAATCGAGCCTTCTTGCTTACAAACATAACGGGAAAATGTTAACCCCAGAACACGGCTATCCGATCAGAATGGTAGTGCCCCATCTGTATTTCTGGAAAAGTGCGAAATGGATTCGCGCAATTAAATTTCGGTCAGAAAATCAGCAGGGCTTTTGGGAACGGAATGGTTATCATATGTATGGTAATCCGTGGAAAGAACAGCGATTTGCTTGGGATTGAAAACTGCCTTTTTGGCAGTTTTTTTTGTTCAGAATGTTACTAGATTGGTGAGAGTTTTGTAGTAGACAAAACGATTCGTTTACAAAAACAGGGAAATGAAGATGGGTGTAGAATTTAGATAGTTATAATAAATAGGAATGGGAAAGCTTGAAGCCCTATAATAGACTGACAGAGATGTAATGGACGAATTGAGTGCCGATCTTCTCCTTTTGTTTCATGAGCCTGATCTAATAGGAGTGATATAGTGAGTATAGTACAGGATCATATATTGAATCATATATCATGTGGTATTTTAGCGATCGACTTAGATTTTCGCATCATACACATTAACGAAGTAGCGGAAAAGATCCTAAAAGTTAAGCGTCAAGATGTGTTAGGGGAAAATGTATACGAAGTTTTCCCCTTAGCGCCAGAAGAAGTGCGCCATGTGGAGCGGACGATTGAAACGGGTGAAGAGTTTTTCATTGAAGCTATGCCGTATAGCTGGGGAGTTTATAACCTGTATTTAACCATTCAAACGAGGGTTTTACGAGAATCTGATAAAATGTATGGAGCAATGGTAGAATTCCGGGATATGACTCTTTTGTATGAAAAACAAGAAGAACTGATTGATCGCATGGAGAACATGGCAGTGAACGTAATCCCTCTTATGGATCAACTGGGATTATTACCTCTTCAACCTGTTGTGGAAGAAGTAGGTTTTCAATTCCTTCTTGATATAGGACTTCAAAAAGTAGCTGATATGAAGGTGAATACACTTATTATCGATTTATCGTCTGTTACCTCTCTCAATCAAGAGTTTTCTGAAATGATGTTAAAGTTATGCAGCTCATTGAATCTCCTTGGGGTGGATATAATGATTACTGGGGTACGTGCAGAAACGGCGATAAAGTGGATTTCATCTGGAACGGATTACATAAAAACAACCTATCATCCACACGTACAGGCTGCTATTTCAAAGTATAAAAATAGCCGGTTATAGAAAAAGAGCGTTCTCCTAAAGCGGGGAACGCTCTTTCATCTAAATGTTAAATTTCAAGGTTTTTGAGTGTCGTTTGCAATGTTGCCTGTTCTTTTTCAAGTTTGACTAATGCGGTTTCGATCATTTTTTTGTACAAAGAGAGAATGAGCTCACCGTACTTGGAACCAGGAACAGCCCACTTTCCATTCAATGCCTGCCATGTTGTGGCAGAGCCACGTGTCACAAGATCGAATCTTGGATCAACTTTTTCGTCCCATGCCGGAAGAGGAGAGGTGGAAGCATATGCATAGAGGTGTTGGATATGAGCAAGAACGCCAGTCGAAGCATTTGGAAAGGTGGCACCTGTTGCTCCGCCTCCGGTCGCTCCAATTCCCGCGAAATTATTTTGCTCTGGTTTCACATCGCCAGTAAAACGAAAGAAATTTGTTTCGTGAAGTGCCTGAGCATAAGCAATATCACCGCGAATGGAATATTTCTTACTATGGGCCAAATATAGGGCAGCAAGGTCTGGGGCTCCAGGATTAATGGTTCTTGTATAAGCATCCATTTGCTCAGCTGATAACACCGCATTGCCCTGTATTTTATAACCTTTGTCTGGAACCGGCACCGGGTCCGGTTCCACCACAGGCGGGTTTCCTTTTTCAACTAGTATAAATGTTTCTATACCTGCTTTGTTTAACTTTTCTGCTAAGACTTCTGCATTTTCTTTTTCCTTAAATGCGCCAACTTGAATGCGGTAGATTGTTTCCTTGTTGACGACAGTGGTGGCTATAAAACCCCCAAAGCCTTTTTGGATTAACATGTTGAGATAGGTTTCTGCATTATCTCGCTTGCTAAAAGCTCCCGCAATCACTTTATATAAAGTGCCATCGACCGGCTTAGGTTTTAACGGAAGTTTCATGGCGGTTGCAGTTGCATCAGCAATGACAGTCGATATGTCTGTCATAAATGCAGGGTTGGTGAGGAGTTTAAGGTCTTTTTCACTATCAACAAATAACACTTCAATAAGCAATGCATTCATTTTGGTTTCGCGTAAGACATGAAAGTTGGCGCGTTTTTTTCCGCGATCCAAAATGTTGTATTTCTTTAATATCTCAGTTGAAATTTTGTTGTGAATGGTCGATTGTAGTTGGACGGTTTCATTTGGAACAGTGCCATTATAGATATATGTTTCAAACCCGCTACCCCCTGCAGCATTATGGTGAATGCTAAGATAGAAATCAGCTTTGATCGCATTTGCAAAATTTGTTCTAGGTTTTAAGTCAATGGTTTTATCGGATTCGCGTGTTAATGCCACTTCTACTTCGTATTTTGAAAATAAACGATCTCTTACCATACGACCAATAGCAAGGTTGAAATTTTTCTCTTGATAATTTTTATACGTTGCACCAGGGTCTGTACCACCGTGCCCTGGATCAATTATGATTAACGTCAAGTGACTCCCTCCATCATTGTCGGATACTATTAGTATATTTATACCAATTCAATCTGTCTGGACAAACCGTACAATTAGGAGGAGTTTCTTGAAAATAGGCTTTTTACCACAGTACATAGTGTAACTGTTCAATAAAAATCATAGTGGTTCAGGTTAAGGAGTGAGTTTATATAGTGGTTGAACAGCTGGATCACTTGCAATATGCTCTGGATAAATGAAGCCTCGGCCATCGTCTGAGAAAGAGATGCCTGCTTTTTGGAAACACTCCTGAATAAACTCTGAACAGATGTATTTGTCATTTGGTATCGATTCTAAGTCGCCAATCACGACGCTTGCGAGGATTTTAAGGATTTCTTCTATGTCATAAAGCTTACCTGTTAGATCAGCGCCTCTTCTTAGCATTGCATTACGCTTATTTTCGTCTAAGTTCTTTGTGAGAGAATGCCTTGCAAGATAAAGCTTTCCTTTGTATGGATGACCTGAATTGCGATAGTCTTGGAAATAATGAGATAGCGGTACGATGCGTACACCGTAACTTTCCACGCTTTCTAGCATCATAATGCGATCCATCCACCGAAATAGAAGAGCAACGTGACTGAATTGGGATTTGGATACGTTCTGAATGATTTTACTAACTGGGTACGAGCCACTACAAAGGAGAAGGTCGCCTGTTTGAATGTCATTTCGAGCAGATCGGTAGTTTTTGACAGTTAAGTTAACGTAACGGTTTGCTGACATGATGAACCTCCTATAAATGAGCTTACTCTTGTAGTTAGATACATAAACCATTTCTCCTTCTTTTTACCATTGGAACTGTAGGTTCAAAACAGTTTCGACATAATAGTGAAGAAAATGGTTGTATTTGCGGAACAAATAATCCTATAGTTAATTGTGAGGTGAATGAGGATGGATTTCTTAAAAGCAGTGGTGGTTATCGCATTTCTTCTTATGGCGGCTAATATCATTAAACCCTTTGTAACATCTTCTAGAAAAAGAGCAGCAATGTTTGCCGGCTTTTGGCTATTGCTATACATAGTCGTCTGGGGCGTTCCGACCTTTGGCGGTGCGCAAACTGATGAAGCGATCGGGAATGGAAATGAATCATCAGGAAACAGTCAGCAAAATGAGGATGAAGTCCCGAATGATGTGAAGGAACAAGAAGCTCAGATTGAAGAAGAGATTGATTTTGAACCTTCATCGATTGAATTGATTGTAAATGCTCCTGAGTTACTAGGTTTATCACGTGAGGAATTTTTATCGAACTTCCCTAAGAGCATTGAGCCAGATCGCAAGGATCCAATGAAAATGACATTTGAAAATGGTGAAGTTATTTTCAAAGAAAATGTTGCCGTTGAGATGAATTATTTTCCAGAAGGGTTGCGTTACCTTGAGGATAATCGCCTTCTCCTCGCGAGTTTAGGTTTTGAAGTTGAAGAGGTTAGAAAAGGGTCGAATCCATTTAAGAAGCCTGTAACGATCTATCTTATAGAAGGATTTTCTGATGTGACGATTTATGGAACGGAAGGTGAGAGTGAAGACTCTTTCATTGAGAAAATTCACTTGCGGAGAGAATTCTATCCAGCATCGGCTGAGTCTGAGGAAGAAGAAATGAACACAGAAGAGTAAAAAACTCGCGTAAGCGAGTTTTTTTATATTTTAATCGCTACTCGGTAAGATAAAAAAAGCATGATCGTTGAGATGGTAATGGTTACGATTACCCAGGACCAGGCAAGTGTCATTTGACCAGAATCAATGGCAACATAAATGGCCGTGGGCATGGTTTGTGTTTTTCCGGGGAGGTTTCCGGCGAACATTAAAGTCGCTCCAAATTCCCCAAGTGCACGAGCGAAGCTTAAGATAATCCCAGAGATAAGAGCGTTTGAAGCAAGTGGAATTGAGATGATTCTTAGAACCGTCCATTTTCCTGCTCCATCTACCCGTGCTGCATCCTCAATATCTCGATCAACTGACTCAAAACCAACTTTAGCTGATTGATACATGAGCGGGAATGCAACGACACTTGCCGCGACAACACCTGCTTGCCACGTGAAAACGAGTGAGTGCTCGAAGATCGTCTCAATCCACTGACCAATTGGGCTTGAAGCGCCAAAGAGGACGAGTAGAATAAAGCCAACAACCGAAGGAGGCAGCACAAGCGGGAGCATAATAACGGTATCGATCAAACTTTTCCCGCGAAAATTCTTTCCTGCCATTAGGTGACTAATGATAATCCCGAGGACTGTCACGATGATGCTTGCGACGAGAGAGATTTTAAGTGAAATTAGTATGGGATCGAGGAATTCAGTCATTTGCGGTCACGTCACTTTGGAAACCATAAGATTCAAAAATCGCTAATGATTCATCGCTTTGTAAGAATGTGAAATAGTCACTGGCTTCTTCGTTAGCTCCTTTGACGATCCCGGCAGGATAAATGATCGGTGAATACGATTGGGTAGGAACGTCTTCAACCAAGGTTACTTTGCTAGAAGAGCGATAGTCGGTTTCATAAACAATACCTGCATCGGCATTACCTGTTTCAACGTAAGTCAGAACCTGGCGTACATCTTTACTGAAGATTAGCTGATCTTCTAGCTTATCCCACTTGTTTGCGTATTGCAGCGCTTCTTTTGCATAGGCTCCAGCTGGGACTGTTTCAGGCGTTCCGATCGCTAAGCGACCTTCATGACTTTCATCTAATTGGTCAAAGCTACTCAATTTAGCTGATTGGCTTTTAATTAAAACGAGTTTATTTCGCAGTAAATTTGTTTCGATTTCAAGCAGGTCTTCCTTTTTAATATCATCGAAATAAGACTCTGATGCAGAGAAGTAGACATCTATAGGTGCGCCTTGCTTGATCTGATTGGCTAGAACACCGGATGATGCAAGATTTAGTGTGATTTCTGTATCAAGGTGTTCTTGTTCGTAAAGAGAATTTAACTCTTTCATCGCATCACTTAAACTAGCCGCTGCGGCAACCGTTATATTGGCTGTTTCTTCTTGGCTTGATTGACATCCTGCAATGGAGACCACCATAAGGATAAGAAGTAGTAAATGCTTCATATGTAAGATCCTTTCATCTGCTAATCTTTCATCTATTATAACGAAACTTCCTCTATTTGTACGGAAAGAAGACATAGAAAAATTGGATCACTTTATGATTAATCGCAAAGTGATCCAATTCAAATGTGGGGTTAAAAAAAGAGTTTTGGTTTAGGTTGTTTTGTATTGCTTCGCACAAAAGGATTTTTAGTTGAAGAATCACATTTCGAATCGAATGGATACTCAATTGCCTGCTTGTATGGCGGGGGTGCTAATTTAGCGTGATGACTTTCTCGGTATGGTACATCAATTGTTTGCCCACGAACATTATCTTGACTTTCCAACTCAGCAGCGACGATGGAACCTATTTGTTTTCCGAGGCGAAGTCCTTCTTCATTATCAACTGGGAAGTGAACACCAGCATAGAGTCTTGAGTCAGCGCACTCTTTCGCGAGTTCTCTTAATCGTTCTTGCTCTGCAGGAAAGAAATAAGAAAGTATTTCTGCTGTAGCTGCTCCTACCGTCGCATGTCCTGATGGATAGGTGGGATGTCTTGGCGTACAGACCAGGGATTTGAAGTCGTGGTCCAGTTGATTTGGTCGTGCGACGTTCCAACGGTATTTTAAATACCAAGCCGTTGTAAAAGCATCATTCATGCCGGTTGCAACGCCTGCAAGAATTCTTGCTGCTCGAGGTGCTGTTACGTTGTACGTATCAATTAACTTATCAATAATCGGAGTCCATTGTTTACTGGCTACACCCGTCCCCCAATATTCAGCTAAAGTGACTTGCTTCGGATTAAGGTGATTCTGTGCATGTTTGACTTTTTTTAACTCATTGTCCCAATCGATCGATGCTGGTGGCTTGATGTCCAGTCGAAAGGGTCTTCCGCTTAATGTGGTAAAACGCCCTGGTGGTTTATTACGTATATAATAATCCGGCCATGATCCAGCATAAGGTTCTTCTGGATTATGAGGTGGCTCGTTTTCACCTGCATACGGAAGCTCTGACCATTTTTTATAATTCTCTGCCATAGCTAGTTCCTCCTTCAATCACTACTCCCTATAGTAAATGCGAGGCAGTTAAGAGGGGTGCTAAACTAAAAGGCATATTCTAGAAGGTAACGTGTTATCGAACCATGCCGTTTCTAATCGCATAAACTGCAGCCTGAGTTCGATCATTGACACCGAGTTTCCCCAAAATATTACTTACATGTGTTTTCACTGTTTTTAACCCAATGTATAGCTCTTCGGCAATTTGATTGTTTGTTTTCCCTTCGCCTATTAATAGCAGAACTTCTTTTTCGCGTTTCGTTAGATCATCATGCAAAGACTTCTTTTGATTTGATCGTAATTGGTTCATCATTTTTTGAGCGACCTTCTGTTCGATTACGCTTTCATCCTGAACGGCCTTACGAATGGTCGAGATAATTTCATCAGCAGAAGCTGTTTTTAGAAGATAGCTAAAGGCACCTGCTTCAATCGCAGGAAACACCTGCTCATCATCATAGAAACTTGTTATGATAATGATCTTTGTATTTGGCCTCACGGTCATGATTTCTTTTGTTGCCTCAATGCCCGTCATCTCTGGCATAATAAGATCCATTAAGATCACATCAGGGTTCATTTCATTCACTAGAGTGACGGCTTCCTTGCCATTAGAAGCTTCGCCTACGATTTGAAAATCTGGTTCTGTCAGAAGGTAAGCTTTCAATCCCTTTCGCACCATATCGTGGTCATCTACAATCATCATCTTAATCTCTGCCATCATCCAAACCCTCCAACGGCACACGTACTTCAACCAGAGTTCCTTCACGAGCCCGAGAAGAGATGCGGAACTGTCCGCCGATTTCATCACATCGCTCCTGCATAGAACCTAGTCCGTATGCTCCTTTTTTGTTCTCATTCATTTCAAACCCTTGTCCATTATCTTTTATATGTAATATAAACTGATTTTTCTTAAGTTTAAAGGTAATTCGAATCACAGATGCTTCGGCATGCCGGAGCGCATTCCCGAGGCTTTCTTGAACGATTCGGAATAAATTCTCTTCAATTCCACTTGAAAGGTCCGGAAGATCATCAAGTGTGACGTGAAAAGTAACTCCTGATTTTCTTTCTAACTCTTCGACAAGCTTTCTCACTCCTTCGCATAATGAATCTTCAGATAGGTGAATTGGGCGGAGATGGAGAAGAAGGGCTCGCATTTCAACTTGTGCTTTACTTGCGAGATCTGCGACATCCAACATTTGTGATTTAGCTGTTTCAATATCTCGATCCATCATCTTTATGGAAGCAGAGGACATCATATTTAACGCGAAAAGCTGTTGACTGACAGCATCATGAAGGTCTCTTGCAAGTCGTTGACGTTCCTCGATAATGGCTGCTCCTCTTGCTTTCTCAGCTAAGTCAGCTTTTTGGTTAACTAAATTCTGTAGAGAGGTTACTTGCTTCTGAAGCTTGTCCGCCAGTTCGTTTAATTCACTACTAATCCGACCAATTTCATCTTTGTCTGTCATTTTCATTTTTTCAGTGAACTTGCCTCTCGAAAGAATGATGATTTGGGTGGAGATATCTTCAAGTCGATTTCTGATGGAGAGCGTGTCTTTATAGCTGAAATAGCTTCCTAACAGAACCACGAGAATCATGACTAATAGCGGTGATAATAAACTGAATAGCACAGATACGGCATTAGGCTGAAAAAACAATGCAATTTGGATAACTAGAAAATAAAGAACCCCAGTAAATAAAGCAGTATAAAGAAGCGACTTGAATAATTTCCATCTGAGCGTTGATTTATTCACAGCTATGGCACCTTTCTCTAAATCCGATCAACTCGTAAATCAAGTACGGAGAAGTCAAGATAGAATACGATTCGTTGGAGAGCGTCATCGAAATCGTCTGTTTTGTAAGTTAAGGCGTGACCCTTTCCGACGTTGTCCTGGTTATGCTGATCAATTGTAGCCGAAAGTACATGGGCTGTACCGTCAATTTTAAATGGGATATCATCTGGGAAAATAATATTAATATCACCAACAAATCCTGACAGCGTAATGACGGTTTCTTCCTCTGGGATAAGTGTCGTTGAAAAATCGAAGTTATAATCGCACACAAAACTCCAATCATTCATCGTATGAACCTGCCAATTTGGCTTATTATAGGAATGGTCCTTAACGAGACTGAACCCCTGGCTTTTTCGATATCTCCCTAGGAATTTAAAGCCAATCATTACGAATATAAGCGGCCATAGTTTCCAAATACTCCAGAAACTAAAGTCAATTATTTCGAAACGATCAAGGATCAGAAGTAGTCCAAAGGTGAGTAGTAGCACACCGGTTGTCCATTTCTTCCTTCTCGTTGAAGGTAATAGAGCATCAAAAAGGTACTTTCCACCGAGCAGAAACAACAAGAAGGGATAAAAATAGACAATTGCCTCCGTCATTTCCATGGAAATAATGCCGATATTTATAAGAAGAAGAAAGATTCCGAGAGCAACGAAAAAAATCGCGGAAAGGAATCGTCCAGTTTGTATACGTTTCATCTAATCTCCTCAATTCATTCTGTCTCCTATACAAGAACATATTTGACAGTTGATAGCTTGTTTCCTGCCATAACACTGGATTGTCACTTGAAGTAACTTGGATCTGGAAGAATATATTTCCTTTTAGGGAAATAGTGTGGTGTAATGGTTTGTTTTGATACTAGTTTCCAAATTCGATCGCGGTTACAATAGTGAAATATTAATAAGTGTTATCATTTTGTCTCTATCTAGAGTGTATAGAAATATGTGAGTGAATTGGAGTTTCTTACGATTGAACTTTTCTCAGTCTTAAGGCTGAATTTTCATGTTAAAATGGAATCGTTTAGTGGAAAGTATGAAAGAAGAGAAGGATGAAGCGTTTCGAACTCGAATAGATGTAAGAAGAGTATGGTTCAAAATGAGAGAGGGAATAAAATGAAACAAAAGCGCATGTTTAAACTGGCCGTTGCTGGATGTGTTTTGGGCATTATCGCAGCAGTGCTCTCAAGGTTTAATGTGATACCTCTAATTCAAGTCAAAGATATTTCGTTTTTAACTGCTTTTATTTTTCCGGCGTTTGCTGTACTAGGTTGTTATTTTGTGAAAACAAGACCTATTTTAGGAGGGTTTAGTCTCCTCGTTTCAGCAGCAGGAGGAATTATTTTTTTATCGATTTTTTATATTATTCCAGCAGCTTTTCTCGTAACTTCAGGTTTTTTAAGTATTTTACTAAAGGAAGAACCACAATTAGTCGCAAACAAATAACCGCTCTACGAGGTGCGGTTTTTGTTATTTTTGTAAGAACTGGTGAATGGCTTGTGACACTTCCACAGGCCTTTCTTCTGGGATAAGGTGTCCAGTATGAGAGAGGGTAAGAAGATCTGCGTCAGGCAGGTCTTTTTTCATGCGTTCACCTACGCGTATAGGTACAAGACGGTCGTAGGTTCCCCAAATTAAGAGGGTGGGAAAATTAATTTTATTTAATGTGCTCGTAGATAAATCCTCTTCTCGATCTCGTATGAGGCGAGAAAGCGCAAGAAAGAAACCTTTTTCATTAAAACTGGATGTGTAGCCATCGATGACTTCTTGCGTGAGTAGCTTATGGTCATAAACGAGATGTTCAAAATTCTTTCTTAAATTAATGGCACTCATTGATAAGCTAAGGCAAAGTGGAAAAAAAGGGAGATAAGAGCATAATCGAATAGCTAATGAAGAAGATTTAATATAGCTTGAGCTACATAGGAGAATAAGCTTTTCAATTCGTTCTGGGTGCTGAATACACGCGCGAAGAGCAATTTGTCCGCCCATTGAATGTCCAATCAAGATAGCTTTTGAAATTTGCATTCGTTCAAGAAGTCTATTTGTAAGAGCAGCATACTCATGAAGCGAGTAGTGGATATCACAGTTCTTTTCGCTCTCGCCGAAGCCTGGTAAATCAAAGCACAATAAGTGATAGTTCTTTTTAAGAAGGGGAAGAAGCTTACGAAAACTAAAGGAAGAAGAAAGGAAGCCATGAATGAAGACAAGTGTATGGACATGAGGGTTAGTATGTTTGTAATACTCATATGCCAACGTCACGTTGTCGATTTGTATCCGTTTCTTACTTGGGATAGACACGGTTTCATCACCTCTCATCCATTCGCTATTTAAAGTTTGGCTTACTTAGTCATACTTTATCCTACTCTTAGAAAGTTGAAGGGCCGAATGAGAAGACAAAAAAAGAGACGAGGCGTTGGCCTCGTCTTCAAAAGGGGGAATATAGATAGCTTACTACTCCTGTTATTCCCACTTTAGAAAAAGAATATACATATAAATGAAATTAATATGAAAGTAAAGATGTAACGAGGACAATTGTAATGGCAGCTGGGACAAAGTAACGAATTAAACCATACCAGAGTGGGAAGACGACCCGCCCTATTTTAGAAGACATCATCACTTCGTCCGCTAATATTTCTTTCTTCATTTTCCGAGAAACGAAAATAGAGATAAGAAGAGCACCGATAGGCATTAATAAGTTACTTGCCAGAAAGTCCATCGTATCAAATATTGTTCTGCCAAATATGGAAATGTCTCCAAGGACACCAAATGACAAAGCGGAAGGGATCCCGAGTAAGAATACGCAAAATCCTGCGATCCAGGAAACTTTCTTGCGATTTCCTTTACCATGCGTCACTGTAGAAACAATGATTTCCATCAAGGAAAAAGCTGATGTTAACGTTGCAAAGAGCAAAAGCGCTAGAAAAACTGTGAAAAACAAACCACCAAACGCCATTTGATTAAAAACAGCAGGAAGAACGGTGAAAATAAGTCCAGGTCCTTCTGTGGGCTCAAATCCAAATGCAAAAACAGCAGGGAAGATGGCAAGTCCAGCTAGAAAGGAGATTAACACGTTCAGGCTAACGACTGATACTACTGATCCTGTTAAATCAGCTTTTCTATCAAGATAAGAGCTGTACGTAACCATTAAGGAGATCCCGACGCTGAGCGCAAAGAACGATTGGCCCAGGGCATCAAGAACACCTTCTGCTGATAACATAGAGAAATCAGGTTTTAAAAAGAAGGAGACCCCTTCCATTGCGCCATCAAGAGAAAGCGAACGCGCAACAAGCACAAGAAAAAGAATAAAGAGAGCTGGCATCATATAACGGCTTGCTGTTTCGATCCCTTTTTGAATCCCAAACTGCACAATGGCTACTGTTATCGCTAAAAATAGAGCCTGTGTTAGGAGAGCGGTTGCAGGACTTCCAATGACTTCACCAAACAACTCTTCGTAACGGCTATTTTGAAGTCCTGTAAGTGAACCAGAGAAGCTTCTTGTTAAGTACGTAATCACCCATCCTCCAATGACACTATAGAAGGAAAGAATAATGAAAGAGGCGATAACGCCCAGATAACCAAGCCATTTCCAGCTTGCTTTCCCGGAAATTGATTCATACGAAGAAACGGCATTTTGCTGTGAGTGTCTCCCAACAACAAATTCCGCAAGAAGCATTGGAGCACCGACTAAAACAGTGAAAAGAAGAAAAACAAGGAAAAATGCTGCTCCACCGTTTGTACCCGCCATATATGGAAATTTCCACAGTGCACCAAGCCCGATAGCTGATCCAGCTGAAGCCAAAATAAATCCGAATCTTGACGACCATTGATCATTTGATTTCATCTTGTCACCTCATACAATATAGTAAGTCCAATTGAATGGCATTTTATCACTATAGCGAGCGGAAAGAATTCAGTCAATATTAAATATTCATGTATTTATTTACCACACGCTATAAACCTTGTTATTACTGAAGTACCAGCCATTCCCTCTGTTTATTTTAATTTGAAAGTAAATGCTTTATAATACATTCTTGTCTTGCTATTCCTTCAATAGAAAGGTATGATTTGTAGAAAAGGCTAGTATGATGTTTTGTCTAGATTAGAAATCTATGTTATACTAGTAAAGTTGAAAAAATTTGTTAGGAGTGTTTTCATGGCAGAGCAATATAACGTCGGTGATATCGTTGAAGGGAAGGTAACTGGTATTAAGCCTTTTGGTGCTTTCGTTGCAATTGACGACCAAAAGCAAGGACTAGTTCACATTTCTGAAATCTCTCACGGGTACGTAAAAAATATCGAAGATCAACTTACTGTAGGAGACGAAGTTAAGGTAAAAATCCTTAACATTGAAGAAGGTTCCGGTAAAATCTCTCTTTCAATCCGTGCTACTCAGCCTAAACCTGAGCGTCCGGAAAGAAAGCCTCGCCCGGCAGCACCGAGCGGCGGAAACAAGAAACCACAACAAACTTCTTCTCCACAAGGCTTCAACACGCTTGAAGATAAACTTAAAGACTGGTTGAAAGAATCTAACGACCGTCAAGCTCAATTGAACAAGCGTCTGAAGAAGTAAGGAATGACGAAAGAAGGCAGCCGCGGCTGCCTTCTTTTTTTTATGTTGTTGCGCGATCAGGATCATGTGAAAGCTCTTCTGTCGGCTTGAAAAGTAGTGTTAGGCAATATAGTCCACTTAGCCCGACTAGGCCATAGACAATTCGAGCAAGTGCAGCATTTTGTCCACCGAATATAGCCGCGACGAGGTCAAATTGGAAAAATCCAATTAGGCCCCAGTTGACCGCTCCGATGATCACTAACGCAAGAGCAAATCGTTGTAATGTGCTCATAAGAATACCTCCTTTTATTAGGAAACATATTGATTCTTCTATAACATGATAAAAACTTCACCAAATTATACATAGCAGCTCCACTTAATTCTTATAAGCAGATTGCTTTATTTTAATAATTGATTGAGGCATAATAAAATGGAACTTCCATCAAAGCTGTTTATTTCTGATGGTTAGTTGCACGAATTAATCCTTTTGGTGGTCATTTACTCTCACCTAAACTTCTTGCATTACTAAAGATAAAAGGTGAGTTTTTATTGCGCCTAGAGGCGAAGTTAAACGTGATTTGAATTAAAGGAGGACATAACATTGAATAATTTTACTTTCCAAAATCCAACAAAATTGATCTTCGGTAAAGGGCAGCTAGAAGCGCTCAAAACTGAAGTGCCACAATACGGAAAAAGAGTCCTCGTTGTTTATGGCGGAGGAAGCATCAAGAAAAATGGTGTTTACGATAGCGTAATGAACACATTAACCGAAATCGGTGCTGAAGTATTTGAACTTAGCGGCGTTGAACCAAACCCACGCCTAACAACTGTTCATAAAGGTGTCGATATTTGTAAAGAAAACAACATTGATTTCATCTTAGCAGTAGGTGGCGGTAGTGTTATTGACTGCACAAAAGCTATTTCTGCAGGTGCTAAATATGATGGAGACGCTTGGGACTTCGTAACGAAGAAAGCATTCCCTGAAGCAGCTCTTCCATTCGGTACAGTTCTAACGCTAGCAGCAACTGGTTCAGAAATGAACCCAGGTTCTGTTATCACAAATTGGGATACACAAGAGAAATACGGTTGGGGACATCCACTTGTACACCCGAAATTCTCTATTCTAGATCCTGAGAATACGTATACAGTGCCAAAAAACCATACAGTATACGGCATGGTGGACATGATGTCTCACGTACTTGAACAGTACCTTCACCCTGAATCAAATACAGAGCTACAAGAAAACATGCAGTTCTCTGTTCTTGAAACAGTGATGAACACAGCTCCAAAACTTCTCGAAGATATGCAAAACTACGACCACCGTGCAACAATTATGTTGAGTGGTACAGTAGCGCTAAACCAATCTCTACAGATGGGTGTTCGCGGTGACTGGGCTTCTCATAACATTGAACACGCAGTATCAGCTGTTTATGATATTCCACACGCTGGTGGTCTTGCGATTCTCTTCCCGAACTTAATGAAACACAACCTTGACGTGAACGTTGATAAGTTCAAGCGTCTTGCTGTCAAAGTTCTTGGCGTAAACGAAGAAGGTAAATCAGATCGCGATGTTGCGCTTGAAGGTATCGACAAGCTAAGTGCGTTCTGGAGCAGCCTTGGTGCACCAAATCGTCTTGCTGATTACGACATTGACGATAGCCAGCTTGATCTTATCGTTGACCGTGCGATGGCTAATGGGGCGTTTGGTAATTTCAAATCCCTTGAGCGCGACGACGTGATGGCGATTTTGAAGGCTTCTCTATAAGGTGAAATGATAGGACCGTTCCGTTTTGGAGCGGTTCTTTTTGTTATGCTTTTTAGCTAGGGATGATTTTGACCCATTTACGCTGTGTTCGGCAGCCCCAGTTAGAGCAAATGAATTTGCTCACCGGGGCTGCCGAACACAGCGACCTTTAAGCTCCGCTTAAAGGCGATTGAAACTCAGGTTTCAATCGAATGTGTCAAAAATCGAGCGAAGAAATTTGTCCTCTGAAGTGAATAAGGACACAAGGTCAAACGAGTTTAGAAAGAAATCTCTCCAGGTAATCGCTTACATGGATCGGTGTTCTTGATTTCGAATGGGTCTTGGGCTAAAGTAAAACGTGAGTGAAGAACAAAAAATGATAATTGGAGGCTAATTATGACTTCAAAAGTAAGTTTTGATTATTCAAAAGCATTGTCGTTTGTTGGCGAACATGAAGTAACATACATGGCGGATGCAGTGAAGGCTGCACACGAAGCGCTACATAATGGAACAGGGGCTGGCAACGATTTTCTTGGCTGGCTAACGCTTCCGCATGATTATGATAAAGAAGAATTTTCACGCATTCAGAAATCTGCTGAGAAAATCAAATCAGATTCTGACGTGCTTCTTGTTGTTGGTATCGGTGGTTCTTATTTAGGTGCTCGTGCAGCAATCGAAATGCTGAACCATTCTTTCTATAACGTTCTAACAAAAGAAGAGCGCAAAACACCACAAGTGTTCTTCGTAGGAAACAACATCAGCTCAACTTACGTAAAGGACCTCTTTAGCGTACTTGAAGGGAAAGACGTTTCCGTTAACGTCATTTCAAAATCAGGTACAACGACTGAGCCTGCGATTGCGTTCCGTATTTTCCGTAAGTTCCTTGAAGATAAATACGGCGTAGAAGAAGCTCGTCGTCGCATCTATGCGACTACTGACAAGTCAAAAGGTGCTCTTAAGACCTTAGCTGACGAAGAAGGATACGAAAGCTTCGTGATTCCTGATGATGTTGGTGGACGTTATTCTGTTCTGACAGCTGTTGGACTTCTTCCAATCGCAGCAAGCGGAATCTCTATTGAAGAGATGATGAAAGGTGCTCAAGACGCACAAGATGACTTGAACACATCTGACATCGAATCTAACCAGGCTTATCAGTATGCAGCGGTTCGTAATGCCCTTTACAACAAAGGCAAGAACATCGAGCTTCTTGTGAACTATGAGCCATCTCTACACTATTTCTCTGAGTGGTGGAAACAGCTCTTTGGCGAAAGTGAAGGAAAAGACAACAAAGGTCTTTATCCAGCATCTGTTGATTTCTCAACAGATCTTCACTCCATGGGACAATACGTTCAAGACGGCCGTCGTAGCCTGTTTGAAACAGTATTGAACGTTGGGAAAGCGCGTCATGAGATCACAATCGAAGAAGACGACAAGAACCTAGACAAGCTGAACTACCTTGCTGGTGAAACAATGGACTTTGTTAATCAGAAAGCATTCGAAGGTACAATGCTTGCTCATACAGATGGTAACGTTCCGAACTTGATCGTGAACATCCCTGAAATGACGCCTTACCACTTCGGTTACCTTGCTTATTTCTTTGAAAAAGCATGTGCCGTTTCCGGTTACCTACTTGGCGTGAATCCATTCGATCAGCCAGGAGTAGAAGCATACAAAACAAACATGTTTGCGCTTCTTGGTAAACCAGGATTCGAAAAAGAAAAAGCTGAGCTTGAGGATCGCCTTAAGACAAACGAATAGAACGAACAAGAGAGAGTGCCTCGGCGCTCTCTTTTTTTATTTTAAAAAAGTAAGTATAAAATTCAGTGAAGTCTATTTCTAGCACTTGTCGGGACTAACCGAGCGATTGCGCTTTTTTTTCATGAATTCTCTCTCATTGGACACGATAAGCGTAGACTACGTAAACAGGGAGGAAGCGAACATGATTCCAATGAATTCTGTGCTTGAAGGGAAAACGATCGAACTTAGTATTATGGAAGACAAGCTCCGCCAATTAGGCTATAGCTATGGAGGCGGCTGGGAATACGATCACGGCTATTTCGACTATAAAATCGATGATGAAGACGGATATCTTTTTCTAAGAGTACCCATTAAAGCTGTAAAAAAAGAGCTTGATGCGGATGGCGCAATCGTTGAAATTGGACAGCCTTTCATGCTCTCTCATATGTATCAGGCAGGTGTTGATCCTGAAGGCAATATTGGGAACATCTCAGCGTCGTTTAATCAGTTCCAAGAGCCCACAAATAAAGATGCTGAAATTGATGAAGAATGGCTGAAATACGGAGAGCGATACGTGAAAGAACTAGACGCCGCGCTCTCATCTTATGTGTGAATCACGAGTAAGAGATCATCAGATGCAATAAGAAATGAAGGGGAGGGGTTCATGACGAGCTCACTCCCTCTTTTTACACCAATCATCAGGATATCTTTTTCATTTAGTTGCTGTGCTACATCACAAAAAGACTCTTCACTAAACGACTCAGCACTCATGAAATCAAGCTGATTAGGATTTAAATGCGTTAACATCTCAAGTAAAGTGGTCGAAATCCCATGAGAGAAGACACTATTCGTCATAACTGTACTGAGTAGGTGGGCACTTTCGATTACCTCATTTGCACCAGCTCGCTCAGCATTCACAATTTGCTCAGGCGAAAGAATTTCCACAATTGTATACACCGAAGGATTAATCCCTTTAACCGTTAAAAGGGTAAGAATGGTTTGCATATCCACTTCAATTTCACTTTTATACTGATCCGCTGTGATAAGAACAGTATGCGCATCGCTCACTTTCGCCTTACGCAATGTGCTATCTTCACCAGGGTTTCCACGAATGAAATGAATACCTTCTTTTTGAAGCGGGTTTTCCGTAAGCGAATGATCAATGAGCACGATGGATCGTTCAGGCTGATTGGATAAAAGTGCTTTGATCGTATGTCTGCTGCGCGAATTCCAACCAACCACAACTACATGATTGGTCCGCTCGTAACTTCGCTCTCCACGGCCAAGCGCCCCCTGCGTCATTACAAAGGAAGAAGCAAGCTTCGCCATATAAAACGTCATAAAGCCAGCGCCAAACATAATAAACACCATCGCAAAAGCTTTCCCTCTAACAGTCACAGGTGATGTATCGCCGTATCCAATCGTGGAAGCCGTCACGATCGCAAACCACACCCCATCGAAAACGGTCGGAAACATTTCCGGCTCCACCAGATGCATGATAAATCCCATTGTTATAAGAATCAGCACAATCAGTGCACCGAGTTGTAATACAGGCGGATAGCGGGATATATAATAAACTAAGTCACGTAATCTCAAAGTAAAACGCTCCTTTCTCCACATCCATTATGCCCATCAATCACTGGAAAAAAACGACACGTGTGTGATCAATCGCAACAGGGTAAAGAAAGGATATGACAGTTTAAAAAAGGGTGAAGAAACATGAGAGCACTATCATCATTCCTCGTATCGCTCGTACGCCTGATTTTTGGCATTATCGAAGCGATTCTCGGAATTCGCATATTGCTGAAACTATTCAGCGCCAATCCAACAGCTCCATTCGTGCAGTGGATCTATGACTTTTCAGCGCCATTATTATATCCATTTCGAAACATCTTTCCAACGACGGAATTCGCTGGACAATATGTCGTTGAATTCTCTGCAGTATTTGCACTGATTGTATATAGTATCGTGGCATCACTCATTGTACGGTTTGTAGCAATGGGATTAACGAGTCGGGAGAGAAGGTAAGAGAGGAGAAACGCTGGGGGACAGCGTTTCTTTTATTGGTTATACGACTTTTATTATGTAATAGAACAAGAAGAAACCCTCTTGCAACCGTAAGAGGGTTTTATTTTGAAGTAAAATAGAATCGAACTACTAAGCTATCCACCTGCCCAAATTTAAAAAAATAGTATATTCTTGATTTAAGTCAATGAAAGTCTTCCTCAGACGAAATACAATACATTTAACATCAAAGTCGAGGAGGCTCTTATATGGAATTAAAGACAACAACTAATCAAAACATGCAGCAGAAAGCAGCAGTCTTTTCAGCAATTGCATTACTTATTATGACATTTGCTGCATTTTTTGCTCAAGGATATGTTCATAGCTCATTAGTCATTGAGGGAGATGCAGTAACAACATTAAAAAACATCCAAGCATCTCAAGTCTTGTTTCGTCTTGAGGTACTTGGATGGCTCATCATTATCATTATGGATTTAATTGTTTCGTGGGGCTTTTATGTTTTCTTGAAGCCGTTTCATCCTGGTTACGCATTATTAGCCGGCTGGCTTCGTTTCCTTTACACAGCCATTCTAGCCAATGCGGTTTCACATCTTGTAATAACCAAAAGTGTTTTTCAAAATTCAGAGTTAGGTACGTCATCGCGCGTGGCACAGCAAGCGATGGATGCCATCACAGCTTTTGAAGCCATTTGGTCATTTGGGTTGATCATTTTTGGCCTTCATCTGATCGTAGTCGGGTTGATCGCAATGAAAACAATAATAATACCAAAAGTGATTAGTATTCTAGTTGTTTTAGCAGGCTTCAGCTACTCGCTAATTCATTTCATGTACAATTTTATCCCACAAATTGAAAACGTTATTGGACTACTAGAATTAATTCTGATGGCTCCCATGGTCATCGGTGAATTAGGGTTTGGGATCTGGTTATTCGTAAAAGGAAAAAAGGTAACGATGAACTAATCAACAATCCTAAGATTAGATACGGACCTCTTCTTAATACGACTTAAAGATTCTGGCTTAACTCCCAGGTAGCTTGCTAGTTGGTACTGGGGAACCCTGTCAATTAAATCGGGTCTTTTTTCCATCAAATTGTGGTACCGCTCTTCTGGCGTCGAAGAAATGAAGGAGGAGAAATTATCCCTCATAGCACCCATATCTTCTTCAATCATTTTACGAGTCAGTTCTTCTAATACCGGATGCATGTCGTAAGTTTCCTGCTCAGTAGATAAATCACCTACAATAAGCGTACAGTCTTCCAAACAGCTAAGAGAGTATGGAGAAATTTTGTCAGTAGTATGCTGATTAAAGATCGTGACACTCTGTTCTTCCGTATAGAAATTGAACGTATTCTCATTTCCATTTTTATCGACATTGTAAAGCCGTACACATCCTTTTAAAACAAAATAGCATTTGTCAGGAACTTCACCTTGATGTAAAAGAACCGTTCCTTTCTTAAACGAAGCAACAGGAATATCGATTGTCAGCTTTCTTAATTCGGATTCACTGAGATCCGAAAACCGTTTCATATATTGGATAAGGATATCTTTCATGAATTCATCTCCCTTATCAAAATTGTATATATCTTTTAGTATAGCATCACTAAACAGGTAGAGGTAAGGCAGTTTAAAACAGCTTATTGAACCAACATTGCAGGTTGAATAAAGAAAAATGAACATGATGTTTATATTTATAAGTATAATTAATGAACGAAGCTAAATATTGGAGGAGATTTGTTTGGACCTATTTTTATTTATATCCGTAATCGTTGGGATGACGTTTATCTTTTTATATTTTGTAATGAATTTTGACTTGAAAAAGAAGAAGTTAGAGGTAGAGGAAAAGAAACTGGAGTTGGAAAAAAGGAAGTTGGAATTAAAAGAAGAAGCAGGGGAAGAAGAAAAGTTTTAGAATGAGTAAAAGCTCCTCAAAATACTTTGTGTACATTATACTTTATGTACTTTGGTATTAAGTTGAGGGGCTTTTGATATAGAGGCTGCGATTTCGAAATGAGATTTACGCACTTTCGCATATTTCAAAAAATAAGTTGCCCTCACAATAAAAGCTATGATAAAATAAATCTTGTCGACAGGAAATCGCTGTCATAATACGGGGCATTAGCTCAGCTGGGAGAGCGCTACACTGGCAGTGTAGAGGTCAGCGGTTCGAGCCCGCTATGCTCCATCGATGGAAACCCCTCTTGCGGATGCAAGAGGGGTTTTTTACCTTTTTCATTACATTTTGACGATGAATCGAGCTGGATTTCCCGAGATTCTTTGATTCTATTTTTGGGAATTGGACCATTTTTACTTAAGATTAATAGTTTTGTGATGAAACAGCGGAAGGAAGAGTAGGGTTCTTTGGCAGAAATGTGTATTCAAGATAGAGAAGAAGCCGTTTATTCTCTCGCCTGAAGTACTAATTAACTCACCTAAATGTACTAAAGGCTAGGAGGATAAAATTAATCACAACGCTAGTAAGGTTTTCTCCTGTATAGTTAAGTGGACAGTGGGGCAGGTTCCTTGCTCCATCCAATATTTCCAAAATCGATGACGATTGGGGTTTTTACTTTTTCATAAATCGTGACGATTGTTATAATACTTTAATTAATGGGTCTTATGCTTCGTTGTGTTAAAGATTGGTGAGAGAATAAATAATTGACGATGATCGCTATATCAACTTGAATACTATATAGGGATTCGACCATTCCGGTATTAATATACCGTTGTCAATAACGGTTTAAAATTCCCTAATTTCAACGGAAACAAATTCCCTAATATTAGCGTATCTTAGCTGGCTGTATGCCAGCTTTTACTTTTTCTCTTAATCTGTAAGACCCACCTTTGATATTAA
>NZ_JBEWYW010000010.1:0-128223 GCF_041366475.1 Pseudalkalibacillus sp. JSM 102089
AAGGGTATCCTAGAGACCCTTGAAGATACTCCATCACAACTTCTAATTTAAAATTCTCACTATACTTTGACATACAAAAACACCCCGGAAGTTAGTTTTTTAACTCTAACTTCCGGGGTGCACTACCCAAACGGCTTCCTTTTTTCTATGAATATTTCAAAAAACACTACCTCATACTTAATGAAATTTTCCCGAATTGGGAACTATCACTCAAATGAGCAAAAGCCTTTTGAATATCGTCAAAAGAATAGACTTCATCCATAATTGGCTTGATAGAATGTTCATTTACGAAAGATACCATCTCTAGGAATTCCTCAGCGCTTCCCATCGTTGAGCCAAGCAAGTTATATTGGCCATAGAAAAATGAGCGCAAGTCAAATTCAATTGTATCCCCTGTTGAAGAGCCGAAAATAACAATGGTTCCACCCTTTTTCAGTACTCCGAGAGATCGATTGAACGTAGCGGCACCAACACTTTCAATAACCAAATCAATGCTTTCATCCTCAGCTGCTTCAGTCCAATCCTCTTCATCGGCAAGAGCTCGATCCGCACCAAGTCGAAGAGCGGCCTTTCGCTTAGATTCACTTCTGGAACTAACAATCACTCTCGCACCAGCCGCTTTCGCAAACTTAAGCAAGAACGTTGCTACGCCTCCACCAATTCCAGGAATAAAAACAGTTTGTCCTCTTCGAAGTTGGCCTCTTGTAAATAATGAACGATACGCCGTTAATCCGGCCAAACCTATGACAGATGCTTCTTCAAAAGTAAGGTTTTCTGGCTTTTTCACAGCATTTTCAGCTGGAACAACGATCGTTTCAGCAAATGTACCATCACCTGGAAAACCTACAATTTGAAATCCAGCTGGAGGAACAGGAGAATTCTTTTCCCAACCAAGACCCGGGTTAATGATCACTTCATCACCTTCATGAATCTCATTAACGCCTTCACCAACTGCAACAACAACACCGGCACCGTCTGAACCAAGAATAACGTCTGGATCTTTCGGATCGTGACGATCTGGTATAAATAAATCTCTATGATTTAACCCCGCTGCCTTTAGTTTAATCTTCACTTCACCTTTGCGAGGCTCCGACTCAACAATATGATCTTTAAGCGATAGCCCTTTTTGACCTGCTTCATTGCCGTGAACAAATCCTTTCATATGTAAAAGCTCCTTTCCATATTTATAGACATTCGAAATCTAGTGCAAGGACATCTCTCATTCCAACCTCTTTCAAGTATGCGACTACTTCTTGATGCGCCGGGTGTGGACCATATGCTTCTAGCGCTTCTTTTGATTCAAACCGAACCGTTAGAGCACTTTCGAAGCCTTGACTACGATCAGTGAAGTTATTTCCTGCTTGAATATCAATGATTCCAGGAATTTTCTCCTTCACTTGAATTAATCTTCTCATGCCCTCTTCTTTCTGATCCATGGTCGTTTCTTCACTGAATTTAAATAAAACAACGTGTTCAATCACTCTATTTCCTCCTTCTTATATCAAGCTTGTCAATTCAATATGACAAGTTAAGTTAATCAAAAAAAGCGCCAGGAAACAAATGATATCCCTGGCACCTCTGCTTATAATTTTCCCCAAAAACCGTTATATATAACCTCTTATTTACTTAGCCAAGTATACTCGTGTCCCCAGCTATCTATCGCGAGTGATTTCACAATTGAGATGTGCTCGGCTTCAACCGCATACGCATCTCCTTGTTCATAAGGATTATAATGAAATGCATATAAACGCGATGTAAATTCTTCAAATGGTAGCGAGCTTTCTCCTGAAAGCTCCCCTTTTCCCATAACAGTGGATTCAATTCCCTGCCCCCAATTCTGGGAACCATCATTATTAGGATTATAAAAATAAACGCGATACTCTCCATCGGGACTCTTTGCGATTCTTTGGATCGAAACAGCATGGAACCCAAGCATTTTTCCATGAACATTCGTAATGAAGATTCCAACAGGATTCGGATATATTAATTCGTATTCATCGTTGTATTCAGGATGATGCGTCGCATAAAACAATCTGACGAAACCAGGATAGTCTGTTACGCTGCCAGTAATCGGCTCGATAACGGTACTAAAGCCTTTTTGAACCCAATTTCCATAAAAAGCAGGGTTGACCCAGCGATGTCCATCTTCTCCTCTTAGCGCTACTCTGCTCATCATCTCACTGTATATTCGATCGAGATGTGGAACGAGCACAAGCGACACCGGGTCAAGCTCTGGGTGAAGATCAGGAGCGAGACCACCGTGAAGATCTTTCGAATGAATTTGAACACCTTCAAACACCATATCAATGTCACCATCTCTTGCAGCTCTTGGAATGATCTCAAGTAGATAGCCAGGAGCATGCTGAGCCCATAAGCTTATTCCTCTTGCCGCTTGACATGTTGGATTAAGTCCTTGACCAACACCAAGCGGCTGTCCAAGGACGCTAATGACACCTGCAAGCAAAATGCTATTAGCCGTTAACCCTTCACCTTCTCCAACTGTATTGAATAATGCGCTTCGAACTTCTGGACGTATATCTAGCTCAATCATACGTCTTAATCCAGGCATAACAGGAGAAGCCGAAAGCACCCCTCTCTCTAATAACAATGCTAATCCATAGACGGATTGGCAAGTAGATGGAAATAGCGCAACTTTAATGAGCTGATGAATAAGCTCCCCATGTTCTTCAAGATTCGCCTTTCCCTTCCCAGTTAATTGAAGTAGTACAGGTAGAAGGTGAGGTGATTTTCGACTTAAGAAGCGAGCAAGCACACTATGGTGTGGAGAACAAAGACCGGTTTTTCTCATAGAAAGACCGAGTAACTCACTTTCTCTTCGAAGCTCCTCTGTTGATAGTCCCATCAGTTGTTTACGGTATTCATTCGGCAACTGATAAGTGTGACTTAATTCAGAAGGCCCTTCAATCGAAGCCACGTATCCTTCAAGAGTAGACCGCTGCTCTTCACTGGTTTCTGACCTCAACATTTCCTTAGCCATTTTAATCATGGAAACTGTTCTTTTAACCGTAATTGGTCGTTGAGCTGTTAAACGTTCAATCTCATAGATCAGTGTTTCTGATAGAGCACTTGAAGAGAGATACTGTGATATAAATTGAAACAGCCTCTGTGTTTCAATCGTATTCTCCTTCTCCTCTATTCGGGAAGCTTCTGAAGCATTTGGGAAAAGGATATCTAGATTTAACGCCATAACTTCGTTTAAGAAGTCCATCGCCATTTCTTGTGAGACCTTTGGATGACTTCCCTTCCCTTCCGCAATCGCAAGCATACGCAGATCGCTAAGCATTTCGATCACGTAAGGAAGACCCTTTGCTTGAAGTGATCCTGCAACAAGAGGCGGCTGGAGCTTAGAGGGATCTTCCCACGGTCCATCCTGGAATACGCCCGCTTCATCAAAACGTTGCGCGTATTGATATAGATACTCAAGACCTTCATCGGTTTCCAAAAGCCGATTCGCTTCCTGGAAAACGTCTGTCTGATAGCGAGATTTCGCATAGGATGGTGCTTCTTCAAGACGAGTGAGTGATCTGGAAAACCTTGCAATCTTTCCTTCTGTTACTTCAGATGGCATGCTAAATTCTCCTTTATGGTAAAAATAATTATCTACAGATAGAAATCATATTTTTCGTAGTCTACAAGTAACCGCGTTATCTCCGCACTGTCATCTCCGAAGAAGAAAATAGTCCCATAATGATTACCGAAACCGACCCGCTCAGCTACTTTCCCCTGTGGAGGAGTAAACATGTCATGCTTCTCAAAGAATTGATGTTCCTCAAGCTCTTCAGGAATATTTAACTCTTCAATGTAATTCACATGTGGATGTACCATTAAACAACCCGCATACCCCATAGCTTCATCTTCGCCGGGAAAGAATTTCCTTAACTCTTCTTCAGTCGTATTTGGATCACTACATAGAATTTGAGCTTCATAAGCACTAAAACCGTAAGCGCGTTCAATTAGATCAAAAATATGGCCACCTGGTACTCTAGCAGCTACTTCTCCGAAGTGAAGTGTGCCATCAGGCATAATGAAATACTCAGGATGAATCACGCCGTTCTCCACTTCGAACGCTTCGATTAATTGTTCAATCGCTTTGCGGATAACGGGACGCTTCTCTTCAAGAGAAGGAGAAGGTGGAACAAAATTTGAGTACCCAAGTTTTACGTATTCTGTTATATTAAGAAATTGAATTTTTCCACCATGTACAAAAACCTCACATGAGAATTCCTGCCCGTCCAAATGACTTTCCATTAATAAAGGAAAATCAGTATCTGTTAATGCGTCAATATCTGCAGGATCATCGATGGCTCGATGTCCTACTGAACCAGCCTTATCTAAAGGCTTACAATGAATCGGCTCGTATTTATCTCCATCCACTTTCAAAAGAGCATCGTTGACCCTTTTAAGAAAGCGCTTTACATCTTCTTTATCTCTTGCTTCTTCGAAAACACCTACTTTAATACCAGCCATCTGTGCCTTTCGTTTCATCATTCCTTTATCTCTTAACAATAGAGAACGGTTAAATAATCTAGGCTCTTCTCTAAAGCGAGAATTCAGAGCTCCTGCCCATTCCACACACTCTTCATAAAGGGGGACAGCAACCTCTGCGCCTAAAGCTTTAAGTTGCTTATAGAGTTTGTCTGATCCTTCATTCAATCTATCAAACTCCCAACCTACGAAAGTGATGTCATGCTTCTCGGCATAATCCTTAAAATCAGGAGGACCAACCACTACAAAAGGCCGATTCAACTTGTCACAGGCCTCAATTGCGGGAAGACTCCATCCAATCAATGCTGTTAAATATGGAATTGTCTTTCCTTCTGGCTGACTTTCTTGTAACGTCTGGTTCATTTCTAGTTGATCCAGTTCCATTTTGTTCTCGCTCCTTTATGAAATAGTAGAGAAGTCTTTCCTGACCTTCCTTATCTAACGTAGCAGATTTGAAGACTAATTTTAACTAATATTCTGACTTTTCGACCTATAAATACAAAACAAGTCACAATACTTTACCATTCGACAACGCTATAGAAAAAGTACAGTCAGGATACCATAATTATACCTTCCCTCTTTTTGTAAAAAAGTAACAAAAAGATCCATAGAAACAAAGTTTTTTCTTCTCTTTTTTTGAATTCACTCGCGAATGAACCAAAAATCGAGATTTCAGCAATATAAGCTATTATAGCTAATAAAAAAGAAAGCCGCTCCATTGGAACGACTTTCAAGAATGCGACTTATTTTTCTTTAGATACGACGAGTTTATCTTCTACAACTTCAACTGTAACTAACTGAAGCTCTCCTTCATCCACTAGTATATCGGCAATACCATCTTCAACATGTTCTTCGATCACTCTGCGAAGTGGTCGCGCACCAAACTGCGGATTATAGCCAAGTGAGGCTAACTTCTCTTTCGCTTCATCGCTAATTGTCAGAGAAATATTCTGTTCCTCGAGACTCTCATCCAAATCTTCAATCATTAAATCAACGATTGTAACGAGACTGGATTGTTCGAGTGATTTAAATGGAATAATTCCATCAAATCGATTCAAGAACTCAGGTCTAAAGTAACCACCAAGACTCTCCATCACATCCGTGTAGCTTTCAGCTGATTCAAAACCAACTGTAATTCTGCGCTCTGATGTTCCAGCATTACTTGTCATAATAATAACCGTATCTTTAAAGCTAACAGTTCTACCTTGACTATCAGTTAAACGCCCATCATCAAGAATTTGTAGGAACATATTTTGGACATCAGGATGAGCTTTTTCAACTTCATCAATTAATATGATGCTATATGGCTTACGCCTTACTCGCTCGGTTAATTGCCCAGCCTCTTCATGACCAACATAACCAGGAGGCGAGCCGATTAACTTAGATACAGAGTGTTTCTCCATATACTCACTCATATCAAGACGGATCATGGCTTCACGATCACCAAACATTTCTTCTGCAAGTGATCGGGATAGCTCTGTTTTACCGACTCCTGTTGGTCCAACGAATAAGAAGGAGCCTATTGGGCGATTTTGACGTTTCAATCCGGCACGACTTCTGCGAATTGCTTTAGCGACTCTATTTACGGCATCTTCCTGACCAATTACTTTCGCATTAAGTCGATCCGCAAGATTTTTCATTTTCGTTTGTTCATCTTCGCGAAGTTTCCGTACTGGAATACCTGTTTTTCCTTCTATAATGTGTTGAATCTCTTCAAGAGACACTAAATGATTCACACTTGATTTATTTTTCAGCGATTGCTCGAGCTGCTCCTCAAGCTGTAATTCTTCAGTTCTTAACTTGGCAGCACGCTCATAATCTTCTGCTTCGGCTGCTTTATTTTTTTCAGCAGCTATTTCTGTTAGACGTTGCTGAATTTCATCGTGGCTAGACTCTGCAAACGTTAGGTTCAATTTTGCTCCTGCTTCATCCATTAAGTCGATTGCTTTATCTGGTAAGAAGCGGTCTTGAATGAAACGATTAGACAATGTTACACATGCTTTAATGGCTTCATCTGTGTACTTGACTTCATGATAGTCTTCATACTTAGACTGCAAACCTTTCAGAATTTCAATGGCTTCATCTACAGTTGGCTCATTAACCATAACTGGTTGGAAGCGACGCTCAAGCGCTGCGTCTTTCTCAATTTGGCGATACTCTTTAAGAGTGGTTGCCCCAATTAACTGAAGTTCACCTCTAGCTAACGCTGGTTTCAAAATGTTACCTGCATCCATTGAGCCTTCAGCAGATCCAGCTCCAACGATTTGATGTAGTTCATCCACGAACAAAATAACATTCTTTCTACTTTGAAGCTCAGAAATTAACTGTTTCATCCGCTCTTCAAATTGACCACGCACACCTGTGTTTGAAACGAGTGAAGCTACATCAAGTAAATAAATTTCTTTGTTTTTTAGCTTAGAAGGGACATTGCCCTCTGTTATCCGAAGAGCAAGGCCTTCCGCTATGGCTGTCTTCCCGACACCAGCTTCCCCAATCAAGACTGGGTTGTTTTTATTTCGGCGATTTAACGTCTCAATCACTCTCGATACTTCATTCTCTCTCCCGATAACCGGATCAATTAATCCAGCTTTTGCGGCGTCAGAAAGATTTCGTCCCAAGTCATCAAGTAAACCACCTTTTCCATTTCCAAACTCGGTTTGCGGACCCTCCTGCTGTGCGTTAAATCCATGTTGACCTGATTGGTTCATAAAGGATTGAAAGAACTCATCCATTTGACCCTTTGGTGATGATGCAGTTTGACCATTCATCACTTTTGCGTAACACGTACTACAAAGGTGTACTTGTTTCTTATTCTGATTCATCTGGACATTAAGTTGAACCGATGCTTGATTTTGTTGACAATGATCACAAAGCATATGATGGCCTCCTTATAATATATATAACGTACATTTTATGAAATTAAGATAAAAGGTAAAAGATACTCGCTTTGACTTTGACTATCTTTGACCTTGTAACTATATTATAATTTGACTATCTTTGACTTTCAAGTCTTTTGCTCATCCAAATTTTATTTTTTTCTAACTGATTAACGACTCAGGAAATTATCATTCATATAAGGTTCTTAAAAATATTTGTAATATTTGAAATAGAGGAATTTTTTTAGAGGTTGGATAATAGATTGTAATAACTACTTTTCGACAAAGGGGTATACAAGTTTACTAGTACGGTAACAATGATGATAGATTACAAAGGGAGGATATCTTATGAATGATTCAGTCTATCAATTGATTGTTGAAACAACCGTCAAACGAGTGCCTAGCTGCCACGAGACGCCTGAGGATTTCTTCATTGCCCTTGATGATCGAGACTATCCCTATTTAATCTTACCCACGCCTAAGGAAATGTTTGATAGTGATGATGTGTTCACAATCCGTTTGATTCCAGATGCCCTTAATAAATTTCGATTTGAATTGGACAACTCATTCACCAAATTATCCTTCAGACGCTTTTCCACCTTCTTTGATGATAAAACATACTACTTTGGCCCCGACGACAATATGTTGATTCATTTTCTAAAGTCGCCCGTTTACAGAAGCTATGTCGCGTGGGTAAGTCACTTGTATTTTAAACGCATTGATGACCTTATTGAACGGTATAACAATGAACAGCTTCCTGAAGAAAGAAAATCCATTAAAGCGAAACTTTCTCGCCTTCTGATCGAAGCTTAATCTCGAAGCGATCTACTTCATTCTGGACAAGTTTAGTTCCTTCCTCAAGTGAATCATACGTTAGGTTAATAATGTTACCTTCGTTCTCATATGCTTTGTATTCATAACGAGGATCATAATAATAAATCAGGAGCCGTTCAACAATCAAGGCATAGTCATTCTCAGCAAGAGCATCGGCAATCACTTCTTTGTCTTCATTCGAAAATCGCTTCTCAATTTTGTTAATAGCTCCTGTGATTTCTTCGTGATGATGTTCAGGATGATACGTATTTAAGATCGTACGAATTCGATAAGAAAGCGGGGCGTGGACTTGTATACGCGTCCCTTTTTGTTTGCCTTCTAAAATAAACTCTGGAATGATAATATTTCCAAGTCGCTTACTTTCAGATTCAATGATGTAATAAGACGTTTCTCCAATTTCTCCTAATCTATGGTACAGCATGGCTTCAAATTCTTTTTGACTTCTTTCAGGCAAATCAACTCTTCCAAATACAGAACCTCGATGAGCTGCAAGTCCCTCAAGATCAAGAACAGGATAGCCCTTCTCTTCTAAATCATTAAGTATTTCAGTTTTAGATGTACCGGTTAGTCCTTCCAAAACAAGATAGGGTGTCGTCTGATTCGCAAAGTATTCTAAACCAGCCGTCACTTTTTGTCTGTAGGAACGAATACCTCCTTCTAGCTGTCGGCACGGCAGTCCCATCATGTCAAAAATAACTGTCAAACTTTTACTTCTCATTCCGCCTCGCCAGCAGTAAATAGCAAATTCTTCACCTTTTGTTATTTCCTTCGCTCGTTTATAAAACTCAGGAAGTAAAGGCGAAACAAGAGAAATCCCTAATTCCTTCGCTGCTTCAGTTCCTTTTTGCTTATATGTTGTTCCGACAATTTCTCTTTCTTCATTAGAGAAAATAGGTAGGTTCACAGCACCTGGGATATGAAACTTTTCATATTCTGCCGGTGTACGAACATCTAATAAGAGCATCTTTCTTTCCAAAACTTCATCGATTGTTATTGTTTTCATGACACTCATCCTTTATATATTTACATAGCACAAGTATATCATCATCTCTTTGCCAAGTTCATTTGTACTGTTTATCCAATATATAAATGGGGGAATTTGATAGTAAAGTGATCCAATCAATGCGTCAACTATGCTCACAGAAGTTCGTAATACGCTTACTGAATGGGTAAGCGGACATCTTATCACATCAACTACAATTCCAATTAAAGGAACCAAAGGTGGTTCCTTTTTTTGTTACCTACACTATTAAAGGCATATCTCAAAATAATGAGTAATATGCTGATCATAGATGAGCTATATAGGGAGGTATTGAGATGGACAATAAAGACGTAACGGTTCCTGATCAAACAATAAGACAATGGGCTATGTATGTTCATCTCTCTGCATTGAGTGGTTATTTAATCCCTCTGGGACATATTATTGCTCCAATCATCCTCTGGTCAATTAAAAGAGAAGATGAACCGTTTATCGATGATCAAGGAAAAGAGTCCATTAACTTCCAAATAAGTATGACACTCTATCTAGTCATTGCTGGGATCTTAAGTCTAGTCCTTATAGGGCTTATCCTTCTCCCTATTTTACTTGTCATGCACCTTATCTTTATTGTGATTGCATCGGTCAAGTCGAATCAGGGCACTTTATATCGCTACCCCTTAACCATTCGATTTGTATCTTGATTTTTCAAGAATTTCAAGCGTTTACACATAATTTAGGTATGTCCATGTTATAATGAAACTAAACTTATGATGTGGAGGGTCTGCTCTTGGCTGTTAAGGAAAAAGAATGGAACCGTTTCACTGTATGGGCACTTGCCTTTATGGTTTGGATCGTTCCAATTGCTTTTGTTATTGGTTTCTACATAATTTCACGTCCACAGTAAAACCAGCGTCAATGCGCTGGTTTTTTTTAATTCTCTTAAAAGCAGGTTTTATCACTACATATGATGGGAATTGTTCCTTATACACAGCTTAAAGGAGGATTTATTCATGAAGGAATTTACAGTAGCACCAAATAAAGATGTAACAGGTTGGTACGTTAAAATTGAGGACGTCGCTCCAACAGACCTCTACGATATGCGCTCAACAGCTATTGAAAAAGCAGAGGAAATGGCTAAAGGAGATTCTCCAAGTCGCTTATTGATTTTAAATGAACAGCATGAAGTTGAAGAAGAACGCTCATTTTAATCTACATAAAGAAGCCCTTCGTAGCTTACGGAGGGCTTCTTTATGTAGATTTCAAATAGGATTTCATTAAAAAGAACGAAGGGAAATCCCTTCGCTCTTTACTGTTTCTATTTGTTTCCGCCGCTCTTTTTTCCACCCTTTTTCCCAATTTCCTCATAGAATTCTTTATCTTGATTTTTGGATGTTTGGTTTCCACCTTTTTCTCCAATTTCTTGATAAAACTCTTTATCGTGTTCTCGAGCGGTTTTCTTACCACCCTTTTCTCCAATTTCCTCGAAGAATTCTTTATCATGCTCTTGAGCCGTTTTATTACCGCCCTTTTCTCCTATCTCTTGATAGAACTCTTGATCATGCTCTTTTGCTGTTTTTTCTCCACCTTTTTCTCCAATATCCTGATAAAACTCTTTGTTATGTTCTCTTGATGTTTTTTTGCCACCTTTACGTCCCGCTTCTTCTCTGCTCATTTTGTCATTACTATTGTTAGCCATTTAAAAAATCCTCCTCTAGTAATTTTTTTACATCTTGCGCTACACTTGTTGTATTCCACCTCCCTTAATAGATAAACGGGAAAATGGTTTCTTTTTACATTTTTGATTCTATCTTACTATTACTAGCTCTTAACCAACAAAAAAACGCTCCCAAAATTGGGAGCGTTTAAATTAAGAATAGTAAACATGGATCGGTTTCTCATATTTCTTCGAAAGTTTCTCAAGAGACTTTTTGACATTGATTAAATCGTCTTTGTCAATGCCACAACCGATTTTGATTTTAAATCCCTTTTCCTCAAATGGTTTCAGTTCTTTTATCATGTGTTCAAATGATTTCAACCAGGCGGGATAATTGGTTTGAAGTCCAGCTGGCTTATACTGTCCATACAGATTAGCAATAATACGCTTATTATCTCGACTTAAAGCAAACGAGCATTTACCTAACTTCTTCTTCGGAGAAAACGGAAAGTCTTCATCTGCTTTAGCGGCTTCAGGGTACGTTTCTTTTACCGATTTTGCAATGCCAACATCCATTGCATTAAAACAGTCGCATTGATGTGCAATTACAGTACAGTCACTTTTAAGAAGGTTGCCTTTTTCAAAACGAATCATACATGCACTCTCCTTCGTAAAGAACCCTTTTGTATGATTATAATGAAAATTCTATTAATTTCAATAGGAATATTTTACTTCCTTCAGCATATTATGATAAGTTTCGCACTTCTGAACTCGCTTTTGTATACGTAACTGCATGAAAAATTGGATGACAGTCATTATATTGAAATATTTGCTGCATTGGTTTGTTTTCTACACCTGTACTACCTATATAATAAGTCGCGCCTTTTTCTTGCAAAAGAAACAAACCTAGTTGATGTAATTGCTTTCCGAATCCTTTCCCACGCTGCTGGGGCAATACACCCATGTAAAATAGTCTACCTTCTTCTTCCGTGCCCGGTTCAATAATTGGAATAACTACGCCTAAGAGGTTTTTATTCCAATACACAGAATAGCAGCTAGATTTGTACTGCTCACCAATTTCTTGCTTCATCGCTTCATACTGCATTTCGATAGGGTGAGCGGAAGGAGCATTAAGTGATCCCTCTGAACATGCTTGCCACATTTCAAGAAAGAGTTTGATATCCCTCTCATCAACTAGCTTGTAAGTAATACTACTATTGTGATTAAAATGCATTTTTTCCATTTGAAAACTTTTATAGTACTCGATGGACTCAGACTTTAAAGCAAAAAAATTATTTTCTAGCACCTGTATTTTTAATTCGGAAGATGCTTCTACCGTTACCGTACAGTGATGAACCTCTTTTGAATCTAGAGCAACATTTAATCGATCAAGTAACAAATCAAACTCAGGACTACGCTTGAGTTTTTCTACACCTTCGATTGAAAGATAGTAAGGTCTTCCATCAAGTAATTTGACACCTAACTGTTCTTCATGTTCATTCAATGAGAAAACCATACGTTACCCCTGATTGTTTTGCATATATACTTCTTCAAATGGTTGAACGACAACAAACCCTTCTCCTTCAAATCTCATTTGAACCGATTCACCACTTCCTCTTCCAAAGAAGGATTTCAGCGACACATCCGTTTGAAAATTCGGCTGCAATTGACCTGACCAGGCAACCGTTGCATTAGGATCTGTAATGACTGGTTTTCCCGGAGTTACTCGGATTGTAAGTGGTTCATAATGGCTTGTAATCGCAACCATTCCCGGACCCTGACAAGTGACATTAAATAATCCACCTGCCATCATTCCAGTAATTCGTTTCATCATTTTGATATCCCACTGGATACCATCTTCAAATGCGAGTAGATCGTTTCCATTTACGCTAATTGATTCACCATGTTGCAAATGTAGGATGGAAATCTTCTTCCCAGAATCCGCCAGATATAACTTGCCATTTCCCTCAGCTTTCATTAATGAAGCTCCCTCACCTGTAAGGGCTTTTTTAAACATCTTCCCGAGGCCGTGTTCAAGAATTCCCTCTCTCTCGAATTTAATCTGACCGTTGTAAGTAATCATAGCACCAGATTTCGCCCACACACGCCCAGCGAGATTAACTTCTAACATTCTTGGCGTTTC
Source organism: Pseudalkalibacillus sp. JSM 102089 (assembly GCF_041366475.1). Classification (NCBI taxonomy): domain Bacteria; kingdom Bacillati; phylum Bacillota; class Bacilli; order Caryophanales; family Fictibacillaceae; genus Pseudalkalibacillus; species Pseudalkalibacillus sp. JSM 102089. Next base: position 12,993 of record NZ_JBEWYW010000010.1, read on the forward strand.
TAACTCGAAAAATCCTTCCCCTTTATCTTTTTGTTCTGTTGATTGAATAAATTCTTCTATTGAGTATCGATTCATTTTCATCTCTCCTTCTAATTAACTATTACGAATAGCTACTGCAAAACGTTTCAACTTTCTACTTAATTTTCAGTTATATACGAACTCATACAACTCATTTTTTTGTATTTAATAAATAAATTCTGCTTATACTCAGCTCTTTTTCATCAAATTGTTTGCACATATCATGTTAAGGGTAAGGTAACATTAACTATAATCGCGAGTAGGAGGTTATCATATGGTTATCGTTTACATTAGTATTGCAATCGTAGTTCTTTCACTTATTTACCTGGGATACATAGCCCTTCAAAATTTCAAAGAAACCAAAAAATCTTTAAATGATTTATCCGAGACTGCAGCAAGGTTTCAAGAAAAAGTAGATAAAATCACTGAGGAAACAAATCAATTAACAGCGACCACTACAACCATTTCTGAAGGCATCCAATCGAAAAAAGAAACCGTTCAAGGCGTTATTCAAGTTGCCAAAGGCACACCTGAACCCTTTAAAGACCTTGTTTCATCAATTAAAAACACGCCAAATCCGCAGCGTGAAGCAAGAGATTCACAGTTAACTGAAATTGGTGATCAACTTGTAGACTTATGGGGAAGATATCGTCTTAAACGGAAATCAAAACATGCGGAGTAAGGGCTATGCCCTTACTTTTTTTGGTCAAATTCAAATGAGGTGGGCTATATTATGAAACAAGCAAGACAAATCATTTTCTTTCTTCTAATGACAACTTCACTTTCGATCATCTTGTTCACATCGCTATCACCAACATGGAAATGGGCTGCAGGTATTCTTTATGTAGCCATTCTAGTTTCTATTTTATTCGTACTTTTACTAGAAGGTAGATCTCCATACAAATCGCTTTTATGGATATACGTATTAATCTTCTTTCCCATTGTAGGTTATGTTTTCTTCTTATTTTCTGGTCAACTGGAAGTAAAAGGACATTTATTTAAAGAAAAACGTACGAACGGCCTTGAATTTTTCAAGAAGTACGTAAACTTTCCAGCTTCTGAAAAATGGCATGACCTAAGTGAGCGAAACCAAAATTTCTCAAACCTTATTGCCACGATGGTTGCAAGTCCTATTAGTATGCGATCCACAACGGACCTCTTGCTAAATGGTAGAGAGACGTTTACGGCGATTAAACATGAAATTCAAAAAGCTGAAACGTACATACATATGGAATATTATACATTTCGTTCTGATGAACTCGGACTCTCGATCATCGACCTACTCGTTAATAAAGCCAAAGAAGGCGTGGAGGTAAGGGTTCTTTATGATTCAATCGGAAGCCATAACCTTTCAAGAGCTTCTAAAACAGCCCTAAGGGAAGCTGGTGCAAGTGTACAGCAATTTCTCCCAATTAAATATGGATTCGTCAATCAAACCATAAATTTTCGAAATCATCGAAAGATCATTGTCATTGATGGTAAAGTCGGTTTTGTAGGTGGCTTAAATATCGGTGACGAGTATGCTGGAGATATGAATCAAATGGGGTTCTGGCGTGATTCTCACCTACTTGTTAAAGGAGAGGTGCTTTCTGCCCTCCATGGCGTTTTCTTAATGGATTGGTCCTATATGTGTAGTGAGGAACTCCTAAATGACAAGTACCTCGAAACATATGATGTCGAAGGTGATGGTGGTTCTCAGCTTGTGGCTAGTGGGCCAGATACAAAACGAGGCGCTATGTCAGATCTATATTTCAGTCTGATAACTTCTGCAAAAAATAGAGTTTGGATTGCTACTCCTTACTTTGTTCCAAACAAAGCCATCCGTACTGCTCTAGCCATGGCTTCTATGAGAGGTATTGAAGTGAGACTTATTGTTCCTGAAGTAAGTGACGGCTTTCTTACCCAATACGGAACAAGATCCTACTTCTCAGAGCTTCTTGATTATGGGGTAGAAATCTATATGTATCGAAAAGGATTTCTCCATCAAAAAATTATGATTGTTGATGATGATCTGGCCACAATCGGCACAGCAAATATGGATATGCGTTCATTGAATTTAAATTTCGAAGTGAATATGTTTCTATTTCAATCAAAAACGGTTCATGACCTTGTAGCAGCTTATCAAAATGATTTGAATGATTCAGTCAGCGTGACAAAAGAATCTTATAGTAAGCGTGGACTTAAGCACCGCACAAAAGAATCTTTCGCCCGACTGTTTTCACCAGTATTATAACGAGAAGATATTTGATTACTATGTAGCTGCATGATTTTATTCAGATATTACGCACGAGAAGATTCCCATTCCCTTTTTAATAAAGAATACATGATCAGATTCATATACTCTCCACCAACGAGAACATAATCACGCAATAGTCCTTCTTGTTGGAATCCCAGTTTGGTTATAAGTTTCCTCGATGATGCATTATTTGGATGAATCAATGCACCAATACGATTCATATCTAACTGCTGAAAGGCAAAGGGAATGATGGCTGATAAAGCTTCCGTCATATACCCCTTTCCTTCTTCAGTTTGTTTTAATTCATAACCCATTTCAATGCGATTGACTCGCTTAGCCCAATTATGAAAGCCACAAGTACCAATCAATTCTCCCCTCTCTCTCACCTCTATTCCAAATCGCATCGCCTGCCTTTGCTCAAATCCTTTCTTAAAGCTCATCAACATTCCTTCTACTTCTTCAAGACCGCCCATTTGCTCACTTCCGTAATATTTCATCGTGTGAGGATTCGAAAATATCGACAATAACACAGGAGCATCACCTTCTCTTAATTCTCTTAATCTTAAGCGATTTGTAGTTAGTTCTGGAAAACTCTCCATCTCCATTCCATCCACTCCTATTTCTCGTTTGAATTATTTGCACTTCATAACACTTCGTATAAAAAAATGCTTAAAGAATGGCTGGCATTCTTTAAGCATACAGGGGGTAAAACATCTTTTAAAAAAGGGGTCTATCTTATAACGAATAAGCGCTATTAAAAGTTTCAATATTCTATGAATAATTTTCTTCACTCTATCTGAATGGTAAAATAGATCATAAGCACGCTCAAACGATTCTAGGAGTGATTACATTGAATAAAAAAATATATTTGGTCAGACATTGTCGCGCCTCAGGACAAGAATTTAATGCTTCCTTAACGGCAGAAGGACGCACTCAAGCGACTCAATTAGCAAAATCTCTTGGAAATATTCCATTTGATAAATTATATAGTTCACCTTTTAGACGTGCCCTTCAATCGATCGAGCCACTCGCTCTTCAATTAGATAAGCCAATTACTATTGATGATCGGCTAGAAGAGAGAAAGTTATCTGCTGTTCCTATTGAAAACTGGTTAGAAGAACTAGAGCAAACATTTGTAGATCTGTCTTACACCATTGAAGGCGGAGAATCAAGCCAGCAAGCCATTTCAAGGGGTATTGCGGTTTTAAATGACGCCCTTCTCTATACGAAAGAATATTGTCTTATCATGACACACGGGAATTTATTAACCTTAATACTGCATCATTATAATACAGATTATCAGTTCAACACATGGAAGAAACTTCGGAATCCAGACGTCTTCTGCCTTACTTTTCATAATAATACGATCGAATCCATTGAAAACGTTACGTTATCGGGGGAAGCATTGTAATGTCTCAACTCTATTCTCGTTTCCACTGTTGCGCTACTTGCATTCATTTTGAAGTGGTGAAAGCAGAAAAAACAAGCTATCGATGCGCAAGACTCGGCTTTGAAACGAAGCCTACCTACCAGTTTAACTGTTGGGAGCCGAAAGAAATTGTTAAGAAAAAAATGGAGAAAGAGAAAGCACTAGAGAAGGTGGATGATCCTTCTTCTAAGAAAACTGAGTGAAGTTCTTAAGAAAAGTAGAAAAAATGCCTCCCTAAAAAGGAGGTTTCTAGACTACCTTAACTAACGAGTCACTATTCTCATCAATGTGAATCATTCGTTCAAAAAGATGTACCTGATAGCTGCATCTCTTCCATCCATTTATTTATTTTTTCTTGAGGAAGGTCCCAGCTAATCCATGAAGCCATAATCTTAACTTCTTCATTCTCAACTACCCAGTATTCATATCTCTTTTCGGAGAAATTTTCAACGATGCCCGTCCGATCAATCTTCATCTGCTCTTCCTCCTTATTATCCTTTCTATGTCTATACCCTAATTTAATGATGTCTAATTACCTATTTTGCCTTTATCACGTTTAGGATGATGATGCATGAAACACTACCCTTTCTTCACATACTATCCAAAATCATTCTTTTTTGGAGGAAAAGGGGTATGGAGCACAATAAATTCAAGCGAATCCGATCAAGCTTCTGGTTTATTCCAACTTTTTATGGTGTTGGCGCTTTTCTCGCAGCTATTATCACACTCATTATAGACCGAACGATCATCCAAGGTAGCGCGATGGTTCTTCCCTATTTTTTCTTTGCTTCCTATGAAACAAGCGTCACTATTTTAAGTACGCTCGTATCTTCCATGTTAACAATGACTACCATTACTTTTTCGACGATTATGGTTGTCTTAACAACGTATTTATCGAACTTCTCACCACGAACATTGCAGAATTTTATTACCGATCGTATTACGAAAAGAGTGCTTGGAATTTTTGTTGGAGGAATTATTTACTTTATTATTCTTCTTCTCCTAATTGAACAAAGTAGTCAAGAAGATGTTGTCTATCTTGCACCTTTTTTCGCTGTGATCTATGCCATTGTCTGTGTCGCCTATTTCGTTTTCTTTATCCATCACGTATCGAATTGGATTCTCGTTGGAAATTTGATACAACATATCACTACTAATACCTTAACAACAATCGACCGTACCTTTTTAGATTTTGAAGAAGCCAATCATGGTAATATCGCTTCTTGGGATTCTTGGGAATTGGATGAAATAAAAATGAAAAAACCTATTGCCATTCGATCCACTAAATCAGGGTACCTACAAAATATTGATTTACCTGATTTGATTTCGGTTGCCACTAACAAAGATTTTATTATTCGCCTCGAGAGAGATATCGGAGAATATATTGATGAAGGTACGGTTATTTTTTCTTATTGGGCATCAATGGATTCTTCTCCTGACTCTCATATCCTTCTTAATACGTTATCTCTTGGAACAGAACGAACAACTGATCAAGACATAGAATATGGCATCCAAAAACTAGTTGAAATTGCATTAAGAGCGATCTCACCTGGAATTAATGATCCCAATACAGCCATTAATTGCATCAACCGACTTGGGAGAGTCTTATCACGACTTGGCCAAAAACACATCCCACACCCCCTGTATCATGATGAAAAGAAAAACTTACGCGTGATCACAAAACCTATTACGTATGATACGTACCTCTATAAAAGCTTTTATCAAATTAGGCATTATGCCAAAGAAGATGTATCCGTTCTTGGCTCGATTCTTCATTCTTTAGAATTAGCAGCAGACGGTAATAAACATGATACGCACGAAACTATATGGGAATTCGGGCAATTTGTAATTAGAGGATTTGATCCAAAAGTGCTCGATAAGTTCGATCATCGCTATATAAATGAAAAGCTTGAGCGACTCGCGAACGCAACTGGTTTTCAAGATGCTTTTCATCCGATCTCACATGAATAGCGCGTTATAAATCTCCATAAGAAAAACGATCTCACTAGAGAGACCGTTTTTTGATATTATTTTACTTGGTCAAGCCATGTTTCCATATCTTTCAGCGTAAGAGGTCCCACTCGTTTCTCACGAATAATTCCTTCTTCATCAATCATAAACGACGTTGGCATAGAAATAACCTGGTAGAGATTCTCACCGACGTTACCTTCTCGATCCATAAGAACTGGAAAACGAAGCTCATGTGATTCAACAAATTTTGGAATCGCTTCTTTCTTTGGCTCGTATTTAGTGAAATTAACGGATAGAACCGTTACTTCTTCACCATGCACATCAGCAAATTTTTGAATATCCGGCATTTCTTCTTCACAGGGTGGACACCATGTCGCCCAGAAATTGAGAAAAACGGGCTCCCCTTCATAATCTGAAAGACTCACTTCTTTCCCATCAAGGGTTTCTAAGTTAAAATCTGCTGCCTTATCGCCAACTTCCGTTCCTACACTTCGATCGGCGATAACTGTATTATAAATCCCCCATAGAAGAGCAACAGCAAGAACGATTAGTACAAACTTCTTAATCAATTTCATACGATCTTTTTTATTCATGTTCTAGTCCAACGAAAAGCGATCATCATGAACAAAGATCTCTTCTCGTTCAATCGCATCCTGCTTTGAGGCTAAGACAAGCCCAAGTGGAGTATCTGTTTCTTTATCATTCACAATCGTAAATGACAGAGAAGCTTTGCTCGCTTCTTTAATATATTTTGAAAGCATGGAGTAAGATAAATCCCCATTTAAATAAAGAATGCCATTCCGAATACGTTTCATTTCATTAACTACTTCTTGATATACGTTGTTTTGTGCAACCTGTCTTTTTGTAAGAGCCACATAGACACGCTCTCGAAAAGTTGATAAGAACAACGCTTTTTCTGCTGGTTTTAATTCTGGCGCACCATAGATCCCAGCATCAAGTACTCTCTTAATATCTTCGTTCACGTTTGCCACCTCATCATGTAAATTGCTTTGCTTCATTGACTTCTACCTTCATCCTATACTATCTCCGCTCATTCTTAAAGTGAAGGTTCTGTTAAAAGTGAAGGCATGTATCTTGAAACAGGATTCCCTCTCAAACTAAAGATGATTCACTGAAAAAAGATGCCCCATCACTCCGTGGGGGCATCTTCTTCATAGTCATTCAACATAATCAACCGTTCCATCATCGTTGGATGACCATATTTAAAATATTTCACAATGAAAGGTGGATTTACTTCATTTAAACTATTAACCGTCAGTGTTTGAAAGGAACCAATCGCTGCATCCACATCACTGGTCATTTCAATGGCATATTCATCTGCCTCCATCTCCGCATGCCGAGAAATCGCAAGTTCTACCGGACTCGCAATAAAAGACATGATCGAGAAAAGAAGCAATAATGCTGGTAAAGATGCAAGATCTGATTCTGAGTGAACTCCCCATGAGTCGCCCCACTTTCGAGTCATCTTCCCAAGAAGCCGATATGCCAGGTATAACCCTATAAAACTTGTTGCTAGAGCGCCAACCAAATTTCCATATAGATGATTCATAACATAATGACCCATTTCGTGAGCCATAATAAAAAGCACTTCGTCATCCTCAAGCTTATTTAAGGTCGTGTCCCAAAGAACAATTCGTAAATTGTCGCCAATACCAGATACATAAGCATTCATTGCATTCGTTTTTTCTGACATATTCACTTCAAAAACACGGTCTGCAGGAATATGAGCCGTATCAGCCATACTGAGTATTTCTTCTTCTAATTCTTTGTCTGTTAAAGATGTAAAGTCGTTGTATAAAGGGTCAATTACGACCGGCTGAATATACATCATAAAAGCAAGGTACGGAACCATTAATCCCCACGCAATGAGCCACCACTTTTTCTTAAAACGATTCATTAGCGCATAAAGAACACCGATAATAAGGGAAGTAAGTAAAATATCTATCCAGAATGAGATCATTTCATCTTTCATCCAACCAGAAAAGGATTGCGTGTTAATCCCATATTTAACGGATAAAGACCTCGCCCAATAGTGCAGTGGAAATGTTAGTAACCATGTAAAAGCCGTTAATAAAATGATATACAACGGAACAACGACTATCCGTTTTTTTGAAATACCTTCACCGAATTGTTTAAAGAGCTTTGATAATCCAAACCAGAGAACGCCAAGATAGATGAGCCACTCATATGGAATCGCAATAAACGAGAGAAAGCTTCTATAGCGTGAATATTCCTCCGATAATTCTAACTGCCTGTCTGTCATAAATGTTGCTGGATCTGCCGCTGTCCCCTTGTATGCTTCAGGTACCCCGAAGTCCGCCCAATTAAATAAATAGAGTCCCAGGATCAGGGCGTAAATGGAGAATCCCAGAATGAGCCAGGTTATGCGTTTCTTCATCTTCATTCTCCTCCCGATACGATCTCATTATCAATAGTACGAGCAAAACAACTTTTTAGAACCTTTCCCCTTAACGATTGCGAATACTAACTACTCTTCTATGTAGTTTTCTACAAAACATGCCATTCTCTTTCAAGCCTAACCAAATCTTTCCCTCGCTCTTTCCATATAGAAAGCCGACAGAGCGATCTGTCGGCTTCCAAAATCTTTTATTAACTTTCCGCGTAAGCGTTCGTTCGATCATAACTGTGATCAAATCGATTGAGAATTCCACAAATGGGACACTCTGCAAGAACTTGCAGTTCAACAATGGGTGCCTGGCTACTTTTCGTCGTAATTCCAGTTGCCTCAACCCGTTCTTCCATAGATACATGTTCCTTGGCAATTGGAATAAACCACGTATACTCAGTCTCACACATTCGACACGTTGCTTTTTCTTCAATTTCGGTTGGCTTTAATGTCATTTTTTCCAGCTCCTTTAGCAGAGTAATTCAAAGACTGCAGAAACAAGGGCCCGGAAAACCTCCAAAAAAACTGGGAATCCCTTCCTGTAATGAGGGTTCCCGTTGTGAAAAAAATCAAACATCTTTCACAATGTTAATTAGACAGTAAATCTTCGTCCATTAATTTATATATGGCATGAGCAACGCCATCATGCTCATTGGTTTTTGTAACAAATGAAGCCTGTTTTTTTATTTGCTCGTCCGCATTTCCCATTGCAATAGGATAGGAGGCTTTATTGAACATCGAAACGTCATTATAATTATCGCCAATTGCGGCGGTTTGCTTCATATCCAGCCCCATTTGCGCTACAAATGTTTCAAGCGCAAGTCCCTTCTGAGCATCTTCATGATTAATTTCCAAGTTTTCTTTACCTGAAGATGTAACCACCGTATTTTGTACATTTTCAGCTGCAGATGCCGCTCGCCCTAATCGATTTTCATCAAAACAGAAACTAAGGAATTTATACACATGAAGGCTTTCATCTTCTAGTAGTTCATCAAAATCATTAATGGCTTTAAGTGATAAGCTTTCGAACTGACGCTTTGCTCCAACCTTCAATTCCTCTGAAGTTAGGGCCGGATTCGAACTTTTCATCATATCCATAATTAAATCAATCGTTCCATCATAATCGTGAGTGAAAACACCTTTATTTGTAAATAGCTGATAATAAATCTCTTCACTATCAAGTATTTGTTTAATCAATTGGACTTGCTGACGATCAAGGTAAATGGCGTGCAAGATCTCTCCTTCAACAGAGCGAATCTCTGCGCCGTTATAGCAAATAACAGGAACTTCCAATCCACTTCCTTCAAGTGGCTTCATCGCACCATCATAGGCGCGTCCAGTGTTAAGTACAACCGTTATCCCCTGACTCTGTGCCTCTCTAATCGCATTAACATTCTCAAAGCTGACTGTTTGTTCATTCGTTAAAAGTGTTCCATCCATATCAATTGAGATACATCTCATTAGGGCAACATCCTTTTCTATTTGGTCCAATCCTTCTTTCAAACTTCTTAAATAGTATAGCAAAAGTAATGCTTGTATAAAAAAATAAACGTTGTTGATATTTGGCTCATTTAACCCCTGTGACGAACGATCGAATGAACCAAAAATCGAACCTAGCTCTAAACAAACAAAAAAGAGCTTTCAAGAAAGCTCTTAACTAACACGTTACTTTTTATTTTGAAAGAACAAGTCAATGAATGAGGATATTACTTCGACAGATTGGAACCAGACGAGTGACACGGCGGTCATTGAGAAAAACCCAACCATCAAAATACGAAACAAATGCATGTTTCATTCCTCCTCTTTAACTCTCAATATTTTGTTTGATCTAGTTATATCACAAAAATCAAAAAATTCAAATCAATTAATTTCACATTTACTAAATAAAATAGGCATACGTACTGAGCGCTGCAACAGCAAACATAACAACAACAATTAAATTCGCCCCAAGGTATGCTGCGACGATTGCTGCCACTGCCCCAATAACACCAAACATCATATCATCATTGATTGTTAAAATACCCGGAAAGATGAGCGCACCCAAAATCGCGAAGGGAACGTTCTTTAGTACATTTTGAATAACAGGCGGTATTTTATCAGAATTAAAGAATACGAGTGGAATCATTCTTGGAATATAAGTGACAACTGCAAGTCCTACAATAAGCCAAATCATAGAATTACTCATTCGTTCCCCTCCCTACAAACCATTCAACAATTATGGAAGAAAGCAGAGTGGCAATCACGATAGCCCAACCTGTTGGAAACTGAGCCAACGTAAGAATGCTATTAAATATTGCAGCTAACGCTGCAAGAAAAAGCACTTTCTGACTTTTTTTAGCAGAAGGAATAAGTAACCCTACAAACATGGCATAAAGCGCAACACTCATACCCTGCTGAATCACTTCAGGTAGAGTTGCCCCAGCAATGTATCCTCCCCCTGTAAAGATGACCCAACTTGAGTAGGAAATCAGACATAATCCAAACATATAACCTGTTGTCAAAGTACCTTTTTTTGTTGCGGAAACGGTAAACGTTTCATCAGTAATTCCAAAGGCGTAAACAGCTTTTTTCCATGGAATATCTGCTTCTATTTTTTCATTTATAGAGGCACTCATCAATAGGTGGCGAATATTAACAATAAAGATTGTAAAAATAATCTCAAAGGCACCTGTCCCAATGGCAATTAAACTAAGCGTAATGTATTGAGCAGCACCTGCAAAGACGAGAATACTCATAAGGACCGCTTCATAAAGCGTTAGTCCTGTTGTTCTTGCAAGTAAGCCAAATGTGAGAGCAACCGGCATATATCCGACAGCTATGCTTACACCTGCTTTTAATCCATCTACAAAATCAGAATCACTCTTTGTTACGATAGCCTCCATTTTATCCCTCCTATTGCTCTAAACTGTCTATTATATTAAACTTATTGTATGTTATATTATACATTTTTTCAATATAAAGAATAAATATGTATCAGCTAAAAGAGGAGTATTCCATGGAAAACCAATCCCTAACAAAACAAATTGGCGAAAAACTAAAAAAGCTTCGTCTTGAAAATAAGTTAAGTCTCGATCAACTATCCGCTCGATGCTCAGTAAGCAAGCCAATGCTTGCTCAAATTGAACGAGGTGCGTCAAACCCAACCGTTAATACACTATGGAAAATTGCAAATGGACTTGGCGTGTCTTTCACGGCATTCATCGATGCAGAACAGCCGGTTATCAAGAAAGTCAATCGATCTGAAATCGAACCATTAATTGAAGAAAGCGGAAAAATGAAGGTCGTCCCGCTCTTTCCGATGGAACCAGGAAAATCGTTTGAAACGTTTTATATTGAACTTGAACCAGGATGTGACTATCATTCTAATCCACATCCTGATGGTGTTGAAGAATATTTATTTATTGAAGAAGGCAGTATGACCCTTGAGGTCGATACGCAGTCATACATCATTTCTAGTGGAGAAAGTTTAAGATTCACTGCAAATTATCCACATTATTATCGAAATCCTTACAGTGAATCATGTAAAGCTATGATGATCATTCACTATCCGAGTTCTATACGTTAAGACAGAGAGTTATACGGAAGATATAGTTCTCCCCATTTATTTCAAAAAGTTCTGTAGGAGGTCTTTGTGATGAGGAAAGCTTTATTTATAGTGACTCTACTGATTGTAATAGCGTCTTTTTCCATCAACCTTTTTATCGAAAACAGTTCCCTACAAACAATCATTAACATGACCGGATTAATTGCTATACTTTTACTAGCTATTTTCACAAGAATACGAACTGCTAGGATTAAAAAACATTGAATTCCCCCATATAAAAGACCAGGCGAGCGAAAATATTCGCTCGCCTGGTCTTTTATCATCTAACTTTTGTTTTCACTTCAGATTCAACAGTCATTTCAACCGCTTCTGTCCAGGCTTCACCATATCCTGGATGCGGGGAATAAGGATAGACAAAATCTTCGTCCCTTGCCCCCATCTCAAGAGCTAGCGTTGCTTTTTCGATCAGTTCAACAGCACCAGCACCCACAGCATGAAATCCTAGAAGCACATGACTCTGTCGATCTCGAATGACTTTGATCCGACCTTCTGTATGGCCCATGACTGTTGCATAACCATTTGCTTGCATAGAAGAACTTGCCGTCATAAACTCATACCCTGCTTCTTTCGCTTCTTTCTCCGTTAAACCTACAGATGCTACCGGAATTTGAGTTTGGATGACTTGCGGAAGACAATCGAGTGTAAAAGCGGCTTTTATACCGCAGCAGCGATCGGCCGCCGTCTTGGCCTGCTTAATTCCCTTCGCAGCAAGCGAGGGTCCCACAGTTACATCACCACAGGCATAGATCGTTGGTATTGACGTTTCACATCCCTCAGAAATGTGAATATATCCATCATCTTGTAAGTCAAATCCCGCTTGATCCAATCCAAGCGAATCGCTATTATGAATCCTTCCAATCGAATAGGCAATTATTTCTGTTTCTAATTCAACGTTTTCTCCGTTTTGGTTACGGAATATCAATCCAAGACCATCGTCCTTTACACTGCAATCAGATACTCCTCTGAACACCTGAACCTTTTGCTTTTTAAATTGCCTTTTGCATTCACGTTGAATGCTTTCATCCCATTCAGAAAGAATCGCTTCTTGGTCTGTCACAATCGTTACTTCTACACCCAGCGAGCGAAACGTACTCGCCGCCTCTACCGTAAGATAATCTGCTCCAAAAATTACAAGTCGATTAGGCAGGGAGGATAATGCATAGAGCTGTTCTACAGGGAAAATGTTTTCTTTTCCGCTTGAAATGAAGGATGGAGTTTTTGGTCGACTCCCCGTTGCAATAATCGCATCGTTAAATGACCAAACTTCAAATTTCTCCCCTTGTTCTACACCAATTCGCTCAGAAGATAAAAACGCTGCATTTCCCTTTACACGGTCGATGTTATTTGACTTAAAACGCATCTCAAGACCTTTTTCCATGGAATCGATCATGCGATTTTTCTCGCTATGCCATTTTTCCATAGAAAACGATGACGCTATCGTTACCCCTGGAGCCGTTTCCTTCATTTTTCTCGCTGAAGATGCCAGTAGTTTTGATGGTATACATCCTCTATGAAGACATTCCCCACCTGATCGAGATCGATCTACCATAGTAACGTCTCTTCCATGCTTCGTAAGTCGAAGAGCGGCTTCATAACCAGCTGGCCCTGCGCCAATCACGACAACATCTTTTTCATGAATGATTTCACCTACAACCATTAGACAAGCTCCGTTATAAATAGAGAAGGTTGTTCAATCAATTCAATAAAGCGATTCGTAAAGCGCATAGATGTCCCTCCATCTGCGATACGATGATCAAACGTCATTGATATCGACATTATTGAGCGAATAATGATTTCGTCTTTTTCCGTAACAACTGGCATTTTTTTTGTTTTATGGAAAGCAAGTAAAGCCGCTTCTGGATAATTAATAATCGGCGTAGCCCCAGTGCTACCAAGCGGTCCTGCGTTACTAATCGTAAATGTACCAGATGAAAGGTCTTTGCTTTTGAGCTGATTACTCATAGCGGATTGATGAAGGTTTTTCATCTTAGTGTGAATGCCTTTAATTGAAAGTTTGTCACAGTCGTGAATAACAGGCACAATGAGCCCTTCCTCCGTATCAGTTGCTAAACCAATATGGATATTAGGGTTTAAATAAATGAGACCTTCCTCTTCTTTTAATTCCGAATTGAAAATGGGAAATTCCTTAAGTGCAAGGCATACTGCTTTAATATAAAAGGCAGCAACAGAAATAGATACCCCACTTTTTTCTTGAAGTGTCTTTTTCATCTCTAATACATTCGTCACATCTACTTCATCAAAATGTGTAACATGAGGTATTGTGAGAGTAGATTTTTTCATTTTTTCTGAGATTTGTTTCCGTCTCGCTGAAAATGGAATGGTATCAGTTTGTAATAGATTCGTTTCGTTTGCTTTTTCTTGCTCTTGAGGCTCTCGAGGACTTTGTAACGTGGCAATATGTCTTAAAACATCTTCGTCTGTAATGCGTCCCCCTGGCCCGGTACCTGTTACCCTCTCAATATCAACGTCATTTTCTCGCGCTATTTTCCTCGTGAATGGGGCAGCTAAAATTCGTTTCGTTCGGTTTGGAATAAGTGTTTGCTCCACGTGTTGAGAGATTGGAGAGATGGTTAATAACGTACCGCCCACTTCAACTACTTCACCTGCCGCTACATGAATTCTTTCTACTTTCCCCGCCAGCGGAGATGGAAGCTCAGCGGTTACTTTATCAGTCTGCACTTCGACCAACGGCTGATCAATTATGACTTGATCACCTGGTTTAACAAGCAGCTGTACAATTTCACCTTCTGACATCCCTTCTCCAATGTCATGCAATTTCACGTCCATATACGATCCCTCCTTTAGAAACGAACTGTTTCTTCAATCGCCTGCAGAACTTTACTAGCATCAGGTAGATAATCATCTTCGAGCGTAAATAACGGCACTGGCGCATCGTAGCCCGTTACTTTTTTTATCGGTGACTTCATATAGAGAAACGAAGTATCGTTAATGATTGAGATAACTTCACTTCCTACTCCTCCAGACGAGGCAGCTTCATGAATGATAACCGCTCTCCCAGTCTTTTGGACTGATTCAGAGATCAATTCTTTATCAAGTGGATAGAGACACCTGAGGTCAATTACATCACATTCAATTCCATTGGAAGCTGCTTTTTCAGCAGCTTGCTCCGCCACTTTCATCATAGCTCCCCAAGCAAAAAGAGAAACATCACTACCATTACGCCGTCTGTACCCTTTGCCTAGTGGTATCGTATAACTTCCCGTTGGTACATCACCTTTGCCTGTGCGATACATCCTCATAGGCTCTAGAAACAAGACTGGATCAGGATCTTTTATACTGCTAATAAGGAGCCCTTTTGCGTCATGTGGCGTTGATGGCACGACAACCTTCAACCCTGGTATGTGAGCAAATAGTGCTTCTGTACTATCGCTATGAATTTCTGGTGCTCTTACACCGGCCCCGTAAGGCACTCGAATCGTCAAAGGTACTGTATAACGACTTTGCGTTCTCGTTCGAATTCTCGTCGCATGTGTCATGATTTGATTAAAACCTGGATAGATAAACCCTAGAAACTGTATCTCCACTACTGGTATAAAGCCATTCATCGCAAGTCCTATCGAAGTTCCTATTAAGCCTGACTCCGCAAGCGGCGTATCTATGATTCTGTCATCACAAAAAAGTTCATAAAGCCCATCTGTGGCTCTGAAAACACCGCCATTTCTCCCAACATCTTCCCCAAGTACAAGAACGGACTCATCTTCTTCAAGCATCACCTTTAAAGCTTCCGTAATGGCCTGCACCATCGTTAGCTTTTTCATATTCACTGCTATACTCATTTTTCACTCTCCTTGTGAAAAAAGCGCTCTTTTTGTTCCTGTACTGGCCAAACGCTAGTGCCGAACACATGATCAAACATAAGAGCTTCATCTGATTTCTTTGTCTTTTCCATTTCCGAGACAGCAGTATTTAATCGATCTTCTGCTTCGTTCTTGAGCTGTTCCACCCACTCAGATTCCCAAGCATTGCGAGCTTTAAGATATTCCTCCACTCTCTTAATGGGATCTTCCATCTGTCTTCTCCGTTCACTTTCCCCCTGATCGCGATATTTCGAAGGCTCATCTGTCGTCGTGTGTGCCCCATAGCGCCACGTAACGGCCTCAATTAACGTTGGCCCTTCGCCCTTCCTCGCTCGCTCTACGGCTTTCAATGTTTCACTATAAACAGCAAAGACATCATTGCCGTCCACTCGTACGCCTGGCATATCATAACCAAGTGATTTCTGAGCTATCGTCTTAGAGTTCATTTGTCTTTCAAGAGGAACGCTGATCGCATACCCGTTGTTTTGGTTAAAGAATACAACTGGGATTTGAAACACACTTGCAAAGTTTAGCCCTTCATGAAAATCCCCTTCAGATGTTGCCCCGTCACCGAAATACACTATAGAAACTCGATCGCTTCCTTTTTTCATCTCCGCCCACGCAGTACCTGTAGCATGAAGAATTTGCGATGCGATTGGAACAGATGGCGGGAAAATATGTTTACCCTCTGGTGGGACACACCCCTCAATACAACCTTTCCAATATAGAAAAATATTAACGAGGGAATGTCCGAAAGCAGCTGTTGCAGCATGATCGCGATACGTTGGGAACATCCAGTCTCCATCTTCTAAAGCAAGCGCACTTCCGATTTGAGAAGCTTCCTGACCCTCGAATGGAGCATACGTACCAATTCGTCCCTGACGCTGAAGATTGACTGCTTTTCGGTCAAACATGCGTGAGAACGTCATTTGCTCATAAAAGCGCCTGGCGTTCTCTACTGTGACATATTCACTTTCTTCCAATTGCCTACCTTCCCCATTAACGAGTTGTCTCAACGGAAACTGCTCAACTAGATCCATTGACATCCACCTTTCATTCTATTTTAAGAGCGAACTGTCCATTTCCCAGGTTTCTTATGTGCAAAAAAACTATTTCTTCGTTTTCTACTTTCCAAACGCTTTTCGCAAAAAAGATTCGCTGCTTTTATCGTAGAAAAAGAATGCGTCTCGGCTTGCTCAAAAATAGATAGCAATGTATCATAAATGGCTTTCGTTTTTTGCAATACTCGTTTTGGATTTGGCGTATAAAGCTCGTCAGATACTTGAATCAAACCGCCGCTATTTACAATATAATCAGGAGCATAAAGAATGCCGCGTTCATTTAACAAATCACCATGCTCATTTGTTAAAAGCTGATTGTTAGCCGATCCAACAACTGCCCGTACTTTAAGCTTATGAATCGTTTGGTCA
The DNA here is from genome assembly GCF_041366475.1 of Pseudalkalibacillus sp. JSM 102089. Lineage (NCBI taxonomy): Bacteria > Bacillati > Bacillota > Bacilli > Caryophanales > Fictibacillaceae > Pseudalkalibacillus > Pseudalkalibacillus sp. JSM 102089. Next base: position 29,948 of record NZ_JBEWYW010000010.1, read on the forward strand.
TTAATAATTCCTCCAAGGGCGCAAGGGACAAATACATCTGCATTCGCTTCATAGATTTCGTCTCCAGAAACAACCTTCACCCCACGGTTTAGATCAATAGCCCTTTGAATCAAACGGTCGATCGCATGCTGATTAATATCTGAAACAATTAAATCTGCACCTTGCTCTAGAAGCAGTTCTGCTACTTTATATCCAACTTTCCCAAGCCCTTGAATAGCGTAAGTGCGCCCTCCTAGCTCTTCTGAACCAAACACAGTTTTGTTTGTAGCCTGTATTCCATAGACCACACCGTTAGCGGTTGGAACGGACGAATCTCCACTTCCGCCATACTCTTCCGGAACGCCGACAATGCAGCTGCTTTCTCTTAATGAATGAACGAAATTATCAGGCGTTGTTCCCATATCTGTACCAGTGTAAAACCGCCCGTTCAACGATTCGACAAACTGGCCAAATGCGCGAAAAAGCTCTGGAGTTCGATCTCTTAACGGATCCCCGATGATGACTGCTTTTCCACCACCAAAGTCAACGTCTGCGGCAGCGCATTTATATGTCATCCCTTTTGACAGCCTTAACACATCTTCTATCGCATCATCGACCGTTTCATAAGGTCTCATTCTACAGCCTCCAAGCGCCGGACCAAGTGTTGTGTTATGTATGGCTATGATGGCTTTAAGACCTGTATCGACATCATTACAAAAAAGTAACTGTTCATGCTCAATGATTCGATCAAACACGATTCTCACCCCTTTATGAAATCGCTTACATTTTAGTGCTTGCTAATTTTTCATCGATAACGTTCTTAGGAAGAATGAACTGAATCACTTTCCCTGTCCCGATAAGTTCTGATCCTCTTTTCACGTCTACTCGACTAATGACAGATTTGTGTGTTAGCGAAATGATAACGGCAAAGATCTCGACCATTTGTCCTTCGCAAGCTGGCCCTAGATGTTTTACTTCAACACCCCCACCAATACCTTCCTCTTCTTTTTCAAGAAAAGGAAGAATTAGCTGTCTTGCTGCCCATTCCATATGGTAAACCATCGAAACAGTTGAATATGCCTTGTGGACTACTTTCCCTTCAAATTTTGCATACATGTCAGGGGTTACCTCTATTTGAATAACAGCACTTTGGCCGATCGTAATACCACTCTTCACCTGCTTCACCCCTTCAACATCACGATATAATATATGACGTTTATTTAACGATATAATAACATTGCGTATATTAACCGTCAATAAATTGTCAAAAAAATCAAAACAATATAGTGAATTTCAAGATTATGAGTCAATTGACGAGCTATTATAGGAACAAATCCCCCACTTCATATTTCGCTAAGTGGGGGCTCTTACTCTTATTATCTAACTTCACTATCCTAACAGGGCGCGATCATTTGTCATTTTGGCCCCTTTTATTCGCTGGAATTCATGAAGTAACGCTTCAATCGTTAAGTTCTGTTTATCCTCTCCTTCTACTTCTAAGATAATTTTACCGCTATCCATCATAATTAAACGGTTCCCTAAATCTAAGGCTTGTTGCATATTATGAGTAACCATGAGTGTCGTTAAGTTCGTTCGCTCCACAATTTCTCCGGTTAGTTTTGTGATTAGGGCTGCTCTTGCTGGGTCAAGTGCTGCAGTATGTTCATCTAATAAAAGCATTTTTGGTTCTGTAAAGGTCGCCATTAATAAGGAGAGAGCTTGTCTTTCTCCTCCTGAAAGCAAACCAACTTTTGCGGATAAGCGATCTTCAAGGCCGAGGTGAAGTGTTTCGAGCGCTTCCTGAAAAGTTGTTTTCAGTTTCTTCGTCACGCCCTTCATTAACGTTCGTCTCCGATTTCGATTATAAGCTAATGCTAAATTTTCTTGTATCGTCATCGATGGCGCTGTTCCAGCCATAGGATCCTGAAAAACACGCCCGATCAATTTTGACCGCTTATATTCTGGTAAACTTGTAATCTTTTTTTCATCAATGAATATGTCCCCAACGTCAGGTGTTAAGACGCCAGATACCATATTCATTAAAGTCGATTTACCAGCCCCGTTACTTCCAATAACGGTTACAAAATCGCCGGTTTTAAGGGTTAGGTTAATGTCTTCTAACGCTACTTTTTCATCAAGAGTCCCTTCGTTAAATACTTTGTGAATTTGATTTAGTTGAAGCATACCCTTCCTCCCCCTCCTTCATTTCTTTCAATTTCACTTCTTGCCGGAGGCGTTTTCGCTTTTTACGGTTTCGCTCCTTCTGCCCATCAATTAATTGCGGAAGAACAAGTGCAGCAATAACGATAACTGCGGTAATTAATTTCATGTCACCTGTTTCAAGAAAATCCACTCGGAGGGCAAGACTCACAACAATACGATAGACAATTGCACCACCTATAACAGCGAATGTGGTCACAGCTATCGTCCTTGTTCCAAAGATAGCCTCCCCAATAATAACCGACGCAAGACCAATAATGATCATTCCGATTCCCATACCCACATCTGCAAATGAACTATACTGAGCAATTAACGCTCCTGCTAACGCAACAAGTGCATTTGAGAGTCCAAGTCCAATAATTGTTAGCCCATCCGTATTTGCTGAGAAACTCCGAATCATTCGTTTATTGTCACCTGTCGCTCTAAGGGCAAGACCAATTTGAGTACGTAAGAAAAGATCAGTCAAAATTTTAATCACTGTCGTAACAACAAGCATGCTTATTAATATAGCCCATGTTGAAGTGAGATTTCCTAAGCCAATACCTGATGTCATATTATTTAAAACCGAATCAAGTCCCGATGTCTCAAAAAAGCCTTCTATCTTTGTGAAAATGGATTGTTCATTTAAGAGTGGAACATTCGATCTCCCCATTATTCTCAAATTGATTGAGTAAAGAGCAATCATCATTAAGATTCCCGCAAGAAGAGGATTAATCTTCCCTTTAGTATGTAGAAGACCCGTCACACAACCCGCTAAGAAACCAGCTCCAATGGCTACAAGCGTAGCAAAAAAGGGATTTGTTCCGTTTACAATCAGAATAGCAGCAATGGCTGCCCCTGTTACGAAACTTCCGTCAACAGTTAAGTCTGGAAAATCAAGAATTCGAAATGATAAATACACTCCGAGTGCCATAATGGCATATATAATGCCAGATTCTACTGCCCCAAACATTGCTGAGCCCATTTTAAGCGCCCTCCTCTTCCATTTCATTTGAAAACACGTTCATAGTCCATCTGATAAAAATAGGTTCGAAAAAGAAAACTCTCTCTTTTTCGAACCTATTGATCTACTCGATATATTCCCCCATCTCTTCCCATTCTGTCTTCACTTCGATGCCCATTTCTTCTGCCGCTGTTTGATTCATTTTAAGTTTTAAATTCTGAGGGTATTGAACGGGGATATCTGCCGTCGTCTCTTCCCCCCTCAAAATTTTCGCAGCCATCAGGCCAGCTTCATATCCAATATCTTTATAGTCAAAGCCATATGCTGCAAATGCTCCTCGGCTAACAGAATCGAATTCTCCTGCGAACATCGGAATATCTTTATCATTCGCTACGCTGATAACCGATTCAAGTGCTGATACGACAGTATTGTCAGTTACAATGTAGATCACGTCCACCTTACCAACAAGTGCTTCTGCAGCCTGTTTAACTTCAGCTGAAGTAGAGACACTTTTCTCAACAGCCTTCAGGTCTGTACCTTCCATCGCTTCTTTTACAATGTCCACTTGCGCAACAGAATTTTGTTCACCAGCATTGTAGATGAGTCCTACATTTTTTGCGTCAAATTCACTTGCTATAAATTCAATTGTTTTCGGAATGGCTTCTGGATGTGTATCAGTCGTTCCCGTAATGTTCTCTCCCGGCTTATCAAAATCTTCAACAAGCTTTGCACCGACTGGATCAGTCACGGATGTGAAAAGAATTGGAATATCTGAGGTCGCATTTAATGCAGATTGTGCACTTGGTGTTGAATTAGCAAAGATTAGGTCGACTTCATCTCCAACTAGATTTTGTGCAATCGTATTGCTATTGTTCATATCGTTCTGCGCATTTTGAACATCGTAGGAAATGTTCTCGCCTTCTTTAAATCCATTCTCTTCAAGCGCCATTTTAAATCCTTCATAAGCAGCATCTAGAGAAGGATGTTCAACAATTTGAGTCACGCCAATTGTATAAGACTCCTTATCCTCTGCTTCGCCACTACTAGAATCCGTGTTTGATGAGGAATTGTTCGTTCCGCAACCCGCAAGAGCCATCACACTAACTAGAGAAATACCTAACCATTTTTTCCAGGATCTCAAACGCCTGTCCTCCCCCAAATAAGTTTTCTAAACTTATTGTTGTTATATTCTTTATCCACTGAAAAGCCTTGACTAAACCGGGATATCGTATCGTTATGGTACACTTGCTATTCTAGCTTGTCAACGAATATTCAAACAATTGGAATTATTTAATATATTTTAAAAATAACACTTGATATATGACTACTTCTTCATAGATATTTTCTCAAACTCTTCCAATTTGCTTTTATAAATTAGTAATGCCCCTTCAACCATGTCTTCAAATAGTTTCTGGACAGAAGGAATAGAATTAACTATCCCACTTATTTGTCCTCCATTAATAAATCCATCTCCAAGTCGTCCTTCTACTGCTCCTATCCGATGTTTCTCTTCATCAGTCATCGCCGCAAAGTCTTCAGGCTTTACTCCACTTAATTCAGCTTTTAATAACTGATCTGCGTATTCAGTTCTCAAAACCCTTCTCACTTTTCCAACAGATCTCCCAACGATAACTGTTTCAGTATCGTTAGCTTCTAGAAGCTTTGTTAGATATCGCTCATGATATGGCGATTCTTCTGTCGCAATTAATCGTGTACCCATCTGTACTCCTTCTGCCCCAAGAGCTAAGGCTGCAGCAAACCCTCTAGCATCTCCAATCCCACCTGCTGCAATAACTGGTATTTGCACACTTGCTACGAGCTGAGGAATCAGGGTCATCGTAGTAATCTCAAGTGGAGAATTAATTCCAGCTGCTTCATACCCTTCTCCTACGATTAAATCTGCACCGGATTCTTCTGCTTTTTTCGCTTGTTTGACACTAGCCGTTACACAAATAACTTTTATACCGCACTCTTTAAGAAAAGGAACATAAGGTGCAGGATTTCCTGCGGAAAGAGAAACAATAGGAACTGCATGTTTTACTGCAAGTTCACACATCCCCTTTAAATCTGTTGTAACAGTAATTGGTATGTTGAGAGCAAATGGTTTAGCTGTACGCTGTTTCATATCAAGAAGGAGGCTCTCCACTTCTTCAAGACTAAGCGTTCCAGTTCCAATCGTTCCTAGTCCTCCTGCTTCAGATACCGCCGATGCAAGAATCGGACTCGAAATATTCCCCATCCCCCCCTGTATAATTGGATAACGAATGGAAAATAGCTGACAGACTCTTTTCATTTATATCCCTCCTTTCATTCATATAACGATAATGATACGAAACTAAACATTCGTGTTATACTTATTAATAACATTCAAAGAAGATCAACATAATTCCTGCTTAATATGAAACTTCTATTTTGAAACACTGAAAAAATAGTTTGTAAGCTAAAAAAGAAGGGAGAGCAACTATGTTATTTTCATATAATCGTATAGCACCTACTCTCGCTCCAAATGTTTTTGTCGCACCCGGAGCAAAAATCATCGGAGATGTCTCAATCGGAGAGGACTCTACAGTTTGGTTTAACGCTGTGTTAAGAGGTGATGAAGCACCGATTAGTATCGGGAAAGGATGCAACATTCAGGACAACTGCACCTGTCATCTATTTGAAGGGTATCCTCTCGTTCTTGAGGATGAGGTATCAGTTGGTCATAACGCCATTCTTCATGGTTGCACCATTCGAAAAGGTGCTTTAATCGGAATGGGCGCGATCATTCTTGATGGAGCTGATATAGGAGAAGGTTCTTTAATTGGGGCACATACACTCATTCCATCAGGTAAAAAAATCCCGCCAAACAGCATGGTGCTTGGCTCACCAGGTAAAGTAATTCGTGAACTGACAGATAAAGATAGAGAGCTGATCAAGCTAACCATTGAAACTTATAAAACAAAAGGGAAAGAATTTAAAGAAAGCTCGTTCGAAATTAAAGAATAGAAAAAAAGAAGGAACTGGAGGTTAATCCTCCGTTCCTTCTTTTTATAGGCGATCCGTTAAGAGAGGATGCTGTAAGGCATCATAACCATTATCTTTGTTTGTTAACTCATTTCCTTCTTTAAAAATTTCTTCAAAGAAGCGAGAAGCCGGCTGTGCAAGTGTTCTGTAATAATCACTAAATAACGTAGCCGCATGCTCGCCCGGCCACTCTTCAGGTAATAGTTCTGAGGGGAGTCCTGGGTCAACGAAGAGAAATTTTCTATATTCATGAACCAGCTTTGCCCGTTCAACAAAGCACTCCCCATCACTCATCTTACCTTTTTCAATTTTACTTCGATCAATCACATAGCGCTCACTATACATTTGGATGAATTCACGATATTTCTTACTAATTTCATTCAAATCCCAGCATTCCTCTACAAGAGCCATGCTCTCGTGCGGTCCTTTGTAATCGGCTATAAAGAAATGGATATAATCGCGAATATCATATTTCTCAATTAGCAAATTCACCTGTTCTTCAAGATGGTTGGGAGATAGCCATAAACTAGCAGAAGAACTTCCAAAGCCGCTCCACACTAGCTCTTTACGCAGCTCATCGCGAATATGACGTTTCTCTTCAGGAATGTTATAAAGCAACATTCGCCATCTTCCGTCCCACTCTGAAGGTTGAAGTTTAAATATTCTTCGCGCAGCCTCATCCATCCTTTTAACACCGCGATCTGTTAAGTAATAAAAACTTTTGTTACCTTCTTTCCTGGATTCCACCCAACCTTGTTTACTCATTCTTGAAATGGCCGCTCGAACAGATTGATCGTTATGACCAAACTCTTTCAAAAGACGAATCAGACTTCCGATCCAAATTTCATTTCCATAATGTCTGATATATTCTCCATACAGTGTAAAAATCATTGATCTTGTATTTAACCCTTCACTCATCATCATACCCCCGCTCATCACAACTTCATTCCGTTATGAATACGTCGCTTAAATATGATGTTATACTACCAGAGCCATTGGTCCAAAGCAACTTTTACTTTCCCTTAAACACTGGTTTTCTTTTCTCTGCAAAAGCATCTAACGCTTCGAGACGATCCTCTGTTGGAATTGTTACTTCATATGCTTTAGATTCAATAGCCATACCAGTATGACAGTCCACATTCATACCTTCACGAACGGCAAATTTCGCCTGCTGTACCGCAACAGGAGCATTTTGACAGATCTCTCTCGCTAGCTCTTCACACGTACCTAGTAAATTCTCACGAGTCGTAACACCGTTTAAAATTCCGTAGTCGTATGCTTCTACAGATGATAGTTTGCGAGCAGTTAAAACTAATTCCATCGCTTTCGCTGTTCCAATCAAACGAGGTAATCGTTGCGTTCCTCCCGCACCAGGTATGATGCCAAGGCTCGTTTCAGTTAAGCCCATTTTTGTTCCTTCGACGGCAAATCGAAAATCACATGCAAGAGCGAGCTCAAACCCTCCCCCAAAAGCAAAACCATTCAGCGCAGCGATCGTTGGCTGGGGAAGCGATTCAACAGAGGAAAAAACCTCACGAATCTTCTTTACATTTCGCCGTACCTCACTTTCAGAAAGCGTTCGCCTTTCTTTTAAGTCCGCCCCTGCACTGAAAGCCCTTTCACCGGCTCCCATAAAAATAACGGCACGTACCTCTCGATTTGAGTAAATATCATCAACAATGCCTTGAAGAACTGAGAGTGTTTCATAATTAAAGCAGTTTAATACATCTGGACGATTTAACATTACGTATGCCACATGGTTTTTCATTTCATATGTAACGACAGCCATTAAAAAAAACCTCCTCTATGTTTGTAAGCATAGGAAAGAGCCGGGGGAGCTGATTACGCAATCAACCACCACGGCTACTTTCACTCTATAGCATCTATTCTTGATTTGCCCCCATTTTCCTGCTTTTTTTCTCTCATAACTTAACTGCCGTGAAAAATTGGTTTGCGTTTCTCGGTAAATGCTTGAATGCCTTCAAGATGATCATTCGTTTTTCCAGCTTCTCCTTGAGTCACAGCTTCCATCTCAAGTACTTCATCAAGATTACTTTCCCAACTTCTTTGAAAGTTTTGCTTAATGTGCTGCACCGCTTTAGGAGGAAGACTCGCTAAGCGATTAGCAAACTGGTTAATTCCTTGCTCCCAATACTCATTTGAGAACATGTCTGTCACAAGACCAAGCTCTTTGGCATCTGCAGCACTTACTTTCTCTCCAAGCATAGCAAGCTCCAGTGCTTTCGCATGACCAAGTAAGCGCGGTAGAAAGTAAGTGCTCCCAGAATCAGGAACAAGCCCAACATGAACAAAAGCTTCAATAAAGCTTGCACGCTCATGAGCTAACCGAAAATCACACGCTAGAGCAAGACTCATTCCAGCTCCCGCCGCTACTCCATTCACAGCAGCGATCACCGGCTTACTTGATGACGTTATTTCTTTCACCATTGGGTTATAAGTAGACCTGAGCATTTCCGCGTGATCCACACCTTCTTCAACGCTACCTAAATCTTGACCAGAACAGAAAGCTCTTCCATTACCTGTAATAACAATGCAGCGAACCTCTTGATCGTTTGTTGCTTGATTGACCGCTGTAGCTATTTCTTTGTTCATCAAGGATGTAAACGCATTCAATTTATTCGGTCGATTTAGACGAACCCAACTTACACGATCCTTCACTTCATACTCAATCGTTTCGAACATCTTACTAACACCGCCTCTTCTACTTTGTATCTGCTGTCTCTCCAACTTCTTCGCCAACCATTAGTGTAACAAGATCTCCCGCAAACCCCATCAAATCTTTCCCTGAGGCTTTTCCTTCTTGCGACTTCATACCAGCTTTCATCGCTTCGTGATCTTCATAATACATTTCACACATAAGATAGTAGTCACTTTTCCCCATTGGTGAACCAACTATTTTAGTTACTTCCATTTTTTTAAGACCGGGAATTTTTGATGTAATCGGAGCATGTGTATTAAAGTAATGTTCATCGAACTTTTGAGCATTTTCCGGTTGTTTGTACAATGCGATTAATTTGACCATTCTTCATCAACCTCTCTATTTTTAATTAAATCGACACAGGCTTCATCGCTTCAAATGGATTCTTACACGACCTGCAATACAATATACTTCGACAAGCAGCCGGCCCAAAAATATTGTCCATCGTTGTATACACTGATTCACAATAAGGACAGGGTACTCTCCATTCCTTCCCATCGTGTACTTCTGGGGGAGCAATGCCAAACTTTTTCAAGGCTTCCCTTCCTTTTGTAGAAACAAGGTCCGTTGTCCAGATCGGATACCGAATGAAAGTGACAGTTACAAAATCCACTTCAGGAATACTTTCTACAGCCAACTCAATATTCCTTTTGATCATATCTAGGGCGGGGCAGCCAGAGAATGTCGGCATAGCTTCAATTGTCACTCGGTGATTGGAGATGTGAACTTCGTGTATTATCCCAAGATCGACAACGCTTACAACTGGAATTTCAGGATCCTTTACAGTTTCAAGAACCTCCATGACTCTTTCTTTAAGAAACATTCTATGTTGTCCCCCTCCTTACCACTCAGCTGCAGGCACAGATTGATAGACTTCTGAAAGAGTAACCAATGCTGTCATTAAATGCGTTGTATGAATCCCGTTTCGTCCATCTCCTTGCTTCATGCCCATTGTAAAAGTAGACTCTTTTTTATTTAAGTATTCAATAAAACGTTGCTTAAGAATTTCCTCGCCTTCAATAAGCGAGAGGCGCACCATTTGATCTCCTAAACGACCGTATGAAAAAACACCACCTAGATCTTCAAGCACGGTGCTGATCGCCTTCTCCATTCTGATCCTCGCTTCAGAAGTACTATTCATTAGCTGTCCATACCACACTTCCCAGTGCATCATATGGTAGCTCATTTCAATAGAGATTTTTTGAACAATGTGTTGAAGAGGCTCATAAGATTCTTGTTTTATAGAATCAAGCCGGATTTTTTTTGCGAGTGTATAAAAGTAATTTCGGACAACAGTAAAAGCCCAATCATACGATGGATTATCTAAATAAGTCCCCGTTCCATTCGGTAACTCCACAAGCACTGAATTACGAAAATGCTCACTTGTTCGTTGATGTGTTAAAACATCAGCCTCGCCTTCACCAAGTTCTTCTAACAATGAATAATAAAGCGCTGCATGCCCCATTAAATCCTGGCTAATCGATGCAAACGCCACATCTTCTTCGATATGAGGAGCGAGGCCGAGCCATTCTGATCCCCTATAAGCTAGAATAAAGTCATCATCTGCTAATTGATAGATAAGTTCAATCATACATCGTTGATATTCCTCAGATTTCATTACCCCTCGCCTCCTCCCATAATGTCTTTTTCAGTAAGCTGTTCTTGCTCATACTGACGCCACTTTTTCCTTAAATAGCCGTATCCCTTAGTCTCACGATAATTCTTCTCCAGATGCTTCATTGCCTCTCGTTCCTCTTGACTCATCCGTTTAATATGATCACGTTTCACTACCCAAATATCAGCTGCCTGCTCTCTCCTAAAAAAATTTTCTTTCGCCATAATAAAGGCGAGCTCACGATTAGGTGCAAGAAGACTAAACTGATGCTGTAGTGATGCGGTATCCGTCTTCTTACTAAAAACCTCATAAACTTCATAAAACTGATTATTTTCTTCACTCACACCCTATCACCTCACTAAATTCGTTTTTACGCTTGAACCGAGTGCATCTCTTACCCAGCTATTCATCTCATATGAACGAACGCGAAGTGCTAATCGCTCTTTCGATTTAGGTCCATTTCCAGTAACAATTTGCTTGAATTCTTGCCAATCCGGCTGCTGATACGTCCATTGAGCAGTTGCTTCATCAAACGTTAACGTCTCATCTGGTATGGTTAATCCCAACGCCCAAACTCTTGGAACATACTTCGTAAGAAACTCCTGTCTCAGCTGTTCATTTGTTTTCGTTCGAAGCTTATAGCGCATATTCTTATCCTGATTCGTATGACCAGTATCCGCTTTTGATTTCGGTCCAAAAAACATAAGAAGAGATGGCCACCAATTATTAATAGAATTTTGTAACAAGGCACGCTGTTCTTTAGTTCCTTCCGCTAGAGCCATAATAATGCTTTCCCCATGCTGAGCATGAAACACCTCTTCCGCACAGATGCGTTTCAAAGCACGGCCATACGGTCCATAAGAAGTTCCTAACATCATCGTTTGCGAAATAATTGCCGCACCATCTACTAACCAAGCAATCACTCCGGCATCTCCCCAAGTCGGTGCCTCCATATGAAAAACATTATGGAATTTCAACCTTCCAGAAAAAAGGTCCTGCATAATGTCATCTCGATCTTTTCCTAGTGGTTCCATTAAATCCTCAGCTACACGAAGCAGTAGCTGTCCATGCCCCATTTCGTCCTGTACTTTCGCCATAATCGCAAGTTTCCTATAAAGGGTAGGGGCTTTAGGAACCCATTCTTTCTCTGGCAACGCCCCCATGATTTCACTAATTCCATGCATTGAAATTAACCTAATCAAGGCTTCTCGATAATCATCTGGCATCCAATCATCCGCTTCAATCTTTTCTCCCTTATCAATGCGATCCATAAACTTAGCCATTTGAGCTTCCGAAGTTCTCACTATTCCACACACCACCTATATAACGTTTATTTAACGTCATTATATTTTATTGTCATATAAATATCAATTGTTTTCTGATTATTCATAACAAAAAGCTGATCCCAATAGGATCAGCTTTTTTGTTTAGACGTTTATTTGTTTTCTAAGGGCTTTTCTCAGAATTTTCCCAGTCGTATTTTTCGGAAGTTCTTCAATGAATTCGATTGTCGTGGGACACTTATATTTCGCTAAATGTTCTTTGCAAAAGCTCATAACTTCTTCTTCTGAAATCTTTTGCTTCGTTACAACAAAAGCCTGCACAGCTTCCCCAAAATTCGGATCAGGTATCCCGACAACTGCAGCCTCTACAATTTCTGGGTGCTTGTAAAGAACCTCCTCTACTTCTCTTGGATAAACGTTGTAACCTCCGACGATTACCATATCTTTTTTGCGATCCACTATATAGAAGTACCCTTCTTCATCCATTCTTGCTAAATCGCCTGTAAATAGCCACCCTTCTTTAAGGGTAACGGCTGTATCCTCCGGCATTTTATAGTACCCCTTCATCACGTTAGGTCCCTTAACTGCCAGTTCACCAACCATCCCTACCGAAAGTTCTTGTCCAAGTTCATCAACTACTTTGTTTTCGACATTAGTGATGTTCCGACCGATTGAACCAGCTTTCCTAGGTCGGTCTAATGGATTGAAGCACGTTACGGGAGCCGCTTCTGATAACCCATATCCCTCAGAAATGCGGACATTAAACTTTTCTTCAAAACGGTGAAGAAGGGCGACAGGCAAGGATGACCCTCCAGAAATACAAATACGCATATGTTGAAAGTAGTCAGCACGGCCTTCAGGATATTGATAGAGGAAATTATACATTGTTGGTACACCAGCAAAAATTGTTGCTTTGTATTTCTCAGCAACACGAAAAACTTCTTGAGGACTGAACTTAGGAAGGATGACAATGGTTCCGCCTGATATAAGCGGTGCATTCATTGAAACAGTCATGCAGAATACATGAAACATCGGAAGGGCTGTAATCACCACATCCTGTGAGGAGATTTGGAGATATGATCCTGTATCTGATGCATTGCTAAATATATTCCTATGGGTAAGCATTGCACCTTTTGGTTTTCCGGTAGTACCGGATGTATAAAGGATAACAGCAAGATCATCTTCATTAATGGTTATTTCCGGTAATAACTTACCTTGATCTTCAAGCATGTTTGTAAACGTTTTCAATTTGGTGTTTGAAATCATTCTACTTTCTGTTCCCTCTCCAATATAAACAACAAGACCTACACCAGAAAGTTGATCGGCCATTTTTTCAACGAGAGGTAGTGCCTGCTCTAACGTCACGATTGCTTTCACATCTCCATTATGAAGGAGATAGCCGATTTCATCAGGGGTATAGATAGGATTGATTGGAATGATGACTGCACCCGCTCTTAATGCACCGTAATAACTAATTAGAAATTCCGGCGAGTTTCCTAAAATAAGGGCAACATGATCGTCTTTCTTTACTCCTTCTGCCGATAAATTCGCAGCAAACATAGAAACCTTATGCTCAAACTCTTTGTAAGATACAGCATTATCTTGATAAATGTATGCTTGTTTCTCAGGATAAGTGGCAGCTGTCTCTGTTAATTGCTGAGATAAATTCATTCGCTCTCCTCCTATGTGAATGAGTAATCATTCATTTTTAATTTTCTAAATATATTATATTGGAAGAAAATTTCAGTAGCAAGGGGAACAGAGTAAAGTTCATAATTTTAATCACAACAGCAAAAGTGTTTTTTTTGGAAAGATCGTGATAAAAACTAATACTCCCTTATTTTATTAAGCTAGTTAGATAGCCAATCTCACAGGAAATAAAAAAATTAAGAAGCTGGTCTCCCAGCTTCTTTCATCTAATAAAGAAGATCGATAAACTCTTCTTTTGTTATTTTCCCAAAATAATGAGAAACATCTAAATGTTGAAGTGCTTCTTCCAATGAACCAGGTTCATAGCGAACACCAACTAATTTGTTTTCAAGTTCTTTTACATCACCAACACCAAAGAAATCTCCAAAAATGGTAGCCTGTTCGATGTATCCTTTTTTAACTTCAAGTCGAACATCAATCGAACCAATTGGAAAGCGTTTGGAGTGCTGAACATTAAACTTCGGCGATCGACCATAATTCCAGTTCCAGTTTTTATAGCGCTCTTCAGCAATTTTGTGAATCGCCTCCCAATCCTTTTCCTTCAGATTATAAGATGGGATCTCCTCTTTCTCTTCGAAAATATACTGAAGGAGCGTTTGTTTAAACTCTTCTCGCGTCATCTCCCGATCCATATGCTCGCTAATATTCGTAACACGACTTCGAATCGATTTAATCCCTTTCGACTCGATTTTTTCTTTGTTAACTTTAAGTGCTTTTACGACATTCTCTAAGTTGACATTAAACATGAGCGTACCATGACTATACATTCTACCTTTTGTCGAAAACTGCGCATTACCTGAAATTTTCTTGCCATTCACGAGCAAATCATTTCGTCCACTTAGCTCTGCGTCGACACCAAGCTTACCAAGAGCCTTCACAACCGGATCCGTAAATTTCTTATAGTTATGAAAGCTGTTTCCATCATCCTTTGTAATAATACTAAAACTTAAATTACCCTGATCATTATAGACGGCCCCACCACCAGAAAGACGACGGATCACATCCACGTTATTTTCGCGTATATAACTCGTATCAATCTGCTCAATAGTGTTCTGGTTTTTCCCTACAATCACTGTCGGATTCATCGAGTAAAACAACAAGTAGGTTTCCTCAGGATCAAGCTCCTTCAAAATGTATTCCTCAATTGCCAGATTAAGCCCCGCATCCATGATATTTTCATTATCTATATAAAGCATAGCCTTACCTCCTGTATATTCTTCTTCTATTCTAATGAAATATCAGTAAGGAATCAAAACCTGATACTTATGACACCCTGACTAAAGAACGAAAAACCCCGCCTACACTACCCTTTCCCCGCTTTCGCTCTACGAATATTGTAAACAAACGTACTTTGAGGAGGAGCAATATGAAAATCGTTTATTACGAAAAAGGTGAAATCCCTGTCGTCGTAGGAGCATCAAACTTAAACTCAAGCCTAACCATTGAACAAATCAAATCCGAAGGCGAAAAAAAATCCAAAGAACTAGCCAGACTACTCGGCCGAGAAATCGGCTTCCTAATGGACATGAACGGAAAACTAGACTCAACATTAGGAGAATAAAGAAAAGCGAAAGCGCCCGTTTAGCCTCGACAAGCGCTGGAGCCTTTTCATTTGAACACGGTCTTTGTGTTCATTTTAGAGGGTGAAGCGATCGAGAGGCTGGGCGCTGCATAACATAAAAAAGCCAGAACGGTAACATCGTTCTGGTCTTCTTTATAACTATTTTTCGGAATTCCACACGAGCCCCGTAGGTGCAAGCATCACTTCACCATCAAAATGTTGTTTAGCATCCTTCTCAAGTTCTGATAAATCACCAAAGTGCGGAAGGTGTGTCAGCATCAGTGTAGATACATCCGCTTCTTTTGCAATTTTAGCAGCATCCGTACTATTCATGTGCCCCATCTGAGAGCCATCCATATCACTGTATAGATTACATTCTGAAATGAGTAAGTCAGCTCCAGCAGAAAACGTTTCAAATTCTTTCATATAGCTAGAGTCGGCAGTAAACACCATGCTATGCTCTCCATCTGTTATCCTTATTGCGTAACAAATAACCGGGTGCTTTGTTTTTTGAAAAGTAATAGAGAAAGGACCAAGTTCCAAAGTATCTTCTTCTCTATATTCCCTTGCTTCTGTATAAGGCTTATGATCCAAGTTATTAAATCCAACTTCATCATATGAATGACCATAGATTGGTAACACTGGAAGCTCAGATTTAATTTTTGATTGAATTAAGCGACCGTGGTAAAGAACCCCTGTATCTGCAATGTGGTCAGGATGGTAATGACTAATGATTACACTATCAAGTTCTTCTACAGATAGATGATGTTGGAGTTGAGATAGAACTCCACTTCCACAGTCGATTAAGAGGTTGTACCCCTCACTCTGAATGAGATATCCTGCACTCGCTTCTCCAGCCTTAGGGTATCCCCCCCATGGACCTAAAACAGTGATTTTCATGCTTTTTACCCCTCCTGTTTTTTCTCTAATAAGGCACGAGCCGTATAATGATCCGTTACCAAAACATTTGCGTAGCCACCTTGCAACGCCCCGTAAATCGCTTCAACTTTCTTCGGACCGCCTGCAGCTAATATTGATTTCTCTTTCCTTGAAAGATCTTCAAGATCAATTCCGATTGTTCGTTCATTTAACTCCTCATGAATAAGCATTCCCTTTTCATCAAAGAAGCGTGAACAAATTTCTCCTACAGATTTTGAATGAATCACTTCAAGCTCTTGTTCTGACACATAATCTGCTTGAACAATAACAGAGTCATTTGTTGGAATTCCAACACTATAAAGAGCGATATTCGCATTTCGGCCCATATCAAGCACACGCCGAATGTGCCTATCCTCTTCCATTGTTTGCTTTACAAGAAGGTGATCTACAATAGCCGGAACAGGCAAGAAGTGACTTGTAGCATGAAAGGCACGACCAATCATTTGAATGACTTCGTAGGCGTATGTGTTAGTTTCGGAATAACTAATTCCTCCGTTTAATTGTACAACTGAAACGTTTTTAAGTAATTGATGACGAAGATTCTTACCGATTTCATTCAGAGTTGTTCCCCAGGAAACTCCTATTAAATCATTATCTTGAATGGTGGCATTTAAATAATCAGCTGCAATTTTACCGATATGTTTTTTTACAATTTGATCTTCAAATTCTGGAACAATTGCGACTCTGGCATCTATAAGTCCATAAGCTTCTGCAAGATCGGTAGCAAGCAAATGCACATCCTGTGAAGGATCATGAATCTTAATTTCAACAATTCCTTCTCTTTTCGCTTGCTTTAATAAACGGGAAACAGTTGGCCTTGAAACCTCAAGTCTCTTAGCGATTTCCTGTTGACTATAGTCTAATTGGTAGTATAAGCGTGCGGCCTCTACTACCTTTGTAAGTTTATCCTTTTCCATAGCAACACCTGTATATTCAAAATTGGTTATCTTTTGGTAAGAAAAAGGCTTTCAGAAAGACCATTTTCGCCTTCTGAAAGCCTCTCACTCTCAACTAAAACCTATTGTATTATTTAGAGAGCATTGTCTTAACTTTAGTTACAACATTTTCAGGCGTGAACCCAAACTCTTTGATTACCGTATCGCCAGGTGCAGAAGCTCCAAAGCGATCAATTGCAAGGATATCACCTTTTTGGCCAACATACTTATCCCAGCCAAATGATACGCCCATCTCGATACCAAGACGTGCTGTTACATTGTCAGGTAGTACACTTTGCTTATAATCAGCAGACTGCTTATCAAAGCGATCCCAGCTTGGCATGCTGACAACTGATGCAGAAATACCTTCTTTTGCTAATAGTTCTTGAGCTTCAACAGCTAGACCTACTTCAGAACCAGATGCAAGAAGAATCGCTTCAGCATCTTCTCCACCAGCTACAACGTAAGCTCCGCGCTTAACACCTTCGTATGCTTGATCATGTGAATCTGTCACAACTGGAAGATTCTGACGAGAAAGCACTAGAGCAGTTGGGTGATTCGTTTCTTCAACGGATAGCTTCCAAGCAGCAGCCGTTTCGTTACCGTCAGCAGGACGAATAACTGAAAGACCTGGCATTGCTCGAAGTGAAGCTAGTTGCTCAACAGGTTCGTGAGTTGGACCGTCTTCTCCTACCGCTACGCTATCATGAGTGAATACGTATGTTACCGGTACTCCCATCAATGCAGATAGACGAAGTGCAGGGCGAAGATAGTCAGAGAATACAAAGAACGTTGCTCCAAAGATGCGAAGACCTTTATGAAGCGCGATTCCGTTCATCGCCGCAGCCATGCCGAATTCACGTACTCCGAACCAGATGTTACGTCCACTATAATCCGCTGGTGAAAAGTCCTGCTCATCTTTTAACATTGTTTTGTTAGAAGATGCAAGGTCAGCTGATCCACCGAAGATTTGCGCATTGTTTTTAGCAAGTGCGTTTAGAACTTCACCAGATGCCGCACGAGATGCTGTGCTTGTTCCTCTTTCATAAGTAGGAACTTCACTATCCCATCCTTCAGGAAGTTCATTATTTAGAGCAGCAGTTAATTGCTTAGCAAGCTCAGGATATTGTTCTTCATAGCGTGCAAACAATTCATTCCATTCCTGTTCTTTCTTACTGCCAGCTTCTTTAAATTCAGCAAACTGACCTTTCACTTCTTCAGGAATATAGAAGTCTTCGTCAAACGTCCACTTATAGTTCTCTTTTACAAGTGCAATTTCATCTTTACCAAGAGGAGCACCGTGAGAAGTATTTTTGCCGCCTTTGTTTGGAGAACCATAACCAATTGTAGTTTTCACTTCAATTAGTGTTGGTTGCTCAGTATTGTTTTTCGCTTGTTTAAGAGCGTCTGCAATTGTATCCATGTCATTACCATCTTCAACACGGATAACTTGCCAGCCATATGCTTCATAACGCTGTTGTACGTTCTCTGAGAAGGACTGATCAAGATCACCATCAAGAGAAATATCATTAGAATCATACATCACAATAAGACGACCTAATTTCAAGTGAGCAGCTAGAGAAGCTGATTCTGAAGATACACCTTCCATTAAGTCACCATCACCACAGATGCTATATGTGTAATGATCCACAACATTGAAGTCGTCACGGTTATATGTTGCTGCTAAATGACGCTCAGCCATCGCCATACCAGTTGCCATAGCAAGCCCCTGTCCAAGTGGACCAGTCGTTGCGTCAACTCCAGGTGTCTCACCAAATTCCGGGTGTCCTGGTGTATTGCTTCCCCATTGACGGAATGATTTTAAGTCTTCCATTGAAACATCATAACCAAATAAATGTAGCATGCTGTATAGAAGAGCAGAACCATGTCCTGCAGATAAAACAAAGCGATCACGGTTAAACCATTCTGGATTAGAAGGGTTGTGATTTAAAAATTGGCTCCATAGCGTATAAGCCATTGGTGCAGCACCCATCGGCATCCCAGGGTGTCCCGAGTTCGCTTTCTCAACCGCATCGATTGCAAGCGTACGAATCGTGTTAACAGCAAGTGAATCCATTTGAGTCGTTGTCATATGTATACACTCCTTTTTTTATATTGAAATTTAGTAAACACACTCATGAACAAATGTACATTTGTTATTATACATGACTTAATCAAAAAGAAAAAGGAAACCGATCACTTTTCATGTAAATTCTTTTTCCCAAAAATAGCTTCCCTCGAAACAGAGAATTCAATCCTTTTAAGACCAATAAAGTGATAACTAAATAAGCCTATGATAGCTTGTACAAAAGAATACGTGAGCGAATGCCCACGTTTCTTCCTATAGTAAATATGCTTTCACTTCATACGGTCTCATAATCGATTCATTCTGCAAGTGATGACTTACTTCCTGGTAATTATGAACCAGTAACTCTCCACCACTTAGTGTGTGAGGTAGCTTCATCTCACATGTTTCTTTTGAGAAGTTTGCTGCAAGAAGTAGGCTTCTACCATTATAGCTTCTTGTATACACGTACAAATTCTCATCTTCTTCTAAATGTAGCTGATAATCACCATGGATCATCACTGGAAGTTCTTTTCGAAGTCGAATCAAATTCTTATAAAAGTAAAAAGTAGAATCTTCATTACTTAAAGCCTTTCTCGCATTAATCTCATGATAATTGTCGTTTACTTTTAGCCACGGATTACCCGTTGTAAATCCAGCGTTCTCCTCTTCAGTCCACTGCATAGGAGTTCGCGCATTATCACGACCTTTTTTATGGATTGCTTCTAAAACTTTCTCTGGTGCTTCTCCCTTATCAATAACTTCTTCTTTATACATATTGAGCGTTTCAATATCTTCATATTCTTCAATTGAATCGAAGTAGACATTCGTCATACCAAGCTCCTGCCCCTGATAAATATAAGGCGTACCTTGAAGAAAATGAAGCCAGGCTGCAAGCATTTTTGCTGATGTTACTCGATATTCCTGGTCATCACCGAATACGGAAACTGAGCGAGGTTGATCGTGATTCTCCATGTAAAGACTGTTCCACCCATTTCCGTGTAGCTCAGTTTGCCATTTAGAAATAATTCGCTTTAAATCAGTGAGTTTCCACGGCTGCTGATCCCACTTCCCACCAGGTCCACTCGTCACATCCATATGTTCGAATTGAAAGAGCATGTTTACAATACCGGTGTCTTCATTTGTGTACCTTTTTCCATCCTCAGGTGTCGCCATTGGCATTTCACCAACAGTCATAGCATCGAATTTCTTCAAAACCTTTTCATTCATTTCATTCATATAATCAATAAATTTAGGTCCATTTACAAAATGCTCTCCTCCCCATTGATAAGGAGAATCTGCGGTTACTTCGGCATCCGGTAAACCAGGGGTTTTGGAAATCAAATTAATGACGTCCATTCTGAATCCATCCACCCCTTTATCTAGCCAGAATTTCATCAGATCATAGACTTCTTCTCTCAATTTTTCATTTTCCCA
The DNA here is from genome assembly GCF_041366475.1 of Pseudalkalibacillus sp. JSM 102089. NCBI lineage: Bacteria > Bacillati > Bacillota > Bacilli > Caryophanales > Fictibacillaceae > Pseudalkalibacillus > Pseudalkalibacillus sp. JSM 102089. The sequence goes on from NZ_JBEWYW010000010.1 coordinate 50,360, forward strand.
GTTTAAGTCAGGCTGCTTCCTTGAAAAAAGATGAAGAAAATATTCCAGACTCTCCTCATCGTACTGCCATGCAGACCCACCGAAAAAGGAGCCCCAATTGTTAGGCGGCTGATCCCCTTTTCCTTCTCGCCATATATAGTAATCACGATATGGATTATCCTTCGATTTCCTCGCTTCAGAAAACCATTTGTGCTCATCAGAAGAATGATTAACAACGAGATCCATAACTAGACGAATCCCTCTATTGTGCATCTCTTCTAACATCTCATTCCAATCTTCCATCGTACCGAACTCATCCATAATGTTTCGATAATCACTTATATCATATCCATTATCATCATTCGGTGACTGATACACTGGTGAGAGCCAAACGACATCTATTCCTAACTCCTTTAAATAATCGAGCTTTTCCGTAATTCCCTTAATATCGCCGATGCCATCACCGTTACTATCGTTAAAACTTCGAGGATATATTTGATAAACAACGCTTTCCTTCCACCACTGCTGTGCCATGCTGCATCCTCCTAGAAAAAGATAATTCCTCAATTTGCGCAAACGCTTTCACTAACTATTATAAAAGAATGCTGGTTATAGTACAACAGCTAACAATCCCTGGTTTTCTATCAATAAGAACAACTTCTTTTATAAATGAATCAAGGATTGGTATAATAGAATTTATCGGCAAACCCTTCCAAACGAAGGAAGAATGTAGAACGAGAGGAGATAGGAGCAACAATGAGCATCATCCAAGTAAAAGATCTAAAGAAATCGTTCGGAGATTTAGAAGTACTTAAGAATATTAATACAGACTTAAAAGAAAAAGAGGTTGTATGCGTCGTTGGTCCTTCTGGCTCAGGTAAAAGTACCTTTCTTCGGTGTTTAAATAAATTAGAAGAAATAACTGGTGGTAGTGTGATCGTAAATGGCCACAACATAGCTGATCCTAAGACGAATATCAACAAAGTTCGACAGGACGTTGGAATGGTTTTTCAACATTTTAACCTTTTCCCTCATAAGACCGTGCTTGAAAACGTGACTTTAGCCCCAATCAAAGTCAAAGGGGATAATAAACAAAACTCAGCCAAAAAGGCGAAGGAGCTTCTCGCAAAAGTTGGCCTTGAAGATAAAGCCAATAATTATCCCGGGGAATTATCTGGGGGTCAAAAGCAGCGTGTCGCTATAGCAAGGGCTCTTGCTATGGAGCCAAAAGTTATGCTTTTCGATGAACCAACCTCTGCACTTGACCCTGAAATGATTGGTGAAGTTCTAGAAGTCATGAAAGACCTTGCCAAAGAAGGTATGACGATGGTTGTTGTCACACATGAAATGGGGTTTGCTCGCGAAGTAGGCGATCGTGTGATTTTCATGGATGGTGGATATATCGTTGAAGAAAACGTTCCTAATGAACTATTCTCAAATCCTCAAAACGAGCGGACGAAAGCTTTTTTAAGTAAAATCCTATAACAAAACGTGCAGGGTTTCCCTGCACGTTTTGTTATTATGTAGAGCGCATTCAAAATTTTTATGAAGCAATATCTTGCTAATATCCACTACTTTTCTTCATTATCAATAACATCGAATATCTTTCTAGATTCAAATAAGTCCACTACCTTATTCAACCACTCATAGTATCCCAACGCATAAGACATTTTATCTAAATCAGCTTCTGCCGTCATTCTTTCTTCGTTAGAAATATCATTCTCCAGTACGTCCATAAGTTCAGAAATGGATTCTCTACAAGCATCTCTATTCATTTCAATCCCTTTACGCCAGTGAATACAAAAGAAATCTGTAAAGGTTTGATACCAATCTGACTTCACCTCGTAAAGATCTTTACGCTCGCCCTTTCTCCATACCTTATCAACCATATTTAAGTCGATTAACGTTCTTACTCCGGTAGACATACTTGTCTTACTCATTTGAAGTTTATCTTTCATTTCATCAAGAGTCATTGGCTCTTTTTCAAAGAACATTGCACCGTATAGTCGCCCCACAGAAGGTGTGACGCTATATATATCCATATTTTTAGAGATGGATTCAATAACACGTTCTCTCGCATTCTCAACTCTATTGTCTTGCAAACTATGCACCTACTTTTCCAATCGTTTGTCATTTCATAGTTTAGTGTTAACCTCGTTGATTGTAAAGTTTACATGTGAACCTTGTAGCATATACTAGCATCTTTGACGATACTTAAGCATTTACCCGTTTAGTTTGTACAGTTTTTTCTGTATGTACTGAATTAACTGATTTTGAGCTCTCACGCCGTTTGTAGTATTAAGTACCTACACTCTATACTTAATAGGTCGGTAAAAAAAGACTAGTAAATGACTGATTATCGTAAATTTCGACATATTTCAGTGATTTTTGTAACTTTAACCGTTGAAATTTATTAATAAAGGTAGAGGTGAAACTATGGAAAAAGCCAAAATTACTGTAAAAGATGTAACAAAAGTATTTGGCAAATCGCCCAAACAAGCTATAAAGCTATTAGATCAGGGCAAATCAAAAAATGAAATACTTAAAGAAACTGGAAATACTGTGGGTGTAAATCGAGCAAGCTTCGATGTATATCCCGGTGAAATCTTTGTCATCATGGGACTATCAGGTAGTGGTAAATCTACGCTTGTTCGTCTACTCAATCGATTAATTGAACCAACTTCAGGTCAGGTTCTCATTGATGATGAAGATATCGTCAGGATGAAACCTGAACAGCTTCGTGAAGTAAGAAGAAAGAAGCTTAGTATGGTATTCCAACGCTTTGCTCTTTTCCCACATCGAACTGTTCTTGAAAACACGGAATATGGACTAGAGGTACAAAGTATTGGCAAAGAAAACCGAGCAAAAAAAGCGCAAGAATCACTTGAACTTGTTGGTTTGAAAGGATATGAAAATAGCTTTCCTTCTGAATTAAGTGGTGGTATGCAGCAGCGTGTTGGTCTTGCTCGTGCTCTTGCGAACGATCCAGATGTACTATTAATGGATGAGGCATTTAGTGCACTAGATCCCCTTATTCGTAAAGACATGCAAGATGAGCTCCTTGAACTTCAAGAATCAATGGAAAAAACGATCGTCTTTATCACCCATGACCTCGATGAAGCACTTCGCATCGGAGATCGCATTGCATTAATGAAAGATGGTTCTATCGTTCAAATTGGTTCTCCAGAAGAAATCATGACAAATCCTGCAAATGACTATGTTGAACGCTTCGTTGAAGATGTGGATCTTTCAAAAGTGTTAACAGCTTCACACGTAATGAAACGTGCTGAAACGCTACGAGCTGATCGTGGGCCACGTGTTGCGCTGGAGCTTATGAGAGAACAAAAATTATCTAGTCTTTATATTGTTGATAAAAAGAAAAAGCTGTTAGGCGCTATTACAGCAGATGCCACGGCAAAAGCTATTGAGGAAAAGAAAGATATCAATGACATTTTAATCACAGACCTTCCTACTGTATCACCAGAGACTTTACTCACGGATATGTTTGTAAAAATGGCAGACTCATCCCTTCCTCTCCCCGTTGTCGATGAAGCCGATAAATTTCAAGGCATCATTGTAAGAGGTGCAGTTATCGGGGCACTCGCAGGCCACGAAACTGAATCCGCGAAAGGCGAGGTGAAATAAATGCAACTTTTTCCTAAAATACCACTAGCTGACTGGGTTGATAGTATTGTTGATACGTTAACCGATAACCTTGAACCAGTTTTCGATAGTATTACATCTGGGATTGATTGGTTCGTAGAAGGGATCGTTTCCATACTAGGTTTCCCGCCAGCTCTTGTTCTCATTGCAATCTTTACGATCCTTGCATGGTGGTCAAGTCGCTGGCCAATAGCTGTATTCACGTTACTCGGACTTCTCTTAATCGATAATCTCGGTTATTGGGATCCAACTATTCAAACGTTAGCACTCGTATTAACTTCGGTCATTATATCGATTATTCTCGGTGTACCACTTGGGATTTGGGCATCACAAAGTGACCGTGTAAGAGGAATTATCACACCGATATTGGATTTCATGCAGACAATGCCTGCATTCGTATATCTCATCCCAGCTATTCTATTCTTTGGGATTGGTATGGTACCCGGAATCATAGCTTCTGTCATCTTTGCAATGCCTCCTACGATTCGTCTTACGAATCTTGGCATTCGTCAGGTGCCGGAAGATTTAATCGAAGCATCTAATGCATTTGGATCTACAACAAAACAAAAGTTGTTTAAAATACAACTCCCACTAGCTACTCCCACGATCATGGCAGGAATTAACCAAAGTATCATGCTTTCACTTTCAATGGTCGTTATTGCATCTCTAGTAGGTGCACCTGGTCTCGGAGCAGACGTATATCGTGCTGTAACGCAGATCAAAGTTGGTATTGGTTTTGAAGCTGGTCTTGCCATTGTTATTCTAGCAATTATGCTTGACCGGATTTCTCAAAATATAGGTAAAACAAAAAATTAAGGGGGAATTACATGTTTAACTTTAAAAAAGGGTTAACAGGACTTGCACTATTTTTGTCACTCACATTGATTCTTGCTGCTTGTGGCGGTAACAATGCCGGAGATAGTAGTGAAGGTTCCAGCGAAGGCGGTACTAACGTTGGAGAAGCAGTAGATTACGAAATTGTAGGAATTGAGCCAGGCGCTGGTATTATGAAAGCTACGACATCTGCACTTGAAGAGTACGATAGCCTTAAAGGTTGGGAATTAATCGAATCCTCTTCAGCTGCTATGGCGGCAGAACTTGGTAAAGCAATTGATGATGAAGAACCGATTATCGTTACTGGTTGGACACCACATTGGATGTTCGCGAAATACGACCTTAAATATCTTGAAGATCCACAAGGCCTTTATGGTGAAGAAGAAAACATCGAAACTTTTGCACGTATGGGGTTAAAAGAAGATCAGCCTTCTGCTCATACAATTCTTGATCAGTTCAACTGGACTCCAGAAGACATGGGCAATGTTATGGTCGAAGTACAGGAAGGTGCAAAGCCTGAAGAAGCAGCACAAAACTGGGTAGACGAACATTCCGACATGGTAGAAGAATGGACTAAAGGTGCTGAGGAAGTAGACGGTGAAGAAATCTCACTTGCATATGTAGCATGGGATTCTGAAATCGCAAGTACGAACGTAGTAGCTAAAGTTCTTGAGAGCGTAGGCTATGAGGTTAAATTAACTCAACTTGATGCAGCTTCTATGTTCATCGCTGTTTCTGAAGGTGATGCTGACGCAATGGTAGCTGGATGGCTTCCAATTACACACGCTGACCTTCTAGATGAATATGGTGACAACATGGACCGTCTTGGAGTAAACCTTGAAGGTGCGAAAACAGGACTTGTTGTTCCATCATACGTTGAAGCTGATTCTATTGAAGATTTAAAACCAGCTGAATAACATAAATGAAAAAGCGAGATGAGGAATTCCTCATCTCGCTTTTTTTATTAATCAATCAATCCTTTTTCTTTCAAGAATTCCATTGCAACATCCTCAGGCTCTTCTCCATCCATATCCACTTTTGCATTCATTTCAGACATTTCTTCTTCTGAAATACTTCCAGCAAATTCGTTCACAACCTTCTCAAGATCAGGATGTGAATCAAGAACTTCCTGTCGAACAATTGGCGCAGCATAATATGGTGGGAAGAATTGCTTATCGTCTTCAGTTGTCGCAAGATCGAAACGAGCAATTCTTCCATCAGTGGTAAAGGCAGGAATCACATCGACTTCACCTTCATTTAAAGCATCGTACATGATATTCGGATCAAGACTCACTTCGTCTTTGAAATTAAAACCATAAGCTTCTACTAGGGCATCGTAACCATCTTCTCTTTCGTAGAACGTGTGTGGTCCACCAAATACCAAATCATCTGAAGCTGGGATAATATCCGAGAACGTTTTTGCATTTACCTCTTTATTTGTGTCTTGAGTCATAGCAAGCGTGTAGCCATTCTCAAATCCAAGTGGTTCAAGCCAAACAAGATTATATTCATCTTTGTATCCTTTTTTCACCCGTTTAAAAATCTCATCAGCTGACTCATCGGATTCAGCACTTTCCTTAAGTACCGCTTCAAGACCTGTACCTGTATATTCCACGTACATATCAATATCACCATCGATAAGCGCCTGTTGTAGAATATTCACTTCACCAACACCGGCATCAACCTCTACTTCATAATCACTGTTAGCCTTTATGTACTCTGCAAGAAGGTGTGGTAAGATATATTGCTCAGTCCAGGGCTTACCAGAAATAACGATCGGATCACTTTCTTCACTTCCGCTATCTCCTCCACATGCAGCAAGAACCATTACAACTCCTAGTAAAAGTAAGGTAATTCTCTTCAAACGAATCTCTCCCTTTATTTTTTTGCTTTAACTCCTTTAGGAGTTGCCGCATTTTCTAATAATTTTAGAATTAAATCAAATCCAAGAGCCAGAATAGTTGCAGGAAGTGCACCAGCTAATACGAGCTCATCTTTATTCGAGGTAAGACCACGATATATAATATCGCCAAGTCCTCCTGCACCTACAAAAGTAGCGAGAGTTGCTACTCCGATTGTTAGGACAGTAGCTGTTCTGACACCAGCCATTATAACCGGTAGAGAAAGAGGAACTTCGATCTTCATCAAAATTTGCATATTCGTCATCCCCATCCCTCTTCCAGCTTCAATAGAAGATTGATCTACGGAAGTGATGCCAGTGTACGTATTTCTGAGGATTGGAAGAAGCGCGTAAACCGTTAAAGCAATAATAGCTGTTATGTTTCCAATTCCTAGAAAGGGAATGAGAAATCCGAACAGGGCTAAACTTGGTACTGTTTGAAAGATAGCTGCCACCGCAATGAATGGCTCCGCTAGCTTCTTTCTCCGTGAAATAAAAATACCAAGTGGAACAGATATTAATATGGCAATCACAATAGAGATGAACGAAAGGAATAGGTGCTCCTGAAGTGCTACTAGTATATCATCCCACCGATTCTGCATCGTCTCAATAAATAGAATGAAAAAATTCTCGTCATTCATTCAGGCTCCCCCCCTCTCTTTGATCATATTGTTCAAGTCCTGCTAACCCTCGCATCATACTACTTCTTGTAACTAATCCTGTGAGCTTATTATCTTCAACCACAGGGATATTGATCGGTTGATTTTCAGCAAATCGTTTCGCTATTTCAGGGTAGAGCGTGCTCTCATTAATGGACTCGATCACTTCAATCACATCCACAATTCGTTTCCCATCATCACCATAATGGTTTTGAACCTGTTCTAGCGTAACGACACCGATATATTCCTGCTCTGGCCCTGTTACAACCAGGCTATCGACTCGCTCTGATTTCATTAGACGGAACGCTTCTGCAAGACCTCTACTTTCTTTCACAGTTGCTACTTTTCTAATCATTAAATCGACAGCTGTTGGAGCTTGCCCTTTAGCCATTCGTTCATCACCTATGAAATTGCGGACAAATTCATTCTTAGGGTGGCGTAACAAGCGATCCGGCGTATCTAGCTGAAGAATTTCGCCATCTTTCATAATGGCAATACGATCGGCGATTTTCATAGCTTCATCCATGTCGTGCGTAACAAAAACAATTGTTTTCTGAATTTCTTTCTGAAGCTTTACAAGCTCGTCCTGAAGCTGTTCTCGACTAATAGGGTCTAATGCGCTAAATGGCTCGTCCATCAAAATAATTGGTGGTTCTGCTGCAAGTGCACGAATGACACCCACTCTTTGCTGTTGACCGCCACTCAATTCTAGTGGATAGCGAGACCGAAAAATAGAAGGTTCTAACCCTACAAGATTAAGCATTTCATCGACGCGCTTATCTATTTTATCTTTGTCCCATTTTTTCAGTTTGGGAATTAAGGCAATATTTTCAGCGATTGTCATATGTGGCAAAAGTCCGATTTGTTGAATGACATATCCAATGCTTCTCCTTAGTTCAACCGGGTCCTGATCTGATATTGGTTTTCCATCAATATAAATTTGTCCACCACTTGGCTCAATTAATCGATTAATCATCTTCATTGTAGTCGTTTTTCCACAGCCGCTTGGCCCAATGAGCGTTAATAATTCGCCCTTTTCAATATGTAAATTAATATCCTTTAGTGCTTCAGTACCATCAGCAAATTTCTTATTAATATGCTCGAAAGTAATCATTCTATCGCCTCTCCTGCCTCCCGAAAAATCCATAACTTCATAATACTTACCCTTTCATAACCTAATATGAAACCCTCAATGGCGCTTCATCACAACTTTCTTACTATTACTGTATCGTTTTTCCATCCATTTATCAAAAGAAAAGAGGCCGTCTCTATCAATTGATAGAGACAGCCTCCTTGTTTCATTATTCATTCATAGCTGGTTCCAAGCCATGCTTTTTACGCTTTTTCAATTCTACAAAGAAGAAGGTAATGGTTCCAATAGCAAAGATCGCAATAAACCCTAACAGAACATATACATTTTGCCACATGAAGTCAAAATCACCACTTGAAATGACGGCTTTCAAACCAGAAACTGTATACGTCATTGGCAACCATGTGTTAAAGATTTGTAGTCCTTCTGGAATTAACTCAAGCGGGAAGGTACCTGCACTTGTTGTTAATTGTAAGATCAAAACAATGATCGCTACAAATCGTCCTGGATCTCCTAACGTTGTAACAAAGAACTGAATCAACGCCATATAAGCGAGACTTGATACAATGGAGAAGAGTAGAAATAAGGGAATACTCTGTACTTCGATTTGCAATCCGTATAATAGAAGCGCATCCGACACAAGCGCCTGAATTACTCCCACAGATAGTAGAATGCCATATTTGCTCATAAACCATCCAATTGCTGTACGTGGGCTTCCAGCCGGATCACGAAGTGGGAACACAATGGACATAAGTAGCGCTCCTACAAATAGACCAAGTGAAAGGAAGTATGGTGCAAAACCTGTTCCATAGTTTGGTACAGATGAAACGGCTTCTGTATCTACATTTACTGGATCCGCAAACATATTGTACGTTTCCTCATCAGCATTTGTATTAGAAGTTTCCTCAGCCGCTTCGCCAAGTTTATCACGAAGCTCTGTTGTACCATCTGTGAGTTTCTGAGCCCCACTGTCAAGATCTTTAGATCCATCCGCTAATTGACCTGCACCGGATGATAAATCAGACGAACCACCTTCTAATTCTGTTAGCCCACTCACAAGCTCTTGTGAACCACTAGATAGTCCATTCATTCCTGAGTTGATTGTGCCAACATTATCAATCATGCTGTTCCAACCAGTCGCTACAGTATCGTTACCATCTGCAACCCGCATAGCTCCATCTTGAAGCTGAGCAATTCCAGACTCTGCTTGATTAATGCCATCACCCAGATCACTAAGTCCATCTTCTAGTTTTCCTTGTCCTTCATAAAGACCACTAGCACCTTGAGCAAGTTTCCTTTGTCCTTCTAATAGAGCATTCATCTTAGAAGAGACGCCTGAAAGTTTATCTGAAGCGTTAGCAAATGTCGCTGCTACTTCTCCAACTGACTTCGCCGCTGAACCAGATTTCTCAGCAATCGGTTGAAGCTGGCTAATTAGCGCCTGCTTCTGCTCATCCGTATATTGATCACTTGCTTGAATCGATTCAATTACGCCTTGCAGTTCTTTAGGTACCGCTGTTGCATTCGTAACTCCACTCGTTAGTGACCGTTTTAATCCTTCTGTATCAACTTCTGGTAATGAACTATTTTCTAATTCTGCAACAGATTGATCTAATCCAGCCATTAACTGCTTCGTTCCAGCACGGCTTTCTTTTATACCAGATAGAAGTTCTTCTTGGCCAACTTTAAATTCACTCATTTTAGTACCAAGTTCTCCAAGCCCATTACTTACTCTTGAAGCTCCATCAGCTAGCTCACTAACTTCTGGTTGTTTTTCTTTTAAACCGTTTAATAAATCGGTGGTACCTTTATTTACCTTACTAATGCCATTTGCAAGATCAACGGACCCGTTTTCTGCACTACTAATGCCGTTGGTTAACTCAATTGACCCTTCATTGAGAGAGGCTAAGTTGTCTTTCAACTGCTGTGTACCGTCTTTTAATTCGGAAGAGCCATCAGCAAGCTCACCTGCACCATCTGTTGCTTCCGATAAACCATCAGCTATTTCACTGAACTTATCAAAGACAAGCTCACTGTAATTTTCAGTGATGTTCTCAGCAATTTGAGATTTAATTTCACTAACAGCCGTTCCACCGATCTGTCCAGCTAGAAAGTTAAAGCTTTCATTGGGAACATATTCAAGGTTTAGTTTATCCGGGTGTTCATCAAGAACAGTTGTCGATTTCTGAGAGAAGTTCTCGGGAATTTGAATTTTCATATAATAAGTTTGATCTTCAAGCCCTTTGTTCGCTTCTTCTTCATCTACAAAATCCCACTTGAATTCCGGTTCATCTTTCAGTTTATCTACTAATTCATTACCGATTTCAAGATGTTCCCCTTCGAAATCTGCCCCACTGTCACTATTAACAACAGCGACGGGAATTTGATCTAAATTTTCATAAGGATCCCAGAATGCCCACAAAAACATTCCACTATACATTACTGGAATAAATAACACCGCAATAACGGGAATTAAGATTTTTTTATTTTTTAACAATGACGACCATTCTGACCGAAATAGCCGAGATGATTTTTTCATTTTTGTCCTCCTGTCTATTTGACCAAATTTCTCAATTAGTCATTTTAAGCCAAAAAAAAGCAATGTTCTTTTTATAAAAACGCCTCAATTGACCATTTTTTAATTATGGTCATTTTTTGCTACAAAAAGTAATATATCACCGTTTCGTTAGAATAGCAATAGCAGTATTCCACTTTCTTTGGATACTGCTACTTCAATTTAATCCCGCTCATCATATAAAATTCCAGGTGATTTGCGATCTCTTCTTTCGTAAATGAAGAATGAGTTTTTTCCCAGTCAAAAATGAGTGCAATATACATTTTAAACATAAGAAATGCTGTAAGAGAAGGATCACACTTCTTTACTTCACCATCAGAAATACCTCTCTCGATTTCTTGTTCTAGAAAAGAAAGAATGGCCTTCTCAACAAGATCAAGGGCGTCCATTGCTGCAGGCGTTCCAATCTCACGCACTTCTTGAGATAGCTTTATAGCTAATTTGTGCTCCTTCCGATGTTCCAGCACACTATAAAGAGCCCGATGAAGATTGACAAAAAAGGACTCCTCTCTACGAATTGAATCTTGAGCAAGCCCCTTCAACTCCAATACCATACCTCTTACAATTTCATTGAATAGCTCTTCTTTATTTTTAAAAAAGGTATATATGGTTCCTTTTCCTACATTCGCAATTTTAGCGACTTGATCCATTGTCGTTGCTTTATAACCAAACATGGAAAAAGATTTTTCTGCTGCTTCTAAAATGCTTTTTCTTCGATCGAACGTCATCATTATCCCCCTATTGCTTGGTGATTGGTAGTGTTATTGTAACCGTCGTTCCTTCGCCTAGTAAACTTGTGTAATTCACTCTTCCACCAATATTTCGAATTAGCCGGTTCGTGATCATTGTACCTAAGCCGGTTCCTTTCGATTTTGTTGTATAAAATGGAAGTCCGATCTTTTCAAGCTCTTCCTTGCTCATCCCGGCTCCATTATCACGAATAACGATATCTACCGTACCTCTTTTTGTTCCGTATTGCAAAGCAACATGAATCAATCCTTCTCCTTCAATTGATTCAATTGCATTTTTTATAACGTTTATTAAACATTGTTTTAATTCTTGGGGATTACCCCATATATGAAATGCGCCCTTTTCATCATATTGAATTTTAACCGCGTAGTACGAGGCTAATACTTCCGTTAATGCAACTGTATCTCTGACAATTTTATTCAAATCTACTTGTTCACAGTCACTTTTGGAAGGTTTGATAAGCATCAAATAATCTGTAATGATTTTATTCGTCCGCTCGATTTCTTCAAGCATCAATGGGGCATAATTTTGAACTTTGGTGTCTACTGTGTCAGCCGAAATAAACTGCAGAAGACCTTTGACAGTCGTAAGCGGATTCCGTATTTCATGAGCGATAGCAGCAGCCATTTTTCCCGCAACTGATAGTTTCTCAAGATAAACCGTTTCTTGAAGTTGAATATTTATTAATACAAGTCGTTCAGTTAAATAGAAAATAATGAAATAGGCGATTGCAAATGACGTGAAATAGATCGGATAAAAATAGGTTTTTAACGGTTCTAAGAAAATAAGAATGATGGCAATATACGAAATGATAAATAGAATTCCTGTGAAAATAATCCCTTTCCACTTTCGGATTGATCTTTGAAAGTGGTTCATAAATCCAATTGCAATGAGAAACCCAACAATCGCAATAAGAACTCCAACCCAAGCATTTTCTCCACCCATCCAAGTTCGTGTTACAGAAATCGTGATCATGCAAATGAGGCCAGGCAGTTTGCCACCGTATAATGTTACAAGAATAAGAGGAACAACTCTTAAATCAAATACTGTATCTCCGAATTTTTCTAACGGAAAGAGCATACAAAGCAGAGCCATCAAGGAACTGATCACTCCATAAATCATCTTCTCTTTCAGGTTAATCGAGCTTGCTCTTGTAAATGGCATGACCATATTCCAGAGAAATAAGACTGAAAAGAGCATTGAAATATTAATAAGTAAGGGCCTTGCCATTTCCGACATGATTCGTACTCCTTTATTACTAATTGTTGCCATTTATATTCTACCATTAGAGTTTCATCTACACTAACAAAAATAGATAATAGTTCCAGTATAACATTTGTTAATCTCTACAAAATCCACTCCTTTAAGTGAATGATAGCGAATAGAAATATAAAAAAGGTTCACCGCATTCGGTGAACCTTCCTTATTATTTGAAGAAATTTTGAACTGAGGCTACAGCTGCCTCCCCCTGATCGATACAGTCAGGGAGACCTACTCCATTGTATGAAGCTCCAGCTAGAAAAACGCCCGGCATTTTCTTTTCAATTCCTGAAATAACGGTTTCAATTCTATTACGGTGGCCAACCTCATATTGCGGCATAGATTGTCTCCATCTCGTAATTCGGTAAAACTCAGGGTGGCCTTCAATTTCCATAATTTGATTCAGATCGTTTAATACTGTCTGAACGATTTCTTCATCACTTTTCTCAACAATTCCATCATTACCTGCTCGACCTACATAACAACGAAGAAGTACTTTTCCTTTTGGTGCAGAATGTTGCCACTTACGATGTGTCCAGGTACAGGCGGTAATCGTATAATCAGCGTTTCTAGATACAACAAATCCTGTTCCGTCCATTGCCTTTTTTATGGCTTCTTCAGGGAAAGCCATTGCAACTGTTGCAACCGTTGTGGAAGGCATGTCCTTTAGTGGAGCTACTTCCTGATGGTCTCGTAACATATGATATACCTGCTGATGCGGGGTCGTGATGATAACAGAATCAGCTGATAACTCCTCGCCGTTTGTTGTCTTAAGCGTGTAAGATCCATCGGCCTCATTTTGCTTTAATTGATCCACGTTAACATTTTTTCTAATGTTAACGTCTGTTAAGCATCTTTCAATTCCCATCACAAATGACTGTAAACCTGATTTGACCGTAAGGAAAGCCGGCTTTTTCTTACCAGTGCTTCGGCGAGAAGGTGGTGTCGTCTTCTTCATCCCTAGAATTAAACTACGGTACTTTCTTTCCACTTCTGAGAACTGAGGGAAGGTTGACATAAGGCTGAGTTTATCGATATCTCCTGCATAAATGCCTGACAGTAAAGGTTCGATTAAATTCTCAACAACCTCATTCCCAAGTCGTCTTCGAAAGAATAGTCCAAGTGACTGATCTCCCTCTCCCTGTTCTCTCCTCGGAAGAACTAAATCTCCTGCTGCTCTAGCTTTCCCTTTTAAGCTAAATAGCTTTGTCGAGATAAATGGAGAAAGCTCCGTTGGGATTCCCATTACTGCTCCACCTGGAATCGGATAGAGCTGGTCATTATTTAATACGAAGGCCTGTCCAGTGGAATTCGGAACAAGTTGATCTCCCATTCCCACTTCATTCACAAGACGTGCTGCGCTTTCCTTTCTAGCAAGAAAGGAATCAGGACCACGTTCAATCACAAAACCATTTGTCGTATCCGTTTGAATCTTTCCACCTAAACGATCTTTGCCTTCAAGTAACGTGATTTCATAGGATCGATTTTCGTTCCTCATCTCTTTTTGAAGGTAATAGGCGGCGGTTAATCCAGTAATCCCGCCTCCGATAATCACGATTTTTTTTGTTTGTTTACTCATACTGTATCATCTTCTTTTTTATTAGTTCATGCTTCACAACTGTTGCTAATATCTCTATAAATTCATCCGTTGCATTGGGCATTTCCGGACGATGATAGGCTGCACCAAGTTCAGTGGTCATTTGTTGACATTCGTAATCATTGTCATATAGCACCTCGAGATGATCAGCGACAAATCCTACCGGACAGTAAATAAATCCTGTGTAACCTTCTTGCTCAAATAAGTCTCGAGTTAAATCTTGAATATCTGGCCCAATCCACGGATCGGGCGTATTGCCCTCGCTCTGCCATCCAATGGCATAATGTTCTATCCCAGCTCGTTCAGCAATATGCTTTGCTGTTTCTTCTAGCTGTCCTGGATAAGGATCCCCGTTCTGCAAGATTCTCTCAGGCAAACTGTGAGCAGAGAATATAACAATGGTTTTCTTTTTTTCCTTAGCATCAATCTGGCTTAAACACGATTGTAATTGATTCACCCAATATTGGATGAACTTAGGCTCGTTGTACCACTGGTCGATCGAATAGATACTGGGGAAGCCCCGTTTATCTGCTTCAGCTCTCGCTCGTTCATTATAGGTCTTTACACTTAATGTAGAGTAATGCGGAGCAAGAACAAGACTAACGGCTTCCTCAATCCCATCTTTCTGCATATTCCGAACGGCATCTTCTACAAAAGGTTCAATATGCTTTAAGCCAAGGTAGCTCTTAAACTCTACCTCTTCGCCAAATTCTTCATTCATACGATCCTCTAGCTTCTGAGCCTGTTTTGTTGTTATATCCGATAAGGGAGATATACCACCAATCGCTTCATACCGTTCAATCAAATCCTCCAACATTTCTTCTGTAGGTCGCTTCCCCCGACGTATATGTGTGTAGTATGGTTCAATTTCTGCTTCACTTCGCGGTGTACCGTAAGCCATAACTAAAAGGCCAATGGTTCGCTTCATGCCATACCTCCCCCATTTCCATTAACTGTTCTTACGCGTATATTCGTGTACAAAATTCGTTAAACGCTGCAATGTCTCAACTTGAACCTGTGGGAACACCCCATGACCTAGATTAAAGATAAATCCTGGCGTCTCCATTCCCTGATCAAGAATTTCTTTTGTTCTTTGTTCAATGACTTCCCACGGTGCAAGTAGAAGTGCAGGCTCGAGATTCCCCATGAGCGGCTTTTTAATCCCTTCAACTTCTCTCGCCTTCTTAATTGAAATTCTCCAGTCTATTCCAATTACATCAACAGGGAGCTTGTTCCATTCCTGAATAAGATGACTCGCTCCAACGCCAAACATTAAGAGTGGGACATTCAGTTCTTTTAAAGCAGAGAATATGCGATTCATAACAGGAGCAATATACGTCCGATAATCCATATCATTTAACGCACCAACCCATGAATCAAATAACTGGATAGCTTGAGCACCCGCTTTTACTTGAGCTGTAAGATAAGCAATTGTCATATCCCCAAGCTTATTCATTAGCTGAAACCATCCTTCTGGATCAGAATACATGAATGCTTTCGTTTTATGATAATTCTTAGAGGGTCCACCTTCAATCATATAGCTTGCAACAGTAAACGGCGCTCCGCTAAATCCAATTAAAGGAACAGACAATTGCTCCCGTAGCATCTTAATAGTTTCCATTACATAAGGAATATCTTTCAGTGGATCAAGTTCACCTAGTCGATCAATATCAGATCTACTCTTAATGGGATTATCGATAACAGGGCCTACACCTGATTTAATTTCTACATCCACACCGATAGATGGAAGTGGCGTCATAATATCTGCAAATAGTATAGCTGAATCAACACCAAGCTGTTCAACGGCAAATCGCGTCACTTCAGCCGCTACTTCTGGGTTTAGATTCATTTCATGAAATGAATATTTTTCTCTAATTTTTCTATATTCAGCCTGGTATCGACCTGCTTGTCTCATATACCAGACAGGTGTATGATCTGTCGCTTCTCCTCGGCATGCCCGAAGAAATTGATCATTAAATGATGCTTTATTCATGCTTGTCCACCTTTCTAATTGCAAAACGTACTTTTTTACATCCTTACATACTATAGCGATCGTAAGCTTCAGTGTACAGATATTGAAGAAAAAAGTCATAAAATCGTCCAACTTTGAAGCCGTTTACATCGTCTACTTTACCATAAGTAACCGATCGTTTAAGTGAAAATCCTCACTCATTTACTTGTTTTTCCTCTATCTTTTTATCTTCTTTCTCTTCTTCATTACCTTTAAACCGATCAAACAAACTGACGGAAGCTTCATTAGATGCCTCTCCTTCTTGCTCTGTTAACGGATTATAAGGAACTACTTGATAAGATACAGATCCAAAGAATGAGATCGAGTTTCTTGTATATTCCCCTTTTCCTTCAACTTCAGCTATCTTTTTTCTCTCCCCATCTTTTATTTCATAGATGTGATAAACAATACGATCATCAGAGGATGCTGCCCAATTCAATTTGACAGCGGGAAGACCATAAAGGAAATCAAAATCTGCCTTCAAATCATTCACTTTTGGCAGGGTAATAGGTTTTTCCATATCTTTCAATCCTGAAGGCTTACTAAATTCCTTAGTACTATTCTCATCGATTGAAGTATTTACCACCTTTTTAAAAAGTTGAACCGGATATTCACTTCCACCCGTCAGATACTGTGATTCCGTTGTCCGGTCATACCCCATCCATACTGCACCCACCAAATCTGGTGTAAAACCGACAAACCAGGCATCACGCGAACCACCCGATACTCCCTCATACGAAGTTGTTCCAGTCTTACCAGCGATAGCCACATCTGCTTCTCCACTTATGGCGGTACCATTCTTAACGACACCTTCGAGTATTCTTGTCATATACCATGCCGTTTGTTTGGAGTATACTTTCTCTTCCTCTTGTTTTGCTTCACCTACTACCTTGCCGTCATTATTGTATAACTTACTAATAAAATATGGATCGACATGCTTTCCTTCTTGAGCAAAAGGACGATAGGCTTCCATCATTTCAAAGGGAGAAACGCCCTTATCAATCCCTCCAAGAGCGATTTTTAAATCATTATCTTCAATTGAAAGGCCACTTTTTTCAAGAAAAGATTTTGAATATGAAATTCCAATCTCATTTAATAACCAAACTGCAGGTGCGTTAGCAGATACTCTGACAGCATCATAAAGAGAGAGTTGACCAGCGTATTGGTTATTATAGTTAGATGGAGAGTACCCATCGTAGTCAGTCTTTTCGTCCTTTAATAATGTATAAGGACTGTATTCCTTTTTCTCAATTGCTGGCCCATATACGGCTATAGGCTTGAATGCAGATCCAGGCTGTCTCTTTGAGGTCACGTGGTTAAGACCCTTCTGAACATAATCACGACCTCCCTGAACCGCTACTACTCCACCACTCTTTGCATCCATCATCGTCAGAGCCCCTTGAGGCGGATTGTTAGGATCACTTCCTGGGAAAAGCTTTCCGTTTTGAAATTGTTCATAAGCTGCTTTCTGCAAATCTTTATCCATTGGCACTACGATCTTATAACCACCACGTAATACTTCTTCATTCGAAAGATTAAATCGAGTCTTCGCTTCTTGAAGCGTCATATCAATGTACGTAAGGAAAGCTGCTTCCTTTGTTACTTCTGCCACATCAAGAGATAGCGTCTTTCCTTGAAGTCGAACCGCTTCTTTGGGTGTTATATAATCCTGCTTTTCCATTAAAGATAACACTAAATCTCTACGCTCTTTACTCTCTTCAGGATGATTAATTGGTGAATAATTTGAAGGTGCTTTCGGAAGTCCAGCTAACATGGCTCCTTCTTCAACACTTAACTCTGAGACTGGTTTATTAAAAAACAACATTGAAGCTGACTGTATACCATAAGCCCCATGTCCAAAATAAATTTGGTTTAAATACATTTCTAATATCTTCTTTTTACTATAGTTACGTTCTAAATTAATTGCGATAACAGCTTCTTTCGTTTTTCTTAACCAAGATTTGTCATTAGTTAGAAAAACATTCTTCGCTAATTGCTGTGTAATCGTACTTCCGCCTTCTACTTTTTTTCCAGCAAGAATATCACGATAAAGCGCTCGGCCAATTGCTTTTACATCAAGACCATGATGATCGTAGAATCGGCTATCTTCAGTTGCAACGAAAGCTTCCTGAACATGGTCTGGAATATCATCTATTGAGACCGGCTCACGGTTTTCAAAATAAAGTTTAGTAATAATTTCCCCATCTTTATCGACAAGTTGGGTAGCTGAATTCATCACAAGCTTTTTTTCGTCGATGACATAGTTTCCAGCAAGTAATATCCCCAAATACCCTAATAATCCAATGAGGAATACAGCTAATGTTGCGATTAAGCCGATGCCGAGTTTTTTCATTCTATGAGGCACTCCCTTATTAACTTAATTACAGCTAAGCTTACATGAAATAATGTTATATTTGTACTATATACAATGACGATTCTGTTTAGTTTTTGCCAAATAAGGGTAAAGTATCAGGCAATTCTCCCTGATCACTTCATTGAAAGGATGAATAAGATGAACGTTTACGTTACATATGGAACATACGACTATTTATCAAAGGTAAAAGAAGATCATGACGGAGAAAATGTAAAGCTTTTTTCTAATTCTGATGGTGCTGCACTTTATCACGAAACGTCTTCCGAAACTTTTTTCAAAAACGCTAAGAAATATGAATTAATGGACGAAAAGGGCGAGGTAACTGATCCTGGTTTTGTTGTTTTAAACCATATTCCTGTTGAGGAAAGTGAACGAGCGATATTTGAAGATAGGTTTAAAAACCGCGCTGGGAAAGTGGAAAATGAACCCGGGTGTCAAGGAATTCGAATTTTACGTCCAGTTCATAACGATCCATATATCGTCGCCACATTCTGGAATACTGAGAAGGACTTCAAGAATTGGCAAACTTCTGAAGCTTATCAAACAGCGCACAAAAATCGTAACACAAGTAAAGGACTTCCAAAAACGATCTTTTCAGGAAAGCCATATCTTAAAACTTATCAAGTCGAAAAAACAGATTCGGTTTAATTCTTAACGTGGTCGGGTAGTTTTTAGCTTAAGTGAATTATTCATATAGGAGTGAGCCTCATGTTAGTAAGCGAGAGTGAAGTGAATAAATACACGATCGATACAAAAGATGGCAACAAAGGCGTCTTAAAAGAGCTCTTTTTCGATGATGAACATTGGACTATAAGGTATCTTGTTGTCGATACACACAAATGGTTACCTGGTCGAAAGGTATTGATTTCTCCGATTTCAATCGAGAAATTGAATCACGAGAATGAAGCCATTTCAGTTTCACTTACATCTGAAGAAGTAAGTGAAAGCCCTGATATTGATACCGATCAACCTATTTCTAGAAAACACGAAATGGAACTGAACCGCCATTTTGGCTGGCCTTATTATTGGGTAGGAACTAACGCCTGGGGTAACGGGATGTATCCAAGACCGTTTATGGCTGATGATTTACCTGATGCTGATTCAACCTTGCATCATTCTAAACAAGACGAAGAAAATCACTTGCGAAGTAGTAATGAAGTAGCTGGATACCACATTCAGGCGACTGACGGTGAAATTGGTCATGTTAAAGATTTCATTTTTGATGAAGAATCATGGCAGCTTCGATATATCATTGTCGATACTAAAAACTGGTTTTCCGGAAAAGAAGTACTGCTCTCTACAAAATGGATTCATGACATTCACTGGCAAGATCGATCGGTAGTTGTAAATATAAAAAAAGAAGAAGTTCGTCAATCACCAGAATTTCGTCTAAACGAACCCATTACTCGCCGTTTCGAAGAAGACCTTCATACGCACTATGGGAAAACGGGATACTGGAAATTTTAATGAAAGCGAGGTGGCCATTCACCTCGCTTATTTCAGACAAACTTTGAGTTGATTTCCCAGGAAATCTAACTTGTTGACAGCAAATCTGGATTTTTTTATATTAATGGCAAAGTAAAAGCACATTCGTCAGTTTAGTCCAAAAAACAAGAGCGAAAATAATAGGACAAGAAATAGATAGGAGATTTATTGTGGCGAATTCTAACAAAAAAGACAAACAAGTAAAATATCCTGAAAGACAATTTTATTTTCCAGCGCAAATTGTTGAAACATTTATCGCAAAAGGAGAAGCTCATAGTGACAGACCATTGAATCGCCAGTTCATTTTATCAATTCTAGCTGGTGCATTTGTTACATTCGGAGCTATTTTCTCTGTTCTAATTGCGATGGGAGTTGAAACGGAAGGTGTTAGTAATCTCCTTTCAGGAATAGGATTTGTAACAGGATACGCGATTGTTTTTATTTCGGGAGCCATTCTCTTTACTGAAGTTAACGTGCTCCTTCCTACGTACATCCTCCAAAGAAGATTTTGGGTTCCTAAGAATATAATGAAGTTTTGGATAGTTTGTTATTTTGGTAACTTACTAGGTGCCCTGCTGGTAGGTACTCTTGTCGTTGCATCAGGATCATTAACCCCTGAATTCTATAGCGAATTAGCTACGTATACAGAACACAAAATGAAATTCCTATCTCACGGAACGGTAGGATGGTTTCAAATTCTTCTCTCAGGTATTATTGCGAACTGGCTTATTGGAATGGCTGCGTTTCTTGCTACCGCAGCTCGTGATTTAACAGGTAAAGTTCTTGCAACTACACTTCCTGTTATTATATTTGTGGCAGGAAATTTCCAGCATAGTGTAGCCAACATGGGGTATTTCAGCACATCCTTTATTCATGGCTCTGAATACTCTTGGATGGAATTCCTGTTCTTTAATCTTGTTCCAGCAAGTATCGGTAACCTGATTGGCGGTGGGGTACTCGTTGCTCTAACATTTACGTATGCGTTTAAAGAAGAAATTAATGAAGAACGCCTTCCAAAAGAAGAAGCAGAGTGAGAAAAAGCAGCCTGTCAGTTGACAGGCTGCTTTTTATTCAAAGAGGATATTAATGAAATAACCCTGATTCTCTGGACTTTTTCATTAAATACTTTGTCTTTTTAATGATAACTTCCTTAAGTACCGCTCCTATGAGAAGGAACACAACAGAAAAAATCCCCAAAAAGAATAAATCTTCTTTTGCTCGTGCCCATACAATTCCGCCTACTGCTTCTCTCATTAAATCTACTGCGTACGAAAATGGTAAATAAGGATGGATTGCTTGAAAGAACTCTGGTAGCAAAGCAACTGGATACGTTCCACCTGATCCAGCAATTTGAAGAACAAGAAAGACAATAGCCATCGCTTTACCTACATCCCCAAATACAGCAACTAAAGTATAAACCATTAACATGAACACAAAGCTAATCAAGAGTCCAAATAGTACAAAAAGAACTGGATTTACGATATCTACATTTAGAATAAAGAGATCTCCTGACGTTACAACAAGTGTTTGAAGGATACCAATGCTAATAAACGTCAATAATTTCCCGAAATACACCTGGCGGTTAGACGCTTCTTCAAAACCTGTGGCTTCAGTGGTAAGTAATGAAACAAGAAGAAGTGCCCCTACCCATAACGATAGAACAGTATAGAACGGTGTCATACCTGTACCGTAATTTTGAATCGGGAAGAGTGAGTTTTTACTTAACACAATAGGTTCTGCGAAAAAGCTTTGCTCTGCCATTGGATCATTCTTCAGTAAATCAATGATCTCGTTAATATCTGTTTCTCCTTGAATCTCTCTGATTCGATCCGCAAGCTGGTTCACTTTATCATTTACGTAAGGATATTCATTCAACATGTATGCTAAAATATCTTGACCTTCGCCTATATTCTCTTCAGTACTTGAAAGAATTCGTTCCACTTCAGGGATGGTGGTTTGCGCTTCTTTTAACGTCGATCGAGCATTCGATAACGTCTTTTTCGCACTTGCCACTTCAGCAAGAACACGAGGCTCAATGTCTTCCTTGTACTCTTTTAAGAATGAATCGATTCGATCAGCTGTTTCTCCGGATTTTTCCTGAAGAGTTGTTAAAATATCATCTATTTCTTCTTGCTTATCAGCCAAAGTAGATCCAATTTCACCACTATCTGCTTTAATCGTCTGTAACTGTTCTTTAACTTGATCAAGATCAGCGATTGCCTCATCGATAACCTCTTGCTGCTGCGAGTTAGCGGAAGGCTCCTGCACTCTCTCTTGAGGAGATTCTTCTCCTTCTTCCTGCGACTCCACATTCTCGTTATTATCGCTAGCTTCCTGTACTTGCTTCAATACGACCTGAACATCATCAATACGCTGAACAGAATCATCTACTTGTTGATTTATCTGATTTCTTATTTCTTCTACTGAGGATAAATCAATATCTGGCGATTTTAAATCCGATAAGAACTTATTTACATCCTCAGCTGTTTGTTGAGCTTTAGTTAAATCTTCCTCTACTTGCGGTGCAAGCTTATTCAATCGATCTTCTGACTCGTTTAAAAATTGTGTGGTTTCATCAATCGTGCTAATGCCTTCACTCGTAATTTGCTGAGCTTCCGGAAGAAGTCCTTGAACTTTATTTATCACATTTTCAGCATCTCTCGAGTCAGATAGAGCATCGGAAATCAAACGATTGATCTCTGGCAGTTTCTCTTCTAGTTTGAATACATATTCCTCGAATTGTTTTATGTCTGATAAGTCCTTTTCAAATTCTACTCCTAAATCATTAAATACTTCAAAGATTGTCCCATTCACAACCGATACAAAGTTACTTGTAATTTGATCAACAATGACACTCGCACCTTTTTCAGTGATCTTTGGTGCGATCGCATTTACTTTTTCGTTTACATAGTACTCTACTTCCGCTTTCTCAGGTTCATCATTAATAACTGTCCCGAGCTTCTCTGAAAAATCTCCTGGAATGACGATTACTGCAAAATAGTCCCCATACTCAAGCTTATCCATCGCAGCTTCTCGATTTGAGAAATGCCACTCAAGACTGTCATTATCTTTCAATTCCTTCGTTAGCTCTTCACCTGCATCAATTTCTTTATCCCGAATCGTTGCCCCCTTGTCTTCATTGACAATGCCAACCGGAAGCTGATCCGTTTGACTATAAGGATCCCATGATGCTCCAATATTAAACCAAGCATAAAGAGAAGGTAGAATAATAAGACCACCTAATAGAATCGCAGCTACCCAATTCGATCCAATTCCCTTCCAATCTTTCTTGAAAATTCTTAAGATATTCTTCATTTGCAAGCCCCTACTCATCAAAATATGTATCCTCCAACTAGTATAATTCCCTAATAAGTGAATTGTCATGAGAAATGAGTCCAATGTTTATCAGTCCAGTCTCTCAACCAATTGCGATAGCTACTATGTGGAGGTATTCAGCCAATTGAATTCGAAATCAACTTTTTTCGAATTCTACTATCTGTGTGTACTTCACTGAATATAAGGGAATAAGAAAAGAAGATTATACGAAAGGAGTCATTATCGTGACACGTGTAGCCATTATCTTAAATCCCAAAGCTGGAAATGTTAAAATGGTCAACCAAGTTGATACGATCCAAGAAAGATTACGAGAAAACTATGATGAGGTTTCCCTTTATAAAACAGAATACAAAGGACATGGTGCTGAATTAGTCGCAGAACTAGGCGACGAAGTAGACATTCTCATTGGGGCTGGTGGGGATGGGACCATAAATGAATTAGCAAATGCGATTTGCCAAAGAGAGAAGCGTCCTGTTTTCGGTATTATTCCTGGAGGAACTTGCAATGACTTCTCTAGAGCAATCGGGATTAACCAAAATCCACTTCTAGCAGTTGAACAGCTTTTAGAAGACAACCGTTCCCTTATTGATGTAGGTCGATCAAATGATGAGTATTTCTTGAATTTCTGGGGAATCGGCTTAATCACTCAGGCTTCTGAGAACATTAATCCTGATACAAAAGAAGTTTTTGGAAGGCTTTCTTACTACATTAGTACTGCACAAACGATCAACAATCCACAGCCTTTTCATCTTAAAGTAGATGCCGACGGGCAGAATTTTGAAGGGGAAGCTGTCATGATGATCGTAGGGAACGGTCCATTTACTGGCGGGATCCAAGCTTTCTTCCCTGACAATAATCTGCAAGATGGTGAATTTGATGTCTTAATCATTAAAGAAACGTCTCTCCCAACTTTTTGGTCCATTTTTCAATCGAAGGTTTTCAAGCAGTCGCGATTTAACGAAGATATCATTCATTTCCAAACAAAAAATTTAAAAATAGAAGCAGATCCAGAGCAAAATATCGACTGTGACGGAGAACGTCATCATACGACTCCGTCAACGCTCGAAGTACTGCCTGCATACTTAACTGTTCTTACTGGAGAAAATTTTTCTGAATGAACCCAATGTTAACGAGGATCTCTTAATCCAAAGAACCCATTCAAGAGAGAAAATACAAACAAATAGCCAGAGTGTACCAGCTGCATAACCTGCTAGAACGTCACTTGGATAATGAACACCTAAATAGATTCGACTAAATCCGATCAGTGCGATGAAGAAGAATACAAGTGTTCCACTTAACCACTTTGTCGTTCTACTCCTCTGGCTTCTTACAATAAGGTAACCAATAAATCCATATAGTAGAAAAGATCCCATCGCATGTCCACTAGGGAAACTATATCCCACTGCATCATAAGCAGCATCGATAGAAGGTCTTGACCTAGCAAAAAAATGTTTTAGTTCTGTCGTTAAAAGTCCGCCTGCCGCCTGAGCTATGACAAAAAAGAGAATGCTCCAACCATCACGTAGTTTAAACCATAGAAAAGCTACAGTCGCAACAGAAACCACTGAAATCCACCAAACAGAGCCAAGTTCTGTTACAAATTCCATCACACTTAATAATCCATCGGAACGAATGCCGTCTACGCCAGAAATAATCGCTTGATCAAATTGTAGCGTTTCTTTTTCTAATATTTCTTCTGCTAACTCTGAAAACAACATGATTGCCAAAACAGCAATGAATAGTCCAAATGCATTTAGCACAAGTGGAAACCACACTTTTTTTTGCTTTAACGCTCCTGGCAAGGAGCTAAAAAAATTATTTTTATTCATAATATCGCGCCTTTCACCGTTTTCAATTCTCCAAACTCTGTGAAGTTCTTCACCTCATAAAATTCTTTTTAAAAAAGCCGCTGTGTCAGCAGCGGCTTTGCCTTTACTTATCTTTAGTTAGAACCATTCGTACAAGAAGATGGGCCAATTCATGACGTTGCTCTTTACTTCCCACGAGCCATAACTCTTGTAATAGCTTTTCTTCTCTATTCTTAGGCTCCTCCTTCTTCGCGAGATAACCCGCTACTTTCTCTGCAGCTTGAGCTAGCGCTTCTTCACTAAGTCCTAATTTTTCTCCGATTTCGACTCTAGTGGCAAGATATTTCTTAAAGTCCTCAAAATTGGAGAGAATATCATCCATTTTGTCATCGCTCATGCGATCTAGGGTATCATCAACTTTATTTACATCAAGCTGACTATCTTTATCAACTAAATGATTTTTTTCACTCATTACTTCCACTCCTTTTTATTAGTTGTCCATAACAGACAGAGATTTTTCAATGAATGCAGGAATATCGTCTGGATTTCTACTACTAACTAGATTTCCACCACAAACAACCACTTCTTCATCAAACACATTGGCACCCGCATATTTTAGATCTGTTTGAATGGATTTAAATCCTGTGATGTTTCTTCCATTTAATACTTCAGCAGAAATGAGCAGCTGTGGACCATGACAGATCACGAGAGTTTTCTTATTTAGAAACATCATTTTTTTCGTAAATGCAACAAATCGATCATCTGCACGCAGTTCATCAGGTGAAACGCCACCTGGAATAAAAAGAACGTCAAAATCTTCCGCTTTTACCTCATCGATTCCTTTATCAGACGTTACTTTAGCCTCACCTTGTTTTCCTGTTAATTCTTGGCCAGCTTCTGTACTAATTACTGTCAGGGAATGGTTTGCATTCTTAAACTGCTCAGCAGGTTTTGTATATTCCACATCCTCAAACATGCTTGTCATAAGTACTGCAATTTTACTCAATTTAGGCCCTCCTATAGATTAACTAGTTATGATTTACATAGTTGAATATTACCCCTCCCATCATCAGTCAAACATCCATTCTATTCTTCCTATCTTTTTCAATGTTTATGTTTTATTAGCAAGGAGGAAGGGTAAAATTAATATGGAACCAAAACAGTACAGAATTAGAAAGGATGTTTAGAATGGCTGACAAAAAACAAGAACTTATCGATGGACTTAATGTTGACCTTGCAAATGAATACGCAGCTAGTATTATGTACACATACAATGCAGCTGTAGTCTCTGGTTTATATCGTCAAACACTAAAACCATTCTTTGAAAGTGAAATTGCAGACGAACAGGGCCATGCCCTTTACCTTGCAGAAAAAATTAAAGTACTTGGTGGTACACCAACTACTGCTCCTGCTGAAGTAAAACAACTTACTGATGTAAAAGAAATGCTTATTGAAGCTAGAACGGCTGAAAAAGATACCATTGATCGTTACGAAAAACGTAAAAAGCAAGCAGAGGAACTAGGATTTACTGAACTAGTTGTGAAGCTTGATGATATGATCGCCGATGAAACACACCATATGGAAGAAATGGACCGCATTCTTAGCGATGCTCGATTCGAATAAGATAAATAATTTTAAAAAGGCCAGCCGGATTTCCGGCTGGCCTTTTTTTGTTCTACTCTTCTTGTTCCTTTCCCTCAATGATACGTTTCCTATAGGCATTCATGGCATTTTCCCCTAGCCAGTCAAGAAAGTGATAATTCACATACGCCCCGACTATTGCGCCAAAACCAGGAATCATCTGAAGTAATTTAGGAAGGTCGATATAATCTCTATACTCGAGTTGAAATGACTTCCAATCATGTTCATCATTGAATTTATTTTTTATTTCTAACTGGTTAAGCGTATCATCCCAGTTAGCGATGCGCTCATAACTTCTCCTTCTCGCCTCATCTGCTGAAAAAGCAAGTTGAAAAATTGTAAGAATAAACACTCTTTCTTCAAATTTCTTAGCATCATATCCATAAACACTGGCAAGATCAAAAAGGAACTTCATCTTAATGGATAAAAGCAAAGGAAAATCAGCTAAACCAAGAAGGATCCCACCTGCGCCTGTACCTGCTCCTTCTGTAGCAGCAATACGTTTATACTTAAGTATTAATCGTCTTGCTTTTTCATCTCTCACTTGAAGAGGTTGATTGTTATCTGGTTCTTTAACAGTATACGTATTTCCAGCCAGAACACCTTGGACCATTGTTTTAATACCATTTGTGACGATCGAATGGATACGTTCAGGTATTTTATCGTTAATCCGATTTTGTATTTTTTTTGCTGAACGGGAAACCATAGAAGATTTTTTCTTTATTTTTCGTTCCCAGGATTCAAGCTCTTCTTCTACCTCACTTAAATAACTCATACTGCAAAACATCCTTTGGCTCTGACTTTTAACACCAAACCGGTCAACTAAATCTTCTGTTTCCCGGTACTGTTTCGAGATGTGGCTACAGCAACTGCGGCTGCCCCTACAATAAGGATCAATCCAGCCGACCCAATGTCAAAAGAAAGAACAAAAGAAAGAACAGCAAAAGTAACTGCTTGTGCACCTAGTAAACGAATTAGCAGGGCGCGAAACGCTATTACTTGTTCTGTATCTGACAGTGGATAAAGTTTTACCATCACATGTGCCTGGTAGTGAGGGAACAATGTTCGAAGTTGAACAGCTGTTAAATAAATAATGAGCGCAGTCCCAACCACTTTACCTGTAACTCCAGGAACAAAAGCGATCACTACGAGTCCTAAAAGCCATAGCCTAAAATAGATACCTAAATATTCATTACTTCTAATAAATGCTTTTTGATAGAGCGTCTCATAAACATTATTTGTTGGGAGAAGTTTCTCCGCAATTGAGCTTAATGTACGCCTTTGTTTAACAGACTGTTTTAATTTAGGGACATCCGTAAATAAATTAGCTGTTCGATAGAACTTCATACTTTGTTGTTCATCTAGAACAAGTAGCTTCTCCCATTTGATTGCATATTTACGTTGTAACGGAAGAAAGAATAGAAAAAGAATTGCTACAAGTATGAGACATGAGAGCGTTACGAAAATCCATGATGCCTGCGCCAGTAATAAATATGTTAATAGCATTGTAGTAAAAAGACGCACCATCGTATAAAGCCAGGAAGTTTGGTGAGCTGGTAAGTGGAGTTCCATCCACTTCATGATGACGTTAACTCCCTTTAATGCAATCAGGACAATAATTACAAACACGTAATAAGGCGTTCCAGCAGACATCTCGTGCTGATAGAGAGGTGCAAGAATCGTCATAACGACAACGGTTATAAATACTTGAAGTCCGAAACTATACAAGAGAGATTTGCGAAAGTAGCCGTGTAAACGGTTTTCCGCTGGTAGCATAAATACGAGATCGGCTTCTGACAAAAAGAACCTTAATGGCGTTCGAACCACAGTCACTGCAGCAATGACTGTGATGACCGCTAATCCAGGAAATGATTCAGGAAGTACTTTCAATAATTCACTGTAATAATACGCCCCGAATATGAGGGTAAGAACAAGCGTGAATAAAAAGCTGCTATTACCAATTAGTCTGAAGTAACGCAGGGCAATTTTCCAAAAGGCCCCTGCCCTTTCTTTCCATAGCGTCTCAAGCTGCATCATTTGCCACTCCTGGTCGCTTCAATATAGATATCATCGAGCGTAGCAGCTTTGTTGCCGATTTGATGCCGTAATTCTGTCATAGTACCTGACATCACTATTCGGCCATCGTGCAGAATAATAAATCGATCGCAATACCTTTCAGCTGTTGAAAGGATATGTGTCGACATTAATACCCCTGCCCCTTCCTCTTTCATCTCAAGCATCATATCAAGAAAGGACTGAATCCCAATAGGATCTAAACCAACAAAGGGCTCATCTACGATATAAAGAGATGGTTTTACGAGAAAGGCACACATGATCATAACCTTCTGTCTCATCCCTTTAGAAAAATGACCCGGAAACCACTTCTTCATATTAGTCATCCGAAACTCTTTAAGAAGTGCTTCAGCTCTTTCTTTCCATTCTTCACTTAATTCATAAGCTAGAGCTGTCAGCTGTAAATGCTCCCAAAGCGTTAATTCATCATACAACAACGGTGTTTCAGGTATATATGAAAACTGTTTACGGTAACCATCTTTATTTTCAGAGAAGCTCGTACCACCCACGCGGATACGACCATTCATTGGGTCAAGTAAGCCAAGAATATGTTTGATTGTTGTACTTTTCCCAGCCCCATTAAGGCCAATGAGACCAACAATTTCATTTGAATTTACATTAAGAGAAAGATCATGGAGTACAGGCTTATTCGCCTGGTATCCACCAGTAAGATTGCTAACTTCCAGAATTGAATTCGTCATAGCGTTCCTCTCATTTCGCGTCATTTGTTTACATTTTAACAAACTTTCAATTGGAGCGTGAAACAATGAGTGGAATGATTCGTACAGCACCCTGCTCACTTACCCCTATCCACATCTTACCTTTTTCACAGAAGACTTTCCATAAAGGACATTTTTCATTATAAATACTCGTCCATATTGTTAACTTTTGTTATTGACTCAGTTAAGTGTAGGTTTAGTTTACAGACGAAGTAGCCGATCATCGAGATAAGAAAACTCACAATACATGAATAGATCGATGATATTAAGAACATCCTTATAGAGAGTGTGGCGTCTTCCCTTAAAATAAGTTGCACTCAAGGCTCTGCACCCCCGGCAGAGCCTTTTCTTATTCCGATCCAATTGTGCCTAGAAATAAATATTTCTTAGATCATATAGAAGTTTCGTTTGATCATTGGATTATGTTTGCAAGATATGGATGTACATTAGGAAGAAGCGGTCTTAACGAAAATGAAAATTATGGTACGATATATGAAAAGATTGAAAGGATGATGAACATGAGCCATTCCCCCGATTGCATATTCTGTAAAATTATTAATGGAGATATTCCATCTGCGAAAGTTTACGAAAATGAAGACGTTCTAGCCTTTCTAGACCTTACACAAGTAACAGAAGGACATACCCTCGTCATTCCAAAAAAACATCAGCAAAACATCTACGAGCTTGATCCCGAGACAGCCTCAAAGCTCTTTGCTGCAGTTCCTGAAATAGCAAATGCTTTAAAAGCGAACTTTACTCCTGAAGGCATGAATCTTCTTAACAATAATGAAGCGATTGCCGGACAATCTGTTTTTCATTATCATCTACACCTTATTCCACGCTACGGTAAAGGGGACGGATTCGGAGCGGTATGGAAAACACACGAAAATGACTATGATGCGGAGAAGTTACAGCGCCTTGCTGAAGGGATTCGTTCGCACATTAATTCTGAATGAAATTGTCTTGATACATAAAAGGAGACCGTTTACGGTCTCCTTTTCATTTGGGTTCGTTTCATTTCTTTTAATGTATAAAAGCCATTCGGAACAACCCAATCTGGATGATCAAACGTTTGATCTAATCCATTTAACATCGTTGACATCTTTGTTCGTAAGTCTGGATTCCACCTTAATTCATGAATAAACTCTTCTCTATGACCTCCATACCCTACCATAGCCTTCAGCTCATTTAATAAATCTGCTTGCCACATAGATTGGAGATTTGATTCCCCCGGTATATCTTTAAATCGTACATAAGAACCTTCTCTTATGTAACCGTGTGGGTAATAGTATGCGTAAACTCGTTCGAAATTCTCCCCTGTTTTAAGGGTAAGCTTGCCATGAAGGTGCTCTCTTAGTACATAACCGCCTTCCGTACGATTTAACAGTTCTAGCTGTTCACGATCAACAAATGTAACCCACACTTCTGTCTTCGCTCCCTGAACGGGAGCAATGACAGCAGGAAGTGCTCCATATGGTGCTAGAAAGGAACCTGCTATGACGTCTGTATCCTTTATTTCTGCACGATAATAGAGAATGAAATCACTAACATCAGGATTGAGACTAAACTTATATTTGAGCTGTGCTAGACAGACATTCGATCCATATGCGAGAAGCGGGATTCGGTCTTCAATAGGAGATAAACCTTCTGATAACAGCAATTCTTCCACTGTAAACTGTTCTGTCGTTGCAAATGCAAGAGAACCCGACACGTCTTCCCCTCTTGCATAATGAACAATTTGCTTCTCTACTGGAGTATTTTGAACTTCATCAATTCGATGTGCTTTCCCGTTATGGTATAGGAAAGATGAAGCTGGTCGTGGACCAGGATAAATATCTGGATGATCGTATGGTCCGATATGAATTGGTTTGTTTTCTCGATACATTAGTTCACACCACTTTCTTATCATTCACTTCTATATAGAATAGCAAAATGATGAAGCAGAACAAATGCTTCTGCTTCAATAGAACGAAATATTCGAAAAGATTAGAAAAAAATATAGCACCGCCGAATCCTTTAATGATAGGATGAGTACAAGTTAAATCGAGGCATCGCATTACATTACTAAAGGAGTGTCTATTAGTGGAACGTCGTTATAATTTTAATGCTGGCCCGTCCGCCTTACCTCAAGATGTACTTAATCATGCTCAAGCAGAACTTCTCAATTATCAACAGCAAGGTATGTCCATTATGGAATTTAGTCATCGTAGCAAAGAATATCAGAAAATCCATGATGGAGCCAATGAGCTTTTAAGAGAACTCCTTCACATCCCTGATGACTATGAAGTTCTCTTTCTTCAGGGCGGAGCAAGTTTACAATTCTCAATGATTCCAATGAATTTTCTTCAAACTGGTCAGCAAGGTAATTATCTTCTTACAGGAAGCTGGTCCCAAAAAGCATTAAAGGAAGCTCAGAAATTAGGAGACACGTATGTTGGTGGAAGTAGTGAACAAGATGATTTCAAACGTATACCAGAGCTCGACACGTTACAATACAGTAACAAAGATGCATACGTTCACTTGACTTCAAACAACACAATACACGGCACCCAGTGGAAGGAATTCCCCAAGCAAACGAATTCTCCTATCGTTGCAGATATGTCGAGCGATATATTAAGTCGCTCCCTTCCAATTGACCAATTTGGTCTTATTTATGCAGGTGCTCAGAAAAATCTTGGACCAGCAGGAGTAACTGTAGTCATCTTAAAGAAAGATATGCTCCAAAACATCCCAGATCAACTTCCAACAATGTTAGACTATCGTACTCACGTTGATAAGAAGTCGCTCTATAATACCCCTCCTTCCTTTGCGATCTATATGCTATCCCTTGTTCTTGAATGGACAAAGACTAAGGGTGGTATTAAGGAAATCGAAAAGATGAATGCTGAGAAAACAAAGCTACTCTATGACACGATTGATAGTAGTAAAGGTTTTTATAGCGGAACAGCTGAAACAGCAAGTCGCTCATCAATGAATGTAACTTTCAATTTACCAGGAAAAGAGCTTGAAGAACTGTTCCTACATGAGGCGGCAGAAGAAGGGTTTGTTGGGTTAAAGGGCCATCGCTCTGTTGGAGGATGTCGTGCTTCCATCTATAACGCTGTTCCCCTTGAATCTGTTCGTGCATTAAGTGACTTTATGCAGACATTCCATCACAAACACAATATTTAACACTTTTCAATAGGACATTCGTTTGTTATGATATAAAAAATTAGTTCTTTCGCAGCAGGCACATAGCGCACTGATGGAGAGAACACCGTCTTTTGACGGAGAATGAGATGAGAAGAGGAGAGATTTCTTTATGAAAACAAAAAATTTAGTACTCATGGCTTTACTACTCGGTATTGGAACAATTCTACACGCAATTATACCTGGCTTAATTTCAGGAATGAAGAACGATATGCTTCTTACGATGATGTTTCTAGGAATATTGCTATTTCCTGAGCGCAAAAGCGTTCTCGTACTCGGACTTGCGACAGGAGTTATCTCTGCTGCAACGACAACATTTCCTGGTGGACAACTTGCTAACATGATTGATAAACCTGTGACTGCTTTTGCTTTCTTTGGTCTTTATTTACTCGTTCAGCGGTTTGGCCAATCATTAGTAACAGTTGGAATTTTAACTGCAATCGGCACGATGATCAGTGGAGCTATATTCCTTGGAGCTGCTCTTATCTTTGCAGGACTTCCTGGTGGCGCCGCATTCACTGGACTGTTTGTTACCGTTGTTCTTCCAACTGCCGTAGTAAATACCATTGCAATGGTACTAATCTTTCCAGTTGTACAATCAATCCTTAAACGTACTAGCTTCGCTTTCTAAATAAACACAAAAAAACGGCCAATTTGGCCGTTTTTTTATATTTTCACTCCTGTTTCCCACTCTCGGAACTTTTCTAACTCCTGCTTTAATTGACTTGCAACAAATCCTATTACTGCTACATCATCAAGAAGCCCAATTCCCGCTAATAAATCAGGAACCGCATCAATAGGACTAACAAAATAAAGTAATGCTCCTACAATCATAACGACTGATTTTTTTGAAATATCGCGATAACTTCCTTTACGAAATTCCTGGACAAGTCTCGAGAACGTCTTCACGTCTACCCACATCTCATCCATACCCTTACGACCATTGTATAAGGCTCCCTTTTTCAAGGATTCGATTGAAACATCCTTCATTTTGTCTTTATCCTTCATAACCGTTACTGCCTTCTTTGTCATTCTCTTAAAAACACTTTTAATCATGCGATTCATTATTTCACGCTCCTTAAATACCCTTCTCTCTATAAGATACCTCAAATGAGCGTGATTCTAACCTTTTATATCGTTTTTATGTTTGCAAGTTGAAAGCCGTGGGGAAAATAAAGGACATCATTAGAAAATAAGCATTGCCATCGATACCCCAAGCACAAGAAAAACAATCGCAAACGTACCAAATAAGTAGGCGCTTTTTTGCTTTCGGATCATTCGTTCATTGTGAAATGAATATTTTCTAATTAATAACAGCCTGCTTACTGTTGCGGTTAATAGTAGACTGCCAGCTGCAATAAGGAAAAAGATAAATCCAGCCATACCCGTCCCCTCCATTTACCTTAGCGTATACTAAAAGGTATATGTGATGCCCACTGCTTTCATAACCACAACGAATTAATGAAAGGAGAAAGCAGGATTCTTGACTGGGATGGCGAACTAATGTCTTTAAGTAGAAGTATAAGGATTTGGATAGGAAAGGATGAACATCATGGGAAAAGCAAAAACATTATTAACAGGATTTTTAGTAGGCGGGGTAGTTTCCGCTGCTTCTGTACTTTTAACCACTCCGAAATCCGGAAAAGAATTAATGACTGACGCTAAAGAGAAGAGTGATGATATAAAGGAAGGATTGACTAAGCTTAAAAGTGATCTTAACGAACTGACCGCTCAAGTAAAACAGCTTTCTTCAGAAGGCAAAGAAATTATTCAGGAAGTAGCCGCTGACCTTAAACGATCCATCTCTTCATTTCAACAGGATATTGAACCAAATTTAACTAGGTTAAAGGCAGATGTCGAGGATATGCAGAAGACGATTGAAACAGTCAAAGAAGAAGTAAACAGTCCGGCTTCAAAATAGCCGGTTTTTTTACCGAAGATCAACAATATTCTAATATAGCTTGAATCATCTAGTTGTAAAGGAGGGCATTTATGAAAGAAGAACAGGAAATTTCTATTCAAGAAGCAATGATTTTTAGCCATCGAATTGGCCAATTAAGCAAAGCACTTTGGAAATCTGTTGAGCGAGATTGGCAAGATTGGCTCAAGCCATTCGATCTCAATATTAATGAGCACCATATTCTTTCAATTGCTTATCATCTTGACGGCTCTTCAATATCAGATATTGCGAAGTTTGGCGTTATGCACGTCTCAACAGCGTTTAACTTTTCAAAAAAACTTGAATCTAGGTCTCTCCTCACATTCTCAAAAAAAGAGAATGATAAGCGAAATACATATGTACAGCTTACCGAAAAAGGAGAGAAGCTGCTTCAGGAAACATGGAAACATTATTCACCAAGTCGAGATAGTGTTTTGAAAGCTTCGATGCCGATTAGAGAACTATACGGTAAATTCCCTGAATTTACTGAGATGATGTGTGTCATTAAAGGACTATATGGTGAGGACTTCATGGAAATCTTCCAAAAATCTTTCACCAAGCTTGAAAGTGAATTCTCTAGAGAACTCACTGAACAAGATGATGAAGAGCGTTCCAAACTTTTCTAACGATAAGGCGACACTTTTAATAGCGTCTCCATAAGTTCTCTATAAGCCTCTTCTTGAGATTGCAGTGCTTTAATGGTTGCGAGAGGCTCCAATTTAATATTTAACATTCCTACGAAATGCGTGAGCAACGTGGAACGGTTCAAGAGACCCTCCTCGATCTGCTCATGCATTTTTTGATTCACCTCTACGCATAGTTGATATACTTCTGACACTTCTGACTCTGTCAGCCCTCTGTCAATCACAAGGCGGTAAAAGGGGTAGTCTCCTTCCTCTTCCATCTTTGCAAGTAGGCGCATATGAAATTCAATTTTATCTAATCTTTTGTGGATAGCTTCCATCGGACTTAACTCCTTACTGTGCAATCAATAGTACTTATAGTTTAACGGAACGGGTTTTAAATTGAAATGTATTTTCCAGACTAATCCAGCGCGAAAAAGCGCTGATTTTGTCAAAATAATTTTGACTAATTTCTTTCTAAAAAAACGTGTTGATTTCTTCCGAGAATCGCTGTACAGTATACGAGTATTCAATAAACATCAACTAAATTGAAAGCTACGGAAGCAGGTGATTCTTATGAATTGTTGGAAATCGATTTATCTACATCGCGAATTCGGTACACATCGATTAACGATTTTCTCGATGCTGTTAACCTTATTATACTTTATTGCGTTTTATCTTGTGTTCAGTATGTTATACCCGACAACAAAACATGCGATCGTACCAATTTTACCGTTTCTCGGTTCCTTAGCTGTCCTTTTCCCTATTCATAAGCTAATACACTGGCTTCCTTTAACAATAGCCGGATTAAAAGCAACAATGAAATTAGAAAAAGGATTTGTAATCGTACCGATGATGCGCTGTGAAACGTGCAGCCCAATTTCACGTAACCTCTTTTTAATTGCGGCACTTGCACCTGCGGTTTTGATTACGACCGCAGCTATAATTGCATCAGTTTATATGCCAGCATATGTATCATTTTTCTCGATCCTAGCAGCTATAAATCTTGGGTTTAGCTTTAGTGACTTCCTTTACGCTTCTCAGGTGCTCCGTGCACCGAAGAATGCTTATGTGGAGGATCGAAGTGAAGGTTTCCATATTCTTATTAAACGGGCTTCTTAATAACTAATCTGACACTCTATTAAACAATAGACTTCAGAGAGAAAGAATAAAATACGATGCCCCTAATAGATTAGCTATACAATAGTGATTACTCGATTTTGAGCTCATTAACATGGCTAATAGAATAAAAACAGAGCGCTGAAATTCAGCGCTCTGTTCTTTTGGATTGGCCACTAGGTCAGCAGTATTGAATTCTTATGAGACTTCCTTCATAATAATATTAGGACAAGGAACTAATTAATAGGATAGTAAGCATCGAAAACAATTTCATCATTAGGAAGATCGAATGATTTAGCCCTTAGTTTCATATCATTCTTCAATTCTAATTCGCTTACAGCCATGTAGATTGTCCCTTCATCAGAATCAATTGTTATTTCAGGCGGCAATGATGCCTGCTTTTTTATAAAAGAAAGAACTTTATCACTTGGGAGTTCAAGCAAACCAATTTGAAAAGATTTTTCTTTTAATAAAAGGTCACCATTTGGCTGTACCTGTGGCTCAAACTTAAGAAAAAAATCAACTTTACGATCAAAAATCGTCACATATCCCTGAAAAGTTGCAAGTTCATCAAGGTTTACATTATAACCGATGTTCTTCTGTTTCTCGCTATACTTTTCAAGTTCTCGATTGATGATCTCGTTCAATTCATCTTTTTTCATCTGGATGGAAAAAGTTGTTTCAAAAGGTTCTTCTGTATTTTTCTCATTTGAGAGTTTGGCAATTTCACTTTCAGGAAAATAGTATTGATAGAATCCTACTATTCCTGCGAAGATGAGAATGACAGCAGCAAAGAGAATGATAAAGGCCGCCTTCCATCGGTTTTTAAACATTTGAACAGCTCCTTATGGGACGAATATTTTCCATGATACTACGGATTGAAAGATAAGTTAAAGTAAACCGTTATATATTTCTTCGAATTATCGAATTGGACTCTGGGAGGTACTGAAATGACCATGATTGGAATATTCTTCATCCTATTTGCGACTTTCATTCTAGTCACATTTAATTCAATGACAAATGCACTATGCTTGAAGAAAAACATTCCTGAAGAAAAACAGCCTAATGTATTTAGAACCATTAACGTTCTTATTACCATTTTGCTGATTTCTTCATATGTAGAAGTTTTATTCACTTAGAATCTTAAGTAGCCTATTACCTAACGAACGATTGAAAAAGATGAGGCCAAATGCCTCATCTTTTTTTATGGTTTTAACCCGTTTAGGGAATCACACTGTTTTCTCGCTTTTATTATATCAATTCCCCATAAAATTCGCCTGTTTTGTGTAATTTTTCTCATATTTCCAATTGAATTTAACTTCACTTATCTTTCTATGCTATAGTATTAACTGTATCACAATTTTGTTAAATTTAACTAACCCTTTAGGAGTGTATGTTTGATGAAAAAAATGTTCATAATGCTTTCTGCATTGATCGCCCTACTCGCGATATCTGCTTGTAGCAATGATTCTGCGGATAATTCAGAAGCCGTAGTCGAAACAAGTGCTGGAGATGTTACAAAGGAAGAGTTCTATCAAGCGTTAAAAGATCAATCTGGTGAAGCAGTATTAAGTGACCTTGTCCAAACTAAAATTCTTGAAGATAAATATGATGTATCTGATAAAGAAGTCGATGCAGAACTTGATAAAATCAAAGAAAACTTTGAAACTGATGAACAACTTGAACAAGCCCTTCAGTCAAATGGTTACAAAGACCTTGAACAATTCAAAGTTGATGTACGTAAGCAGCTATTAGCTCAAAAAGCTGCAACTGAGGGAGTAGAAGTTTCAGATGAGAAGCTAAAAGAATTCTACGATGAAAACAAAAACCTTTTCACTGAACTAGAAGCGAGCCATATTCTAGTTGACGATGAAGACACCGCTAAAGAAGTTCAAAAGAAATTGGAAGATGGCGGCGATTTCGCTGAGCTTGCTAAAGAGTATTCTAAAGATGGATCTGCTGAAAACGGTGGCGATCTTGGCGTCTTCAAAAAAGGCGACATGGTTGCTGAGTTTGAAGAAGCAGCCTTTGCATTGAAAGAAGACGAAGTAAGTGATATCGTTCAATCACAATTTGGATATCATATTATTAAGCTAAAGAAGAAAACGGTAATGCCGTTTGAAGATGCTAAAGAACAAGTTGAAGAACAATATATGCTCCAAAACGCAAAAGATGTTCCAACTGTGATCGATGAGCTTATTAAAGAATCTGATATTAAAGTAAAAGACGATCAGTTTGAAGATCTCTTTAAAGTCGAAGAAGCTGCTGACGAACCAGCAGATGATAGTGCTAACACTGAAGAAGAGTCCACAGAATCAAATGAATAAATAAAAAAAACGAAAGAGCTAAATTAGCTCTTTCGTTTTTTTTATTTAGTGTTCTGTTATACGCTGTTTCCTCCGCTCCCGCTCTTCTTCCATTCTCTCCACATATACTCGTCCTTCTTCTTCAATATGGATCTGATCGATTTTTTTCTCTTCAGCCGTTAATTGCATCGTTTTATATCCGCTGTAAACAATCCCTGCTAGTACAAAATAGAGCCACCAGGGAAATGAAGAGAATACTCCCGATAACGTTGAAGACACTTCTGTAAGCTGGAATAGACTAAGAATCAATAGAAATCCAAGAAGTATAAGAACACTCTTTCTCACCTAAAGCACTTCCTTTCCTTCTTTCGTACAAGCTCCATTAATTATTACAATTTATGAGCAAAGAACGTGATTTATTCCTCCTAGAAAAATTATGATTGCCCGAACACTCTCTGTTTACTTCGCATATCAAACATTACATAATAGATAACTCCTGCAATGATCGCAAGGAAACTAATGAGGTAGAAAGTCCATTGAAACCCTAGAAGAGCTGTGAGTGGGATGGCAGCTGGTGCAAGAGTTCTTCCAATTGTAAAGCGAAGACTTGCAGCCGCAAAATACTGCCCGCGCATATTTTCCGGTGCCAGACGTGATACAAAACCCTCTTGAATACCAACAACCATCAGTTCCCCCATCGTAAATACAAGCATCGCAATGGCAAGTAGCCAAACAGATGTTACATGACCAAATAAAATCATGCTGACAGCATAAATCATGCAGGAAAAAATAAAAACGTTACGTTCTTTGAATTTACTCATTTTAGTCGTCATAAATACTGTTAATAGAGCAACTAATAACCCATTTTCTGAAATAAGCCAACTAAAAATGCGATTTCCGTCGGCCGTAATTACTGTATTAAAGATGGTTAACACTGGTTGGTCAGGTACTTTTTCACTCAAATAAACGGCAATTAATAAGTCCATCTGCATAAACGTTTGTGCTACTAATATTCCAGCAAGTATAAATAAAAGAAAGACCTTATCTTTAACAATGATTCTATAATCTTGAAGCTGATTCCATATAAACCTTGTCCATTTTACAGATGAATCTGAAACGAGACTGTTTTCTCTTTTCTCTGGTGCTGTTTCACGGACGTAGATTGCAATCAATGCCGCGACGGCGAAACTGACAATAGAAGCGATAAGAAGTAAAGGAAATCGATGTTGAAAGAAAAAAAGACCGCCTAATATTGGCCCTACAACAACAGAAATATTTAAAGCTGTATAGAAAACGGCAAATACCGTATTACGATCTTTTTCCGCCACAACATCTGCCACCATTGCGTGACTAGCCGGCCAATACAATGACCCAAACACCCCAAGAATGGAGAAGCTAATGAACGTTAGCATTGGTGAAACAAGCCATGGGGAGTTTGCAAAAGCAAATACAACAAAGGTGAGTCCTTGACCCACTGCAGAGATAAACATCATTTTCTTTCGTCCATACTGATCTGCACAATATCCTCCTACTAAGTTAGCTACAACAGCAACAACCTGTGATAAAACAAGTAAGAGTCCGGCCATTCCTTTGCCAAAGGACTCCGAAAAGTAAATAGCCATAAACGGAAAGAACATCCAAAAAAGAATGTTCATCATCCCTTCACCCAAAAGCCGTATCTTTAAATTCCGATCCCAATCTTTTATTCTCATGTACTTCCTCCACTATGTATGTATCCTAAGGCTAATTTAGTAAACTTAATGGATACTTGGCTTGTTTATACGCTTACAATTAACTTAACAGGGCCAAAAAAAAAAGAGAAACGGCTCATAGAGCACATTTCTCTTGGGTTTGCCTGTTTTATTTTTTCGAGCTATCAATAGTACTCATATTAGGCTTGTAGAATGAACGATTATCTAGTGCAAACACTCGATCAGTAAATTCGCCAGGTTCTACCTTATCAAGAGCTCTATCGAGCATATTCATTTTTGCATCAATATTATCAATCATAT
Source organism: Pseudalkalibacillus sp. JSM 102089 (assembly GCF_041366475.1). Lineage (NCBI taxonomy): Bacteria > Bacillati > Bacillota > Bacilli > Caryophanales > Fictibacillaceae > Pseudalkalibacillus > Pseudalkalibacillus sp. JSM 102089. The sequence goes on from NZ_JBEWYW010000010.1 coordinate 91,302, forward strand.
GCAGCATTTCTGCTTCACGAATCATTGGAGGTTTAGGACTCCCCCAATCCGCTTTTCCATGATGACTTAAGATAAGATGTTGAAGAAGCATCACTTCTTCACCGTCAATTTCTAATTCCTTTGCAGCCTGCCCGATTTCATTAACCATGATGGAAATATGGCCAAGTAATTTCCCTTCGTTCGTATAGCTTGCTGCGATGGATCCGGATAGTTCGACTACTTTTCCAAGATCGTGGAGGATTATCCCACCATATAGCAGATCCGTATCTAGAGAAGGATAAAGAGTCGCTAACGACTTGGCAATATCAAGCATCGAAACAACATGATAGGACAAGCCTGACACAAATTCATGGTGATTTTTCGTTGCTGCAGGAAAAGTCAGAAAGTCATTTTGGTGTTTTTTCACAAGGTGACGTGTAATCCGTTGGATGTTTGGGTTACGCATTTCAAATACATATTGCGTCACTTTCTCCATGATTTCGTTCACCTCAAGAGGTGCCGTTTCAACGAAATCACCCACCTTGACTTGATCCATGTCTGTTGCAAGACGTATCGCTTTAATTCTAAGCTGATTGCGTCCACGGTAGCTTGTCACGTCTCCTTTTACCTTGATGATCTGCTGAGCATCAAAGCTTTCTTCATCGTCTGGAGAAGCATCCCAGAGCTTTGCTTCAATATCTCCAGATTTATCTTGAAGAATTAAAGTAAGGAAAGGTTTTCCGTTACTTGCTACACCTTTTACTGATGATTTAATTAATAAGTAGTGATCAACTTGATCTCCTACGCGATAATGTCCGATTCCTTTGAATTCCTTCATCTTTCCACCTCCGGGGCAAAATGTATTTACCTAGTATAGCATAGCCCTAATACATCATTAGGACCTTTCACTTCTTTTTTTTGGCAATATAATTGAGAACACCACACCATGGTCCAAGTTCGCCACTTCTGCTTTACCTGAATGACGCTCAGCAATTTTCTTTACAATAGCTAGACCAATCCCAAATTGACCTTTATCCCCTTTTTGGAAAGGTTCAAACAACTGCTCTTTTTCTACCTTTTGAAACGAAATTTTCTCTCCATCATTAAACACTTCTAGTATGATGGTTTCATCCCTCTGGATTGCATTTAAGTGAATTTCGCTTTTCGCATACCGCAATGCATTTTGAACAAGATTGTCCATAGCGGTTAACATCTGTTCATGAACAGCCATCAATTCAACATTTTCACCGGATATTGTAAAGGTCACATCTTCACGCTGGAACATGAATCGTTCACGAATCTCTTCAGCAAGAACCCCAAATCGAAATGGTTCCCAGTTTCCCTCAGGTTCATCAATGGAATCTAGTTTAATATAAGTAAGCATTCCTTTTACCCTTTGATCCATCCGATCGGACTCATTTAGGATAATTGTCATTGTATTATCAAGAGAATCTGGCATCACGCCATCTTTAATGGATTGGGCATAACTTTTAATGATCATAATTGGTGTCTTCAATTCATGGGAGGCATGCTGTATAAACGTCTTCTGAGCCTTATCATACCTCATTAAGTTCTGTCTCATTGATTCAAATTGATTGGAAAGCTTCTGGAACTCTTCATCACCTTCCCACTTGAAAGGTTCCTTCCAATTGCGGTTAGCAATTTGGTCGAAGCGTTCTCCGAGAACGGTTAGTGGTCTCCGTAAATACCTTGCAATCCACGCTGCAGGCAAAAGACTAAGCAATAATGCAAAAAGCAAAATAATGATAAGTCTAAACCAGAGGCGATCAATCATTTGATTACGATACGTGTCCCACATATAAGAGATAAAGTACGCTTCTTGTCCATTAACATCTACTTTAGATATCACATAAAACAAGGATGCCTGATTATTATACGTTAACTCATAGCGCCCCTTCTCTCCTTTCTGATCAAGTGCGTTTTTACGCATTTCGATAATTACTTCATCAGGTATGGGGTCTCCCTGCAATGGTCCACTATAAAGTCTTGTAATCAACGTATGACCAACCGAACGTTCCGCGTCTCTTCGTTCAATAAAATCTTGATCCGTTTGAGGAGGAAGTGGCCCGTCTTGATCCGGAAACGTATATCGCTGTTGCTCACTTTCAATAATCTGATACGTCTCTTCAGTTAGCGTGCCTTTAATGGAGAGAGGGTAAATCACCGCAATCACTACCCCAACAAGCAGAACAAGAATCATAAAGGAGAGCCAGATTCTTTTCGTTAAATTTAAGCGAATCATGTAATCAACCGGTAACCAAGGCCGTATGACGTTTCAAGGTTCATGCGTGGCATTTTCTTTCTTACTCGTCTGATCACATCGTCAACAGCACGATCTGATCCCACATAATCATCCCCCCATACCTGAACAAGAATTTGTTCACGGGATAAGGTTTGATTCACATGCTCGACTAGGAAAAGAATTAAATCCATTTCCTTCGTCGTTAATTCAACTGGTTCTCCTCGATCAAGTACTTTTCTCGATACCGGATCTATTTCATACTCCACAATCTCAAACTTTTTCTGGGAAGATTGTTGGTACACTCTCTTTAATAATTTTTTGGCGCGAATAATAAGTTCTCTCGGCATAAATGGTTTAGCAATGTAGTCATCGCTTCCTAATTCCAGTCCTACAATACGATCTAGATCCTCATCTCTCGCAGAAATGAAAATAACCGGTACGTCGTCTTCAGCTTTTATTTTCTTTAATAACTCATACCCATCTATCCCAGGTAGCATGATATCTAGAATCCACAGGTGACAGGATTCGTGAATACTCTCGAGTGCTTCCTCGCCACTCATAAACGTTTTAACTTGAAACCCTTCTTTTTCCATATACGTTTTTAAAATTTGCACAAGATTTTCTTCATCTTCAACTAAATGTATTTTATATACTTCTTCCATAAGATCACCTCATTAGATTGTCCCTTTTTTTGTGGAAGCTGGCGACTGATCAAGTATGTGAATCCTGTCATCAAGCCCAGCTGTTGTAGCTGTATGACACGTTAATAAAACAACCTGATGGTCTTTTGAAAATCTTTTAATAAATGATTTCGCAACATCTGTTCTTTTTTCATCAAAGTTCACAAAAATGTCGTCGAGAAAAATAGGCATCTGAACTGTCGAAATAGACGCAAGTGATAGTCTTATGCAAAGGTATAACTGCTCTGCGGTGCCTCTACTTAACTCAGACGGTTTGTATGCTCTGCCGTCCACGTTCAGCACTCGGAATTTATTACCTTCTACAGGAGGATAAATGGCTGTATACCGCCCTTCTGTGATTAAGTTGAAATAGCTCTCTGCTTTCTTTATGACCTCGGGTAGACGTTCTTCCTGATACCTTGCCTTCGCCCTCGTTAGAAAATCAGATGCTACCTTCAGTACAGACCATTTCCACGCAAGAGAATTAATCTCATCTTCCTTCTGCTGGCGCTGTAAGAGAAGTTCTTCGTAAGTTCCATCTTCTGTTAAGAGACGAATTTGTTCGTTTTCATTTGCTATCTGTTGATAAAGTCCTTGCTGCTTTTTCATAATAGAAGTTTCGTCGTGTTCCAGCTGTTCACGATGATAATCGATTTCTTCCACCGTAGTATGCTCCACGAACGATTCATCACTTAATTGGGAAGTAATCGTTGCAAGCTGGCGTTTAAGCTCTTGGGCTTCTTTATGAGCCTTTCCCTTCACACGAAACGCTTCCTCATTATCTTCACCGGCTAAGCGCATCAGCTCGTTCATTTCATCCTTACAGCTTTGCCACTTTTCGGTTTCTCCACCAAACTTTTCTTCAAGTTCTTGAAGCTTGTTTTTTGCGAGGTCTATGTCTCTCATTAATTCTCTTTGTTCCTCTGCCTTCTGCAACAATAGCTGTATCGCTGTATCAGGCTCCTGGTAGGAAACATTTACACGCTCGCATAGTTTCTTTATTCTATCTTCAACTACCGTTAAACTGTAGTCAAGATCTTCTAATTGCTGCTGCTTTTGATTTCGTTCCTTCTGAACCTTCTTAATTGACCCAATCCTATCAAAAGCATCAAGCAACGAATCTGTAGGAATGTATTCAGGAAAAGCATGGACCGTTTTCCACTCTTTTAACTTATCATCAAGTTGATACCTTTCTGCTTCCCACAAGTCCACTTTTTCAGCTGCTTTTAAATAGGTTCGATTAAGGCGATCGACCTGGTCTTTTACTGACTCAGCTTGTCTGCTCAACTCTCTATCGCGAATAAGCAACTCATCTTCACTCTTCATCTCAGTACTTTTAGAGGTCAATCTCATTAAAATGGCACCGCCTACCACTATAGCCGCGCCTACAAAACCAAGCAGCCAACTTTCATAAATGCCAAGCATAATAAAAACTAGTAACGCGACAGCTATCATCCCAAACGACCACTTCTGATTAGTAGAAGACGATTGATCTTTTTCTAATACTTCCCGATCTTTTGGTGAAAGAAGGCGTGTTTTCAGACGATCATACTCATTCTCCTCTTTCTCCAGTTCATCTCTTGCAGAAAGAAAAGCTTCTTGAATATACTGGTATTTCTGATCAGAAAGCTGATAGGATGCCACCAACTGTTTTAGACTCTCCCGTCCAGTAAAAGTCGGACGAATAGACTTAAGAATTTCTTCAGTCTGACCAAATTCCATTAGCTCTGATTCTAAAGTTGTATTAAGTGAGCTTATCTCAGTCTGTAGTCTCCTTCTTTCTTCTGCTCTCCCACGATAAAGAATCATTTCTTCATTCCAATAAGATACCTCTTGTAGGAACGCATTCGAATCAGGAAGCAACTGAGCGTGATTAATTTCATCTTCTAGTCGTTCTTTTCGTTTCTTTAACCCTTCTAATTCCCCCGAAAGAAGAACAGCTTGTTCTTTCCACTTATCCATTCTTATAAGTCCTTCTTCAGGAAAGGGATGAAAGTCAGGAAGATTCTCGATCTCTTCTTCAAGTCTTTTTTTCTCATTCAATAAAGGAATAATATGCTTCTCACGATCAAGTTTTCGCTGCTCATTTTGGATGAATTGCAACCGCTCAGCATTTTCTTGAACTTTTATTTCTAATTCCTTTGTTTTTTTGATCAGTTCATTGTAGTTCTCATTTTTCTTTTCCCATTCGTTTGTTTTCCTCTTTAAAGACTCGTAGGATTCCACATCTTGATTAAGTTGAGGTTTTCTTCCTCCAGGCTTAAAAATTTCGCCCTGCCGCTTGTCAAAGTTCTTTTCAATTTCAAGGAGTGAAGCTCCACCGCTCATTCCTGCTTCATATAAAACCTGATTCCACGCTTCTTCATCATAATGATGATCATTATTTAAAGTAGTAAGATTACAAAAGAAAATTTGTCTAAAACTAGCTCGATTCATTCCTTTTAAGAGCTTTTTTAAATCATCACTATTTCCTAAAGTACCGTCTCGAAAATAGATATAAAGGGTTTCAGCATTCCTATCTCTCGTCCGTTCAATGCTAAATGCTTTACCACTTTCTTCTACAAAGAGACTACCTCCAAAACGCGAGAGATGATTCATTTCATAATAGTTCTCCTGCCTGCTAGGAAAACCGAATAAAACATATTCAATAAAAGAGATAAGTGTAGATTTCCCTGCCTCATTCTCTCCAAAGATAAGCTGAAGTTCAGTTGAAACGTCTTCGATTTCGTAATTCTCAAATTTACCAAATCCGTAAATTGTTAGACCGAGTAACCTCATTAACTCTCACCACCTTTTGACTCAATGAGATATGTAAGTAATAGCTCTTCAGCTTCTTTTATTAATTGTTGTTCCTCTTCAATGGGGTGGAGAGCTTTTCTAGCTCGTCTATGTTCAAATAGCGGAGCTAACGCTTCTTTCATTTGGGAATGCTCGTACTGATCAGAGGTAAATAAAATATCCTGTATGAATCCATTCTGCTGTTTTAAATTCTCGCGATCCCAGAGCGGCATTGATTTTAGAGTGAATTTATATGGCCAAACAAATCCTTCGTCTTCCATTTCTCTATTAAGTTGTAGCGTCTGCAATATATCTTCTAAATGATCCCCATGTATTAACTCTGAATGTATCGGACTATTGCCAACTAATTCAAAATTAATGAAATGGCCTCCTGTAGAGAAAGCTTCCTGGTTCAAAATTTCTTCACAGTTATTTAAAAGATCTTGGATCGTATCACACTGTCCAAGATCAATAATAGACTTGTGCCAGGTTACATCAGCGGTTTGATGAAAAACAAGCGATGACTCAGAATCGCTTAACTTTACAACATAACACCCTTTTTCACCACGTTCTTTCGAATGTGCTCCTTGTATATTACCGGGATATACAATAAGGGGCTCTTCTGATAGTATTGCTCTCTGATGAATATGCCCAAGAGCCCAGTAATCAAATTTCCTATTCATTAGTTCAGTTATTGTAAATGGAGCATAGGAAGAATGTTCAGTTTGTCCTTCTAAATTCCCATGAAGCATTCCGATCTGGAAACTCTCTTCATCTACCCTTTCGTATGCATTAACCATCTTCTCATTCACATGACGCGTCGGATAGCTAAAGCCATGAATATAAGCGATTGGCGTCTGATCTCTGTTATACGAAATAGATTCGACTTCCGCACCAAAAAAATAACTCGTATCAGGCCACGTTAAATCAACCCATTCTCCATCTAGCGCATCGTGATTTCCATGAGAAAGATAGCTATAAATGCCTGCCTCGTCCAATCTTTTCAATTGTTGTAATAAAATCATCTGTGCTTTCAAGCTACGATAGCTACTATCAAATAAATCTCCTGCAAACAGCACAAAATCTACCCGTTGATTGATAGCAATATCAACGATGGCTCGTAATGAACGATAAGCACTTTCTCGAACAAACTCATGGATGGATTTAGGTAACTGATTTGTACCGGAAAATGGCCTGTCTAAATGAAGATCCGCGCAGTGCAGAAAGGTCACTTCTTTCATCACTCATCTCCCTTTCTAATGCTCTCTATCTCTTATTTTACCATAATCAAACGAGCGCACGTTCGCACGATTCCGCTTTTTCTCATTCAATCTTTTTATACTCATCATGCGATTAGAACAAAAAGAAAAGTCCCGGAAACTCAAGTTCCGGAACTTTCAAGATTGTTAGTTGAAAGCTATTACTCACGTCGTGATAGCTTTAACGCTTTGCCTATATCTTTTAAAGAAGATGATTTCCCATACATGAGAACACCACCTCTGTAAACTTTCGCCCCGATGATTGCAAAAAACACAATCGATCCTATTAGGAGTGCAAGACTAACGGCTACTTCCCAGAATGGAATTGAAAGCATACCTACCCGTAGGAACATCACTACTGGTGTAAAGAAAGGGATGAAGGACGAGATGGTGACAAATGTAGAAGACGGCGTACTTAGTCCAAACATCGCAATAAAGAAAGCGATGATAATGAGAAACTGGACTGGCATAATCATTTGCTGAACTTCTTCTGCTCTACTAACGAGTGACCCTACCATTGCAAGAATGGTCGCATAAAGTAAATATCCAAGAATAAAGAATACGATCGCATAAATGATGAGTGAAGCTGAAAGGTTACTAAAATTAAGGAAGGATAGGAAACCAGATTCTGCGAGATCATCTTCCTGCATTTGCATAAAGAGGTACCCACTCGCAATAATGACCGCATATTGTGTTAAACCGAGTAAGGCAATTCCAAGTATTTTCCCAAACATTTGCTTTACTGGCGAAACACTTGAAATTAAGATTTCCATTACTCTCGATGATTTCTCTGTCGCCACTTCCACAGCAACCATATTTCCATAGAAAATTACTGAAAAATAGATGACGAATAGGAGTACATAAACGAACACTCTTGCTTGATTTAATTCATCTTCGGTCTTTGCTCCTTTTTCTAGCGCAACTTTTTGAAACTGGACAGGTTGGTCGATTTCACTAAGTTGTTCCTGAGTAACCCCTGCTTTCTCAGCAGCAATTGTACTCTTCAATTGCTGAAGTGCTGATTCAAGAACTTGTGGAGTGACTTGTTCTGCTACTGTCTCCGCTTTATAAAGACCCGTCGGTTCGGAATTTTCGTTCTCTTTAAGAATCAAATAGCTATCGAGATCACCCTCTTCAATAGCCTGTTCGGCTTTTTCTTCAGAACCATCGAATTTTTCTAATACAATGTCAGAGTCCATCATCTTCATTTGGTTTTCAAGTTGTGTATAATACGAACCTGTATCGATGACTCCCACTCGATCTGCTTCACTCGAATCGAAATTATCTATAATGGTCGAAAGATTTGTAATGAGAAAGATCATAAGTAGCGTAATAACCGTTGTAATAATAAATGCCTTGGACTTCAGTCGATTTAAATATGTTTGGGAGAGAACAATAAGAAATTTATTCATATGCCGCACCCACTTTCTCAATAAAGATATCGTTTAATGACGGCTCTTCTAGTTCAAACTTTCTAACAAACCCTCTGTTCATCAACTCATGTAAAACCTTCTGAGAAACTTGCTCATTTGCTATTTGAACAGTGCTATGATTCATTCCTTGCTTTATGTGATGAACCCCTTCAATATTTTCTAGAAATGATAGATCAAAATCAACGTCAATGATAATGTTTTTCTTACCATAAGAACGCTTGATTTCTTTTAAGTTCCCAGAAACAACCGCTTTTCCTTTATGTAGTATACAAAGATGCTCACAAAGTTCTTCCACATGCTCCATTCGGTGACTAGAAAACAAGATCGTTGTTCCTGCATTCTTTAAATCAAGAACAGCTTCTTTCAACACTTCCACATTGACAGGATCCAGACCGCTAAATGGCTCATCAAGAATGAGAAGCTCTGGCTTATGAATAACTGCTGCGATAAATTGAATTTTTTGCTGATTTCCTTTTGATAATTCTTCTACCTTTTTATCAAGATATTCTGGCACATTGAAACGATCAAGCCATATGACAATTTCTTTCTCAATATCAGTTTTCTTCATCCCACGTAACTTACCAAGATAAATTAATTGATCTTTCACTTTCATCTTTGGATAAAGACCGCGTTCTTCAGGTAAATAGCCAATTAAATGGCTTGAATCATAAGAAATTTCTTCTTTCTTCCAGCTAATCGTTCCACTTGTTTGATCAATGAGGCGTAATAACATTCGAAATGTTGTTGTCTTACCTGCTCCGTTACCTCCAAGTAACCCAAAAATCTCATTCTCAGGAATTGATAAATTAAGTCCTTCTACTGCGATAAATGGTCCGAATCTTTTTGATACATTCTGAAATTCGAGCATAGCTTCCCCCTTTATATTGACATTCATTATATGAAAAATAGCTTCCCAACTAGTATAACGTTTGGTTTTCTCAAAAGATTCGTTTTTCCAAAAATAAGTGACAAGAAATTATTACATCGGTAAACTAAAAGGAGGAGGCGATAATATGGAAAAGTACATTATCACGGCATTCGAAAAAAGCGGAGAGACTGTTCTAGATGAAAGCTTTGATGCACAGGATGACAAAGAAGCAAAAAAAGTTGGCGAAGAACTCTTAAAGCAAAAAGGTTTTGAAAACCATACGGCACGAGTTGTATCCTCTGCTGGTAAATTAATCGTATTAAAAAGATAGCGCTATCATATGTTGAATTTCTGATGATTAGCTGATCGAAATGAAACTTTGGAAGTACTTCACCTAAGAATAGAACATTATAAAGAACCGCCCGTCCGTAAAGGACGAGCGGTTTTTCTTCTGTTATTTTAAGTTAATCCAAACACTCTTCACTTCTGTGTAATTATTCAATGCGTAGGAGCCCATTTCTCTTCCCATACCCGATTGCTTATAGCCACCGAATGGAGAAGCCGCATCAAATGCATTATAGCAATTCACCCATACAGTACCAGCCTTAATTTTGTTTGCAACATAGTGTGCGGACTTGAGGTTCTCTGTCCATAGTCCAGCAGCTAGTCCATAATTCGAAGCATTCGCTCGCTCGATTACTTCATCAAGGTCTTCAAACGGCATTGCTGCTACTACTGGTCCAAAGATTTCCTCTTTTGCAATGGTCATCTTATCATCTACATCAGAGAAAATCGTAGGTTGGACATAATATCCCTTATCATAAGGAACCTGTCCTCCAGTAAGTAACTCAGCACCTTCATCCTGCCCTTTTGAAATATAGCTCATTACGCGTTCATGCTGCTCAGCGGATACGAGTGGCCCCATTTGCGTTTCAGGATCCAGCCCTGCTCCCTGCTTAATCTTTTGACTATGACTCACTAAATCAGCCATCACATTATCATAGGCTTTCTTTTGTACGAATAGTCTTGATCCAGCACAGCAAACCTGTCCTTGATTAAACATAATACCGCTTAACGCGCCTGGTATCGCTTTTGTCATATCGGCATCGGGTAAAATAATATTTGGTGATTTACCTCCCAGCTCAAGCGTAACACGCTTCAAATCATTCGAAGCCTGGTTCATAATATACTTACCTACATCAGTTGATCCGGTGAATGCAATTTTATCTACGTTTGGATGTTTAACGAGTGCATCACCCGCTGTTTCACCGTAACCTGGTACAACGTTCACAACGCCTTCAGGGAATCCAGCTTCCTCCATCAGCTGCGCTAGATATAGAGCTGAAAGTGGTGTTTGCTCAGCAGGTTTAAGAACAACGGTACACCCCGTCGCTAAAGCTGCTCCAAGCTTCCATGCCGCCATAAGTAGAGGGAAATTCCATGGAATGATTTGTCCAACAACCCCTAAGGCCTCATGACGTGTGTAATTAAAATATGGTCCATTAACGGGAATGGTCTGTCCCATAATTTTTGTTGACCAGCCAGCGTAGTATCTAAAGTGCTCAATCGCTAGTGGTACATCGGCATTCTGCGTTTCACGAATCGGCTTACCATTATCAAGCGTATCAAGCATGGCGAGTTCTTCTTTATTTTCTTCCATTAAATCTGCAAGCTTATAAATTAATCGACTTCTAGCTGACGCAGACATGCGTGACCACGGACCACTGTCGAAAGCTTTACGAGCTGCCATAACTGCTTCATCAATATCTTCTTTCACGGCTTCACTAACTGTTGCAAGCACTTCACCAGTTGAGGGGTTTAGGGTATCAAATGTTCTTCCTGATAACGAATCCTTCCATTGACCATTAATATAAAGTTTTTTCGTTCCTTTCAGAAATTCAGTCACCTTTGGATTCAAGTCGAGTAATTTTTGCATACTATCCCTCCAGAATTCAAAATTATCAAACATTATACATATTAGCGGTTTTTTCGTGAAAGCCTTTTCATTTCGTTAAAATGATTCAAAAGTAACATAAAAAACGCCTTCATTCCCCATAAATCGTCAGGATTCGATGAAGGCGTCTTTATTCTCTTTAACCGTTACCTTTTTAATTGAACTCGCATTTGTCTTCTAAAAACTTCTTTAACCATGTAGGATACGCCCTGTTGATCATTTGAGCGGGTTACCCAATCTGCAAGTCGCTTTAGCTCATGAGAAGCATTTCCCATCGCGACACCAAGGCCCGCTTGACGAATCATTTCAGCATCACAATCCGCATCGCCAATTACCACCATTTGATCGACAGATACTCCTAATTTCTCTCCTAAAATGCGCAATCCTTTTGCTTTTGAGACGCCTTTTGGAATGATGCCAAAATTACATTTTGTCGATCGAACAACCGATATAGAAGGAATCCGCTCTTCTAACAGAAGACGGGCTTCCTCTCTTTCTTCTTCATTAAAGAAATGAGCGTCAATTTTCGGAGGGGATAGATCTTTCTTTTCGAGATACTCACTTAAGGTTTCAACAAAGTTCACGGGGTAGAATAATGGATCTCCTATACCGAGCGTCATTTTAGCAGACAAGTAATGATTATGCTTTACGCGATTACCAACGGCTAATCGTTCATGAATAATGCGAATATGGCAGTCAAATCCTTCTAGGATCTTAACAATCTCACGAACATCCTGATTGGGTATTCTCTCTTCATAAACCGGTTCTTCAACCTCTTCAGCAATAAACGCGCCACTATGAGTAACAAGCATTACATCATCTAACTTCACCGCCTTTGCAATTTTCTTAGCAGATGCAAAGTTACGACTAGTCGTTAGCGTAACGTATACTCCCTTTTCTCTCACATAGCTAATAGCGTCCTTTGTTTCCTTATCAATTTTATGATTGGATCTAAGCAAAGTCCCATCAATATCTAAGGCAAGAAGTTGATAGACCATTCGGATCCCTCCTGTGTAAAAAGTAGTCCTTATAACACTTATCTCTATGACTCGTAATTCTTGTCTTATCACTTAAATTTATGATAATGACATGTTTGGATGAATTTGGCGTTTAGAATACGGACACCGTGGGAAGTTTTAATATGAAACTAGTTTATTACAAATAGATTACAAATAACGAAAGGGGTTTTTACTTATGACCAAAGGAAAAGAGAGAATCAGGTTTGACTGCACAGGAGAATTCAATGAACCTCACATTTACAAATGCTCTGAATGTGATCATGAATTTCGAGGTACTATCGGAGGAAATGAGAAAAGAGAACTTCAATTAAATTGTCCTGAGTGCGCCATTGAAGAAACGATCATTTCGCAACCAACTCAATTTGAAGTTGTTGGCGTGATAGAGAACGCTTCATAGTCCTTATTTTTTTATATTTTAATACCACCTCTCTCATTTTGTGCTTATTCGATTGAAGCATTTGTTTCACTCGAATAAACCCAAAATCACACAGCAACTAAGGTTATACGCTTATTTCTTATGAACAATTAATCGGTACTATGAATACAAAAAACGGTTCACCCTATTGGGTGAACCGTTTTTTGTATTATTGCTGAACGTCTTCTTCAGGGCTACCGTAAAGGTCCTCTAGAGGCTTCGTTACGATTTTGTTGATGTCCTGAATAACCTGGCTCATGCGCTGCTCTTGTTGCATCAACTGAGAAATCACTTCATGCTGCTGAACAAGTTCAACTTGTTGTTGAGCCGTTTGAGCTTCTTCCTCTGTGATCTGTTGACCACTCATTTGCTTTTGTTGAAGCTCCATTTGCATGTTACGGAAGTTATCAAAAAGTTTCTTTGCTACTTCATCCTGATTTACCTGATCATATAATTCTTTAAGCTTTGTGTAGTCCTCGTGCTCGCGCATTGCGTTTTCTAATTCGTGTGCTACGTCGTAAAGATTTTTCTCTGCCATTGTATATACCTCCTTAGTAAATGAGGATTATTTCGCTCTCATAACCCTGTACTTCCCCACTATAACAAAGACTGACACGAAATTCATCCAATAAGGGTAATGATTACTCCTTGAATTAAACCAATCATTCCTCCGAGCACAGCTCCAAGGTACGTGATCATCTTAAATTCGCGACGTGAAATCGAAAGAACCATCTCTTCAAGACGTCCAACAGAGAACGTCTCCACCTGACTTTTCACTACGTCTGCCAGGTGTAATTGTTCCATGAGTGGCTGGAGATTCTGACTGAGGTACTGGCCAGCAGCATCTACTAGTCGTGGAACTATGTCTTCAACAATGCGACCTTTATATGGATCAACTGCTTCCGATAGACTAAGATTCAGAACGTGATCAATTGGGAGTTCATTCACAATGAGATCTGTTACCTCTTTGACAAGTTCTTCTGAATTAAATTTATCTTCAAACGCTGTAACTTTCGTTTCTTTAAGCGAATCCCACTCTTTTTCAAGCATCGTCATGATGACATTTTGAATATCGTCTTGCTTAAGAAGACGAAGTAACTCAGGCTGTACTTTATCTACTAGTCTTGTGTTTGTAAAAAACATGTTAATCATGCTTCCAAGCGTTCCTCGATCTGCAAGATAACGGTCGATCATAACAGAAAGCTTATGTTTGCCCTCAGCAGAAGCAATGTAATCACTAATTTTTGTTAAAACGAGATCAGCAATTGGTTCGATTGAGCCATCAATTCTCGTTTGCAGTTTTTCCGGAAGAATCTCAGCTAGTTCTTTATTCTTCAAATCAAATAGTTTCTTTTCAATTTTCCCATTGATGTAGGACCTTGCATTTGCTCTAACTTCTTTGGCTGGATCCTCTAGATGAAGACCTTTCTTTAAAAGTGTTTCAATTTTCTCATCTGACTCTAAAAGTTTAAGAACTTCTTTTTGCGCGTATTCAATCATCGTACGCTTGAATACTGGATCGTTCATTTTTTGCTGTATTCCTTCAGCCGTTAGAAGATGTTCAACGACCATTTTCCCTAGCTGGACTGCCAGCTCATCTCTACGTTTTGGAATTAATCCTGGGGTAAATGGAACTTTCCACTTTCCTATATAACGAGCTTCATATGGCCTAAATAGCATTTTAATAGCTAACGAATTTGTAAACCCACCTATAACAGCGCCAATGGCAATCATAAATAGGATCGTTATGATAATGGACGACATCGTACCTCAACCTTTCTATTTCTCACGTTCACATAGTAAACTCCATCTTCATAGTATACGATATCCGCTATTGCCTATCCAGTTAAAGGAAGGTAAAAAAAGAAAAAACGTTGAACGAGGGTCTTGAATGAAACATACTGAAAAGATTATATTACAACCAGAGAATTCAACCTTAGCTCAATCTAATCATACCCTTTCCATTCCAGAAAACATCGCCTCAAAATGGAAGCTTTCAGATACATCACTTAGACTTCGATGTGGCGTGCTTGAAGAATTTGTAACAGTCAAGGTCTATCGCACTTCGTCAAGTCATACCGTATATTGTTCACCCGAACTACTAGCTACTTTGTCTCTTCCAAATCAATCTCTTCCGATTACACTTATCTATAATCATCAGCAACAAATGCTCTCAATCGGTCCTATTTTCTGTCTTGCGATTAACATCACCGGACTAAAAGAAACACCATTTGGATCCTATACAGAATTCTGTAAGGAAGTGGCAGAATACTGCGAAGAGCATCATATTCTGTTCTATGTTTACACACTAAAACCGTGGAGTGATACTAAAGTCTCGGGTATGATTTGGAACCAACGAGACTGGGTAGAAACCACGCTACCCATCCCTTCTGTCATCTATAATCGAATTCATTCGAGAAAGCTTGAGAAGTCCGTTTTCATTCAACAATTAAAAACCTATTGGCGTAATCAACAGATCCCCTATTTTAATGAATCCTTTCTTGATAAATGGGATGTTCATCAGAAATTACTTTCTTACGATGAAGTCGCTCCCTATCTTCCTGAAACGGTTTTGTTAGAGACAATCGACGATATTCATTTCATGATCGATAAATACCCTATCCTTTATTTGAAACCTTTAAATGGAAGTCAGGGAAAACATATTTTTCGAATCACTCAAAAAGATGATCTCTATTACCTTGATTATTCAAGCTTTAATGGCAATCAAACGCTCACGTCACATTCGCTTCAAAACATTTATACGACCATTCGCTCACGATCTAAAACGATTCCTTATCTTATTCAACAAGGCATTCCCCTAATTGAGGTCAATGGATGCCCCGTTGATTTCCGCATTTTATGCTTGAAAGGGATTGGAGACAAGTGGTCAGTTGTCTCCGCCGTTTCGCGCGTTTCTAGAACAAATGACCAGTTCGTATCCAATATTGCACGCGGCGCGTTATTAAAAAAGTTTGATGAGGGACTCACGCCCTTAGAGGATTCAATGAAAAGACAAATGAAACGAATCCTTCCCGAATTGGCTTGTGAGATTTCACAGATCATTGATCGTGAAAGTGAAGGAGTGTTTGCGGAGCTTGGAATCGACATGTCTTCTGATAAAGATGGCCACCCCTGGATCATTGAAGTGAACACAAAACCTTCCAAGACTTCTGAAGGAATCACACCAAGTACCTATCGCCCATCGGTTAAAGCACTTATCCGCTTAATTAACTGGTACACGTCATCTTAAAAGGAGCAAGGTATGACATCACTTGGTATTTTACAACGTTCGCTCCAACATGAAGGAGATTACCTTTCTAAATTAGGTGAAGCAGGATCCACTTCTGGATTTAACGTCTATCGTTTTTCTCCAGACCAGCAATTTCGAAATAGTCTTCTTGGAATGAAATACGATCCAAAGACGAAAAAATGGCTGGAAACAAATTTTCCGATTCCTGATTTTATTTATGATCGCTGCTTCCATAATGGTTTCATAACAGAAATGGAAGCTTCCTTTATTAAGTGGTTAAAAAGCGATTCGAACGCTACATTTCTAGGACACGGGTTACCAGGAAAATGGGCGATATACAAACAACTAAAGCAAAAGCCATTTATAAATCGGCACCTTCCACAAACAATTAAGCTTCAGCCTGCTACTAGTGCTAGCGTTATATCCGATTTATTAACGAAGCACGAGAAGGTCGTTCTAAAACCAGTGGTAGGTTCTCAAGGAAATGGGTTAATGCTCCTTACAAGAAATCAAAATCAAGTTGATGTTCAAATCAATCATAATGGGAACGTCCTTCATCATACTTATGATACAACCAGTTCTTTCCTTAAAATGATGAGGAGAATTCAAAACCAGCGTGACTATATAGCCCAAGAATGGCTTTCTTTACTTGACCAAAACAACCGACCTTTTGATCGAAGAGTGGTCATGAAGAAAACGTCGATTAAAAATTGGAAGGAGATTGGCCGTGCTACGCGCGTAGGGAGTTCTGACTCTTTTGTATCTAATTTGCATAGTGGTGGCACTATTCAAAGTGATCACAAGCTCTCTATTCCCGAAACTTTTCTCCGAGCCGCAGATCAAAAGATTAATCTCCTCTCCCGTTGTATTGCTGCTAACCTCGAGAGAACGTTTCCTCCGTTGTTTGAACTTGGTCTTGATTTCGGAATTGACCGTAGTGGTAAGGTCTGGTTACTTGAAGCCAACTCTAAACCTGGTCACAAAGCCATTCAATCATATGATTCTTTACATTTTATACCGTTTCAATATTGCCTGTCTCTCATGAATGAGAAGAAAGGGGTTATCGAATCATGAATACGATTCTTCCATTAAAAAAGGACATTAATTCTCAAGGGAATTTCTATGTTCCTCCAACAAAGTTTAAGGAATGGGTTGACCAAGTTTCTTTTCCAAATCAACTTTGTTTTGGATCAAGACGCTCATTCTGCACGGTTTCTCCTCACCCTAGTAACAAAGAAGAATACCTTATTTCAGAAGATTTATGGAAAATACTAGGTGTTCCTGAAGAGATGTCTGTTCACCTTTTTGAAAAAGGAAATTCTCTTCATATTGGACCTTTGGTAGGTATTTTCACTGCTGGATTTACTAAGGATAGTATGAGACCTATCGGAGAGCGCAGTATGTATTTTGCCAAGTTACTATCCGCTACCTCTAAGTGCGGTGCTTTTGGGTTTGCATTTGGTGCTCATCATATTGATTGGAAAACGGGAAGCATTAAAGGATTGATGTATAACAAGCGAGGATGGTACAGAGTAACTGTTCCTATTCCTGATGTTGTATACGATCGCCTACCGAATCGAAGCTCAGCAAGCATCGAACAAGTAAGCACTACAATGGAAAAACTTCAATCCCAATATTTCACCCCCTGGTTTAACCCAGGATTTTTCGATAAATGGACGATGTTCGAAAAGCTACGTGAAGACTCAATCGTTAAGCCGTATTTACCTGAAACTGTGTTAAGTCCTAAGAGCGCCATAATCTCACGTATGTTAAAAGATTACGAACAGATCTTTATTAAGCCTGCCAACGGTAGTCTTGGGCTTGGGATTCAACAAATTCTAAAACCAGCCGATGAGAAGTATTATTATTGCAGGTTCAGAACGGACAAAGAAAATCGTCTAAGAAGATATACATCCCTTGCACGCCTTCTTAAAACCCAATATCCAAACGGCATGAACGGTTTAATTGCTCAACAAGGAATTGACTTACATCGGATTAATCAGCGTTCCATGGATTATCGTGTTCATACAAACAAAAACAAAGAGGGGAAATGGGAAGTTAGTGCAATCGCTGCAAAGATTGCAGGAGCTGGAAGTTTAACCACTCACATGGCTTCTAACGGAACAGTTAAGACAATTGGAGAACTCACTTCTGAATTTGGTATTAAAAAACAAGTAGAAACAGATTTAATGGAAGCTTCCCTTCAACTAAGTCGTGCCATAGATAAAAGAGTTTCAGGCTTTATTGGCGAAATTGGTTTTGACCTCGGGATTACGAAAGAAGGGGACATTTATTTGTTTGAAGCAAATTCGAAACCTGGAAGAGGCATTTTTGCTCATCCTAGATTGAAAGCGGAAGAAGCCAAAACGAGAACATTACCAATGGAATACGCGATATTTTTGGCAAGATCTGCTATTGAAAAACAGCTGGTTATACCAGTATGATCGAATTATTTTACAGTAGAGAAAATAATCGGTGGCATCAAAAAAGTAGCTATCAATATGTATATTGGGGGAAAGAGCCATCCAGGCTCTCTCCCTCTCCTGCTTTCGCTTCTTCTATCATAAAGCTTCAAACTTCTCATGATGCCATTCGACCTCTTGTTGGCATTCTTGCAGGGTCTAACTTACACCACCATTTCAGTGGTAATGCCGCGATCTTCAAATCAATTCAAAATGAATTGACTGATACCGGAGGACTTTCGTTTGTTTTTACACCTGATGACATATATCCGTCATATATCAATGGTTATCTCTATGATGCTACATCTCAAAAATGGACAGGTTTTCGCTTCCCATATCCTAATATTGTATACAATCGAATTCCTGACAGGGCAGAAGAACGCACTCCAAAAGTGAGATCTTTTTTCAACTTGTTAAAGTTAAAATCCATTCCTTTTTTTAACAGATCTTTTTTCCTCAAAAATGAAATACTCGATCACTTAGCTGAGAATGAAGCTTTAATGCATCACATTCCAGCAACAGCTTGCTTTACAGATGCGAATCTTAATACATTTCTAAAAACATATTCATCTATTTTCTGCAAACCTGCATCTGGAAGCAAAGGTAGAGGAATATTTAAAGTTAAAACTGTTAAGTCCGGTTTTCTATTCACCGATCACGAAAACACTCGTTTCTTTCCAAATCTCGCCTTAGTTAAAGAACATGTCACTCCCTTAATTCATGAGCAATATTTGATCCAACGTGAAATTGATCTCGCAACTCATAATGAATATCCTTATGATTTTAGAATTCTTTTGCAAAAACCATTAAAAAGTTGGCAGGTCACAGGTATCGGCATAAGAGCTGCACAGAATAACAGCCTGACGACTCATGTTCCAAGAGGAGGAAAAATCCTCCCTTTTCATAAGGTGGCCACCAATGACGATGAAATTCGGGTAAGAGAGCTCGCTATTCGCACTGCAGAATCACTTGAAGAAAAAGAAAAGATGCTTGAATGCTCTTTGGACATTGGAAAAGACAGCGAAGGACATTTCTGGATTTTTGAAGCGAATTCGAAACCAATGCGTTTTGATGAACCACTTATTCATCAAGCATTTATACGTTCTCTCCTCACTTCTTTTCGAACGTATTCTGCGTATTAGCTTCCTATGTTATGATGATAAAAAAGGTGATTTGGGGGAATACCATGATTTCGCACTTTCAATATAAATCAGTTGGATCAAAAATAAGAAAACCTAAATGGGAAGTATCTTTTTTCTATCAGGGAACATATTATCGTACTCTTTATCTCCATACTGGCCAATTCGAATGGTATCAACCTGCTCCACCTGAATCGGAGCAAAACAAACTGCAATCTCAAATTCATGAGCTCATGCTTTTTCACGTCTATGAACAGCAGGACTCATAATTCTCCTGATTTCTTCACATAATAACCCTATTCAAAGAATTAGGGAGATGAAAAAGGATGCCGAACAAAAGAACTGAAGACTCTCAGTACGAAGGTCGCGATAAATACGATATGGACATTGACCGTATGGTTAATGAAGGAATGGCCGGCGGTGCCGTTCATCAAAGTTACAAGCAGGCTCAAATCGAGGAAGCTATTCCACTCATGGAACAGGAGCCTCCACATCGTTCAGGTAAACAAAGAAGAAATGATGATCAACAAAACTATTCATAATCACATAAAAGTAAATGCTTTTCATTCGTTCACTTAAACTGAACGAAGACAACCACTGCTAATTTAGAAAAGAACCTCTTATACATATAGAGGTTCTTTTCTTTGATTCATTATTAATTTGTGTTCATCATTACGTTATACTATATGTTAACTGTTACTTAGGAGGGGCACTTATGAATGCAAAACTAGCTGAACTATATGGAAATGATTTCGTCGTTACCTCCGATCAACCTGATCTTTTCCACTGGTATAGAACAACCGATGGTGAACGATTTGGCATACGTAAAACGCGACTAACAAACGAGGAAAATGAGTTATTAAATGCCTTCTTCCCTACTGTCCGACTGGAAAATGAGTCCATGACCCTTACTCAGAAAAAATGGACATCTCTTCTTTTGGAGGACGATCTCAGCGTTGACCTTACAATAGATCTCCCAATTCGATACATACATTTCAACCTCAAAAATGCTCCATCAGATCTATCCGATTTCACAGAAGCTATGACCGGCTTATTCTCAGAAGAAACTGTACTCCTATTTGAAAATGACAAAGAAGGTCTGCTCGTTCAAACAAATGAATTTGACGAACAGATGGTAGATGAACTTAAACAAACAGCTGCTGCACTTACTGCCGACTTTTTCACAGGCATGTCTCTTTTTGTCGGACAAACGATTCAACATTATGATAACAGCCATTTAAAACGGATTTATAAAGCCGAAAAAAAATGGTTCTCAACAGGACGAAATCTTATGCCATCACAAATGGTATTTACGCACCAGGATATAGTCCCATCCGTCCTCTTCCACGAGGCAAGTGACGAATCGATTGATTACTTAATTAAAGCTATCCAACCCGTACAACATGACACAGAGCTTTTGAAGAGTATTCGAATCTACTTAGAATCTAACTTAAATATTACTCTTGCAGCTAAACAACTTTATGTACATCGAAATAGTCTTCAATATCGTGTGGATAAATTTATAGAGAAAACAGGAATTGATGTCAAAAGCTTTCAAGGAGCTGTAATGGTTTACCTGTCTCTTCTTGCGATGGAACTGCGTTAATGAACGCAGTTTTTTATTTTTTACAACAATGTTCCCTATAAATAATGCCAATTCGTTCAGAATGCACAAATCCTAGTGGTATTTTTGTGCACGCTTCCAATTTACGATAGCGTTTTCATAGAGTAGACTTAGAACTAGCAAAAGAGTTCATTTCATAGGAGGCTTTAACATGGCAGAGATCGCTCTCAATCACATTTACAAAAGATATGATAACAAGTTCGAGGCAGTAAAAGACTTTAACCTGGATATTAAAGATAAGGAATTTATTGTGTTTGTAGGTCCATCTGGTTGCGGTAAATCAACGACGCTTCGTATGATTGCCGGCCTTGAAGATATCTCAGATGGTGACCTCGTTATTGGTGATCGTCGCGTCAACGACGTTGCACCAAAAGATCGTGATATCGCAATGGTATTCCAAAACTATGCCCTGTATCCTCACATGAACGTGTACGATAACATGGCATTTGGATTGAAACTACGTAAGTTCGACAAAAAAGAAATTGAGCGCCGCGTAACGGACGCTGCTCGTATTCTTGGCCTTGAAAGCCTATTAGATCGTAAACCCAAAGCACTCTCAGGTGGTCAACGTCAGCGTGTAGCATTAGGACGAGCGATTGTTCGTGATCCACAAGTGTTCTTGATGGATGAGCCTCTTTCAAACCTGGATGCAAAACTACGTGTTCAAATGCGTGCTGAAATTTCTAAGCTTCACCAGCGTCTACAAACAACAACTATCTATGTTACTCACGATCAAACTGAAGCGATGACGATGGCAACACGTATCGTTATTATGAAAGATGGCCTTATCCAGCAAGTAGGCTCACCAAAAGAAGTATACGATGCACCTGACAACGTCTTCGTTGGTGGCTTTATTGGATCTCCTGCAATGAACTTCTTCACCGGTACATTAGAAGATGGCTATTTCAAGCTAGGTGATATTAAAGTGAAAGTTCCTGAAGGAAAAATGAAAACCCTTCGTGAACAAGGATATTTAAACAAAGATGTTATGCTTGGTATTCGTCCTGAAGATATCCATGATGAGCCTGTCTTCATCGAGTCTTCACAGGATACTAAAGTAAGTGCTGTCATTGATGTAGCCGAATTGATGGGTGCTGAAACGTACCTTTATTCCAAAGTAGCTGATCAAGATTTTGTAGCTCGTGTTGACTCTCGTACGGATATTCAAAATGGTCAAAACATCAGCCTTGCTTTTGATATGAACAAATGCCATTTCTTTGACACTGAATCAGAACTTCGCATTCGTTAATAAAATGATAGAAAAAGCTTCCTCTTAAACCGGGGAAGCTTTTTTTATTTATCTTCTTGCATGAAGCGGTAAATTAACGTCAATAATGTTTCTTGATTGACTTTAAGTCAAATGCTAACTACAATAAATTTATAATTCACATCAATTTTGTAGGAATTAAAAGGAGGACGTTATTTTGAATAAAAAATGGATGCTAGGGTTGGTGCTTGCATTAACACTTACTGTACTTGCTGCCTGCGGTAGCAATGAAAATACTGAAAATAACGAAGAAGGTAGTTCAGGAGAGCAAGAAACCCTATTAATTGGAACAGAAGCAACTTATCCACCATTCAGCTATCGAGATGATAATAACGAAATTACAGGTTACGATGTCGAGGTTGCACGTGAAGTTGCCGATCGTATCGGAATGAAAGCCGAATTTAAAGCGATTGAATGGAAAGGCCTTCTTTCTTCACTTGAAACAGAACGCATCGATATGGTCGCCAATCAAGTAACGATCACGGATGATCGTAAAGAGCAATTTGATTTTACAGAACCATACACTTATTCAGGTGGACAAGTGATCGTTAACGAGAATAACGATGATATTAAAGGTATAGAAGATCTTGAAGGAAAAACCGTAGGAACTACCCAGGGAAGTAACTATGCTCAGGCTGCTGAAGAAGCTGGTGCTGAAACGAAAATCTACAAGGGCGCTAACCAGGTATTAACAGATCTTAGTAACGAACGTAACATTGAAGCAGCGATGAATGATCGTCTCTTCATTTTAACGGAGCTTCCTGAACAGGATTATAAAGTAAAAGGCGTTGGAGAAACATTCAACAAAACAGAAATGGCCTTTGCCCTACCAAAAGGAAACGAAGAGCTTATTGAAAAGATCAACGGTGCACTACAAGAAATGAAAGAAGATGGAACGCTTGCAGACATCTCTAAAGAATATTTTAATGGAGAAAATGTAAGTGAGTGAGACAACTGATGTGTTAATAAATTCTTTGCCCTTTCTTCTGGAAGGGGCGAAGAATACACTTCTACTTAGTTTCTTTTCAATATTTGGTGCCCTATTAGTTGGTTTATTCATCGCTTTGTTACGTCTTTCAAAAAGCAAAATCGCATCTGGAATAGCGAAATTGTACGTCTCGTTCTTTAGAGGCACACCTCTTCTTATTCAATTATTTATTTTGTATTATGGTCTTGTTTCAGTGGATATTCAATTAACAGCCTGGCAGGCCGCCTACACTGGACTTATTTTACATTTTGGTGCTTATATTTCAGAGTCATTTCGCGCAGCTATCCTCTCCCTATCAAAGGGACAATGGGAAGCCGCAATGTCACTCGGTATGAAAAAATCGTTAATTTACAAAGAGGTTATCCTACCTCAAGCATGGAGAAGAGCCATTCCACCGGTGTGGAACTCATTAATTGATATCGTTAAAGCCTCTTCTCTTGCTTCAGTACTTACGATTTCAGAATTAACCTATAACGCAGATCAAATTGCCGCATCAAACTTTAAAGTCTTACCAATCTTATTAACAGCAGCTTTCATCTACTGGTTCTTTACAACGATTCTCAATGTCATTCAAAGCATTCTTGAGAAAAAACTATATATCCCTTCTTCCTAAAGGGAGACAAAGAGCTGCCAGACAAGGCAGCTCTTTGCTATGTACTCCATTCTTCAATTAAGTAAACATCATTCCAACCACAAGTTGGACATGATAGAAGATGAGGACATTCATGTGCTTTACTTATGAATCCGTCCATTTTTTTAGTCGACTCAATCGATTCATAGGCACTGTACTCATCGTAATACTCTGCTTCTCTTCCCTTATCTGTTAGTTTATCTTCACATACCTGACAAACAAGCTGGATAGCAGCAAAGCTATTACAGAGTGGACATTCAAAAGACATGCTACCCTCTCCTTCTATGTATCGAATCACGTAAGAAGGGATGGACAAGTCCACCCCTTACAGCCATGGTATAAAATTATTTTTGGTAACCGCCAAGCTGTTGTTCAGCCATTTGAACCAAACGCTTTGTAATTTCTCCACCAACAGATCCGTTAGCGCGAGAAGTTGAATCTGGACCAAGTTGCACTCCGAATTCAGTAGCGATTTCATACTTCATCTGGTCGATAGCTTGAGCTACACCAGGTACTACAAGGTTGTTAGAGCTTCCTTGTCTGTTTTGTTGTTGAGCCATGTCAATCACCTCCTTTGTACAACTAGTTTGTGAAATCCCGATATTTATATACCAATTTTTTTTGGTAAATATGACCATGAAAAGCGGAGCGGGCCTGCTTAAATCCGCAGGATGTTGGAGCCCATGAGATTGAGACGCTTTTTGTCTCATTCGAGTGGGCGAAACAGCCAGAGGATTTGGCCCGCGTAGCTAGACATGAAAAGCGGAGACGAGCGTTTAGAAACGGAGATATTGGAGCTCTTGAACTAGAACACGCCTTTTGTGTTCTGGTGAAAGAGTGAAATATCGCAGTTTCTGCGAGTCGCAGCTAGACACGAAAAGCGAAAGTGGCCGTTTAGGGTCGACAAGCGCTGGAACCTCCCAAATTGAACACGTTTTTTGTGTTCGAGTTGGGAGGTGAAGCGATCGAGACCCTGGCCGCTGCAGCTAGACACGAAAAGCGGAGACGAGCGTTTAGAAACAAAAATATTAGTACTTAAAGAATTAAACAC
The DNA here is from genome assembly GCF_041366475.1 of Pseudalkalibacillus sp. JSM 102089. NCBI lineage: Bacteria > Bacillati > Bacillota > Bacilli > Caryophanales > Fictibacillaceae > Pseudalkalibacillus > Pseudalkalibacillus sp. JSM 102089. Next base: position 116,362 of record NZ_JBEWYW010000010.1, read on the forward strand.
AAAAAAAGCAAGAGGATCATATCCCCTTGCTTTTTTATAATTAACCTATAATCACTCGTTCAGTTGGATAATGGTATCTTTCCCGAAGAACTGTTCCTCGAATAAGGAAGAGGAACGAAAGAATTCCAATTCTACCAATGAACATCAAACACATGATAACAATTTTGCCAAAAGTACTTAAACCTGGCGTCACGCCCATCGATAAACCAGTGGTACCAAAGGCTGACGACACTTCAAAGATAATAGCCACGATTGGATATGGTTCTGAGAAGGAAAGCATAATAATTCCACAGCTCCATACGATAATGGCCACGGTAAACACAACAAAGGCTTTATGAATATCCTCATGATGCAATTCCCGTCCAAACACTTTAATTGACGTACCACCCTTTGCAAAGAAGAAAATAGCTAGTAGCACAATCGCAAATGTAGTTGTACGCACACCGCCACCTACGCTACTTGGAGAAGCACCAATAAACATTAAGGCCGACATCAACAACTGTGTTGGCTCTTGAAATTGATTCACATCCATTGTAGATAGGCCCCCACTACGCGTTGTCACAGATTGGAACATGGCATAGAAGAACGATTCATGCCAATTCTTACCGGCAAAGAATGAATTCGCTTCAAATGCCCAAATAAGGATCGCTCCTGAAACTACAAGTACAAAGAACGTCATTGTTGTTAATTTAGTAAATAAAGAAAATTTATATCGATGGCTATTTTGTCTAGCAAATAAAAAGTTTTTAACTTCAATTAGCACAGGGAAACCAATGGCTCCTGTGATAATTAATAATATATGAATAAATTGAACGAAATAGTCATGTGCAAATGGCTGAAGAGAACTTCCCGTAATATCAAAACCGCCGTTTGTCGTTGCACTCACTGCAGCAAAAAACCCCTGAAGGTAAGCTTCCTGCCATGTCTCAAAGAAGCGAAGATAATAAGTGCCAAGGACAAGGGCGCCAACTAATTCAATTATGAAAATTAATCCAAGAATTTGCTTCATCAATTGTACTAAACCAGACAATGTGGATTGGTTTTGATCAGTCATTATCAGCTGTCTTTCTTTCAATCCGATCTTCTTTCCCATCACAAGCCAGACAAACGTACCCAGCGTCATAATACCAATTCCGCCAATTTGAAGGACAGCAGCAAGAATAAAGATTCCAGGTACGCTAAAAGTATCCGAAATCGACACAACAGAAAGACCTGTCACGCTTACCGCACTCACGGCTGTGAATAGGGCATCAATAAAGGATAGCTGCACGCCAGGTTGATGGGCAATCGGTAAACCAATTAGAAAGGTAGAAACCGTTACCGCTATTAAATAAAACAAAACGATTAACTGAACAGAAGTTAACCGTATCCGTCGAAAACGAGATCTTAACAAAGCATCCACAGCCTTTTCACGTAATACATTCTTCCATACCCTCTGAGGGTTGGTTCATCACATTCCCTATCTTAACCCATATACGCTCTCTGTCAATCTCTTTCCTATATCATCCATTATTGAGAATCTTCTTACGTATTATTCCTTATTCCCGCTTCTTTAAAAAGAATCCCTAAATATTTGGCACGCTTGACTAAAGTAAATTGTAACAAAAGAAATCAAATCAAAATAAAGAGCCATCATAGACGGCTCTTTATTTTGGTTTATTCTTCTATCCACCTTGTAATTGTTTGAACAGCCTCGTTGATTTGTTGATCAGAAGTGAGGGAACCTGGGTTATCACCTTTTTGTTCACCATACATGCCGTAGTTGGCATGGTTGCCCCCTTCAATAATGTGTATCTCTGCTAAAGAAGAGAGCAACTCTTCTTTTTCTTTTTGATCAGATAGGATTGCAACTCCATCATCTTCACCATAGATCGTAAGCGTCGGTACAGACAGTTCAGACATATCTTCAATCGGATAAGCTGCGAGGAAAAACAACCCTTGGATTTCATCAGGATGTTCGATAGCAAATGATGATGCCACAGCGCCTCCGAGAGAATGACCACCAATGTACCATTCCCCTACATCGTCATATCTACTTATCATTTCAGATGCTTTATCGCCATCTAAAATAGCCAGGTTTAACGTCAGACGAGGGATCACTACAAAATAACCTTCCTCAGCAAGCTGGTGAGCTAAAAAAGCATATGCCTCTTCCTCTACCTTGCCACCTTGATAGAAAATAATCCCCTTGTCAGCATGTTGTGATCCAAATGTTAATTCACTTTCATTTGACTCTTCCATGTACTCTAAAGCTTCCTGTGTTGGTTCATAAGACGCTCTTGCCCAGAAGAAGAAGACGATCGCAAGAACTAGTAATATCAGTGGAACGATAACTAACAGTCGTTTCATGAACTTCTTCATTTGAGATCCCCTCTATATGTGCATTATCACATATATAATACGATAGATCTCATATCTTCACAATAGTTGCATCGGTTAAAATGAGCGTTGTTTTCCCAGGCTAAGAAGCGAATTAATTTCACATTGATATACCTTCGCTTCTTTTGGACCTATTGCTTCTCCCACCTTGGCTTGAAGGATTGTAAGCCGTTCTATCTCTGATTGAGTTAAATAAACTGGCGATGGACTCATAATTCCTTTAACAACTGAGCCATTTGTTTCGCTCTCGTAGTGATACGTTTGAATGTTTTCACTCTGAAGCCGGTTGTTATTTTGTTCAACAATTTGATCTGTTTTTTGCTCGATATAACGCTTTAGAAAAGCGCTGCTCCCGAACCCTGTAAGTAGCGCTAAATAGAGTAAGTATTGACCTGAAGCTGTTTCAATAAATAATAACGTCGTTAATATCCCACCAATTCCACCAACTAGTGGCTCTTTTATTGATCCAATATTATAATAGACTGCATTATTTTGTTGATTGACTACTTTTCGAAACCGTTGAAATTCACCTGAGATCAGGATATTACCAATCCCTCCTAAAGCACCGGCTAGCGTTATGGAGAGGAGATACAGCCAGAAATGATCGCTTAAGTCACTCAGGAAATCCATTTGCTACAAGTACCTACGATGCAACTTCTTCCCATCATATGAAAAGAGAACTTCCTTATCCTCCACTCGCGTTTCCATATGAACCGGGCGCCCCCATAATTGATGTACATACGGTAGAACACGCTCTAAATATTGAAGATCAAGCTCTGTTTCTTCAAAAGAATGATGAAGGTACATTTCTCCAGCTTTCATGTAATTCCCATCGCTTACAGTTAAATATGGAAAGCCACCATTTACCCTCATCGTCACTAGCTGATCACGAATATGCTCCCATTCTTTATCAACTATTTTGTAATCGCGTCCTTTCTTTTGGAACAAATACAAATCTTCTTTATATACAAGGTCCTTTGTAAGGTAATTCCTGATAAATGAAATATCAGCTTCCACTTCACGAACTTCAAACATCTTCTCTCTTCCTTTACCCACTTCGAACCCGCGCCGCTTCATTTCCTCTGTAGGATGATCATACACTTCCTCAATATGCTCAAAGATTTTAAGACCGAGGTAATAAGGATTAATACGTGTTCGTGAAGGTTGCACAACATTTGCATTGAGTGAAGCGAATTCAATCGCTTCATCCGTCGTTAAATCCATTTCACGAAGAATCCGCTGATGCCAATAACTTGCCCATCCTTCATTCATGATCTTTGTTTCAAGCTGTGGCCAGAAATATAGCATTTCCTCTCTCATCATCGTCATAATATCTCGCTGCCAGTCCTCAAGCTCCGCGCTATATTCCTGAATGAAGAGAAGAAGATCTTTTTCAGGTTGCGGTGGAAACTTTTTCTTTTTAGTCGGAGCTGGCTCGTCCGCTAACTCATCCTTATCGATTGACCACAAATCATTATATCGAGAATCAGGCTTCACTGGAATCGGCGTTTCATCTTGAAGGTTATACGTCAATCTTGGTCTCATTATAGAAGGATCAATATGTTCTTGTATGGAGAGAACAGCGTCAAGAAAGCTCTCCACTTCAGCCTTACCATAGTGATGCTCATAATAAGCGATCCGTTCAGCGGTTGCTGTCATACTCTCAACCATATCTCTTCGCGTATTTGAAAAACGAATATTATTCTTGAAGAAGTCACAGTGAGCAAGTACATGAGCAATAATGAGTTTATTTTGAATTAAACTATTCGTATCTAACAGAAAGGCATAACATGGGTCAGAATTAATAACAAGCTCATAGATTTTACTTAGCCCCAGGTCATATTGTAGCTTCATCTTATGAAATTGCTTACCAAAACTCCAGTGTGAGAAGCGAGTTGGCATTCCATATGCTCCAAACGTGTAAATAATGTCTGCTGGACATATCTCATAACGCATAGGGTAATAATCGAGTCCAAACCCTTTTGCTATTTCTGTAATCTCTTCTATAGCGTAAAAGATTTCTTTCTCTGTAGACATGTCATTCCCTCCTAAATGAATTGCTTACTAATATGTATGACCGGACAAGTAGGTTCATGAGTAACGTAAAAAAATCGTTATCCAAAAATGCTTAATAAATTTTCAGATTGTATTGAAAATTGCAAGAATAAGCGTATAATCAAGATTAAATTTTCTAAGGATGTGATGAAATGAGAGCTCTTGAGAAGGCAAGTCATTTTGCGGGGAATACCTTTGCGATTTGGGTCATTCTTTTTGCAGTGCTCGGGTTTATATTCCCTAATGGATTTACGTGGATTACATCATACATAACGATCTTACTCGGAGTCATTATGTTTGGCATGGGCATGACCTTATCTGCAAAGGATTTCAAGGAAGTAGTGAAACAACCAAAAAGCGTTGCCATCGGAGTAGCTGCACAATTTATTGTTATGCCTTTCCTCGCTTACGGTCTTGCCGTTATTTTTCAATTACCAGCTGAAATTGCTGTCGGTGTGATTCTAGTTGGATGTTGTCCTGGGGGTACCGCTTCAAACGTCATCACTTACCTATCGAGGGGAAACACAGCTTTATCAGTAGCGATTACAGCCGTTTCTACGCTACTAGCTCCTTTAATAACACCTGCACTCGTTCTCTTATTTGCGAGTCAATGGTTACCTGTATCTGCAGGTGATCTATTCCTTTCCATCTTTCAAATGGTCGTTATTCCCATTACACTTGGCTTTGGTGTAAAACTGATTTTTAAAGAAAAAGTTGCTGAGAGTGTTAAAGTCCTTCCGCTTGTTTCAGTTATCTCCATCGTCGCTATTGTTGCAGCAGTTGTGGGTGCAAGCAAAGACCGGATTGCAGAAACGGGACTCATTATTTTCTCAATTGTTATACTCCATAATATACTCGGCCTTGTCGTTGGCTACTTTCTTGCCAAATTACTTCAACTCCCTGAACCCGATCAACGCGCGATCTCGATTGAAGTCGGGATGCAAAATTCTGGTCTTGGCGCAGCACTTGCTGCTGCGCATTTTAATCCCATCGCCGCAGTACCAAGCGCTATTTTTAGTGTATGGCATAACATCTCTGGTCCGATTCTAGCTACCATTTGGAGCAAAAGAAAACCTTCTACAAAAGAGCAAAAAGCCCTTACAAAAAGCGCATAAGAAAAGGCAGGTCTCTCCATGGAGGACCTGCCTTTTCTCTTAGTTATACATTTTCTCTTCTTCATGTGATGAAGTCGTTTCCACATGGAGAGTTTGTGTAGGAAATGCAAAAGCAACATGTTCTTCTTCCATTATTTTCATAATTTTGAAATTCACATCTTGTTTTACATTCAAAAAGTCCCCCCACGTGGTTGTGTTGGTAAAGAAATAAAGAAAAACATCAAGGCTACTATGATTAAACTCATCAAATGACACAAATATAGTTTCAGGATGAATTTCTTCATGATCGCGTAGCATTTTCTCGATTCGATTAATACACGTTTCAAGCCTTTCTGATGGCGTATTATACGTTACTCCTAAATGAAAGGTAATTTGCCGCTTACCCATTTTGGACCAGTTCGTAATATTTTCATTCGCTAATCGCGCATTCGGAACTGTCACAAGCGCCTGGGCAAACGTACGAATTTTAGTACTTCTAAACGTAATATCCTCAACCACGCCTTCTACACTCGGTGTTTTAATCCATTCACCGATCGAAAATGGCTTCTCAGTAATGATCACTATTCCACCGAAGAAGTTTTCAATCGTCTCTTTTGCAGCAAGAGCAAAAGCTAAACCTCCAAGTCCAAGCCCAGTAATGAAGCCGTTAACGTCATAACCGAATTCACCTGCGATAACACTAAACGTCATAGCAACAATTAATAGACGAAGTGTTTTTGATAAAAACGGAATAAGAAGCTGATCAATTTTTAGATTATATTTGCTGTTCACTGTTTGGAAAAACAGTGATGACGATGAGGAAAGGTTATACAATCCCCATGCAGTAAGAAAAATTAACGACGATCTCATAATCTCTTTATAAAATTCATTATGATGATCTAGGAATGACACGTAACGTACAGAAATATACAAACCAATTATTACGAATAACATTCGTAACGGCCTCTCAAAAGCAAGGAAGAGGTGTGTGAAAAATTCTGTAGAAGACTTTCTACTTAATTTAAGAAAAACATTAAATATATATTTCGCGAAAATTTTCCTCATTACTAAAAAAAGAAGGAAAATACCGAGTGCAATACCAAGTTCAATCCATGTGTCTTGAATACGTAACAAATCCATTACGCAACTTCCCCTTTACAAAAATAGGTTATAAGGATATACCTTCGTTTTCTAGAACTTGTATTTGTCAGTTACAGAGAATTATGCCGCTTTTTTTTCTGACTGTTGATCATAGCTTACATTCCACTGGGAGATGACAATGCCAATCAAAATCAACAAAACGCCTCCCCATTGAACAAGATGAACCGCTTCGTGAAGAAAAACCGACGATAAAAGCACTGCCGCTGGAAGCTCTGAGGAACTTAAAATTGTTCCAACACTTGAACCTACTTTAGGTACACCAATGGCCATAAATAATACCGGAAATATATTTCCGAGAAGCGCTAAAAACAAACCAAACATCCACCATTCACCTGATAGGTTCCCTTGGTAAAGTGACTCGGGAGAGAACACAGTTAAGACGAGAATACCAGCTATTGTAACCATATAAAAGCTTTTTTGAACAGCAGGAACTTCTGCTGACGTTTTACTCATAATAAAAATATAGATGGCAAAACAAATTGCTGCAAGAAGACCCAGTAAAATACCGATCGGATCATAAGTGAATTCCTTAGCTCCTAAGACTCCACTCGCTAGAAATGTCCCTATGAGGAGAATAATAACTGATACTAACGATTTAGGTTCTGGCCATCTTTTTTGACTGAGAGAATCAAGTAGGAGGCCGATCCAAGTGAATTGAAAGAGAAGAAGCACCGCAATTGAAGCTGGCAGTTTGGATACAGCAAGCGTATAAAAAATAGAAACACAACCGATGGCCACTCCACCGATTAGAATAAATTTTAAACCCTGTAATTTTAGTTTTTTCTTAGAAAGAACAACGAGAACTATTAGAACGAGCCATCCAATAAAGAATTGTCCAGCTAATAATTCTCCTACTGAGAAGCCTTTAGAAATCCCTATTTTCGTAATTGTAGACAATGAACCTAAACTACATCCTGCAAATAAAACGAGGAATACATATTTCCACATTCGATGATCCTCCCATCATTTATCTCATGCTTACCTTTTTTAAAGGAATTCAATGAATGGTGTAAAAATAAGACAATAAAAAAATCGCCCCCTGTCGAACAATCGACAAAGGGCGATGAAAATGAAAGGTTCTTCTTTCAGAAAAATCGCCGTCTAACCTGCCTGAGGCTAGTTTTAGTATACTTAAATCATAAGCCCTATTTCCCGTCTCGTCAATAAGAGTTGTAAAACTACAAATGAAGCATGGGAAAGAGATGCGAAAATAATTTATGGCATTCGTATTACTCTAATAAATTTGATAGATCCCCGTCGTAATGAGATAACCCACAAGTAAACCAAGAAAAACCGACATCGAAATGTAGGACCATTTTGATTTAAATTCAATCCCAACCCCATTCACCGGCTCATAAATCCAGCTATACTGGACAAATCCCAACATCAAAAACAACATGACACCAAATCCTAAATTAGTCACAGTTCACTCCCCCCTTATGCGTCAACTGTTTATCCTTCGCTATTTTAATACATCGTTTTTTTTAAAGAACGATCGAGCGAACGGTAGCTCATACCTTTCCTAATAAAACATCTTTTATTCCACTGAAGATGCCAACTCAACCATTTGTTCTTTACTCATTGGACCTATTATCCTCTTCATTATTATACCATTTTTGTCAACTAAATACGTCGTTGGAATTGTTATAGTAGCGAAAGTATTTGTTTGCTCACCATTTTCATCCAACAATACTGGAAAGGTAAGAGCATATTCTTTCACAAAATTCTCCACAACTTGAGAAGAAGATTCGTTGGTCGTTATATTTATAGAAAGAATTTCTGCATCGTATTCTTCTGCCTTTTCTTCATAAAACTCCTGCATATCCGGCATTTCTTCTTTACAAGGGGGGCACCAGGTCGTCCAGAAATTAATAAAAGTTACCTTCCCTTTGTAATCAGAGAGGCTCACTTCTTTCCCTTCTAGAGAATATAATGTAAAATCAGGTGCCTTATCTCCTTTTTGCAATCCTACTTCAACAGCTCCTGACACTTGCTTCGCTGGTTCTGCTTGATTTATAACGTTAACATTCTTATTATCCGTAAAAACTTGCAAACCAAAAGCTAAAAAACCACTAAGGACGACGATCCCGATTATCAAATTTCTCATTAGCTCCTCCTTTTACCAAAGAACATTGACTAAATGCCCAATTAACACAGCTTCGTAAGCACAAATGTTGTAAATAGCAGAGTTTATCCATTATTCACTATCATACCGATTTTAGGTGGGACTATACCCATTACTTAAGACAGCTATTGTCACAGAACATTTCCCATCTTACTTTTGAAAACCAAGGAGGGGTATGATTTATTGAGTCGTGTATCCATTGTAAAAAGGTACTAGGATTATCAAGATATTTTATTGAATATCCTAATAATCCTTAACGGCTCTTAACGAGAAGTTGAACAGCTTCCTTTACAACATCTTCTGTAGACTCGCCTTTATCAAGCTGTTCACGAATACACTCCTCTAGATTAGAACCAACTATTAAACCTATCGTACGGTCAATCGCCGTTCTGCTAGCAGATAGCTGAGTAATTACATCTTTGCAATCTTTCTCTTCTTCAAGCATACGAAGAACGCCACGAATTTGACCTTCAACTCTTTTTAAACGGTTTTTCATTTCATTTGTATATTCCATGATATAACTCCCTTTCGTGATCATTTATGTTTCTATGAATAAGAATATTCTGTCAAAAATAAATTAATTTCTTGCTACTTCTCTTCATATATTGTAAAATAAATCGTAATTTAAGGATAGGAAAAAGGTTTAGTTCATTATAAGGAGGCAGTGCCTTTTGGATTTATCCGAAGATGATAAACGGTTATCTAAAATTTACCGAAAGATTGTTACCTCAAACGAGTATAAAGCAGGTAAAATTCTCGAGAAACTAGATAGCGAAACGAAAGACAAAGTATTTCATCTCATTCGTATGAACAAAGCTGAATACGAACATCAATTGAATAAACAACAACTTCACCAATAGTAGAAAAATCGGCGAAACTAGCCGATTTTTTTTCGTGTCTAAGTTTTACATAAGACACATGTTGTGCTTTTAGAGGAAACTCATCAAGAAAACCAGGACGAGAGATTTGTCCTGGTTTTCTTTTTCATTATTATATTATCCCAAACGTTCTTGAACCTTACCCATAACGGAGGATCTAAGTTCAGCCAATTTACTTTGACTGTTTTCAAGATTATCGCTATTTACGCCAAAATAAAATTTCACTTTCGGCTCAGTTCCTGAAGGACGAAGGCAGAACCATGATCCATCTTCTAAAATATATTTCAATACATTTGAAGTAGGCAATTCAATTTGCTCACTTTCACCACTAACTAAAAACGTTCTTTTGCTTGTCTCATAATCCTCTACACTTTGTACTCGTAATCCAGCTGCTTCAGTAGGCGGCTCTTCACGGAATTTCGCAAGTAAAGAAACGATCTTCTCTGCCCCTTCTTTTCCTTTCAGTGTTAACGATTCAAGACCTTCCTGATAAAATCCATACTGTTCAAATACTTCGAGCAACCCTTCATAAAGCGTCATTCCTTTAGACTTGTAGAAAGCAGCAACTTCAGCTGCTACGAGGCATGCTTGAACAGCATCTTTGTCTCGAACAAAATCACCAACAAGATAGCCATAGCTTTCTTCATAGCCAAATAGGAAAGTATGCTCCCCAGTTGTTTCGAATTCTTTAATCTTTTCTCCAATAAATTTAAATCCTGTAAGCGTATCATATGAAGTAAGACCGTTATCCTCCGCAATCTTACGACCAATTTCAGAAGTAACAATTGTTTTAAGAACTGCGCCATTTTCCGGCAGCTCTCCATTTTCTTTTTTCTGAGTAATGATGTAGTTCAACAATAGTGCACCTGTTTGATTTCCAGTCAGGACCACATACTTACCCTCTTTGTTTTTCACAGCTACACCAACACGGTCTGCATCTGGATCTGTAGCCAACAGAATATCAGCATCCTCCTGCTCCCCATATTGAATGGCTAATTCAAACGCAGCATGTTCTTCCGGGTTTGGAGAAGACACTGTAGAGAAATTAGGATCTGGTAACTCCTGTTCTTTTACAACAGTTACATTCGTAAATCCATAAGCTTTCAAACCTTCCCTCACAGGAATATTCGCTGTTCCGTGCAAAGGCGTGAAGACGATTTTTAATTGCTCGCCCATTTTAGAAAGTAATTCTTGATTTACGCGAAGCGTTTTTAATTGTTCTACATATTGGCGATCAATTTCTGCGCCAACCATTTGAATAAGTCCTTTTTCTTTCAGTTCTTGTTCGGACGTAACCTTCACTTCTAACTCATTCTCAACACCGTCTACATATGAAATCACTTCTGCAGCAGCTTTAGGGGGTAACTGACCTCCATCTTCTCCATAAACTTTATAACCGTTATACTCTGGTGGGTTATGACTCGCTGTGATAACGATTCCAGCGCAAGCATTTAAAGTTCGAACCGCGAACGAGAGCTCTGGAGTGGGGCGGAGTTCTTCGAAAACATACGTTTGAATGCCATGGCTCGAAAGTGTCTTCGCAGCTTCCATAGCGAACTCAGGAGACTTGTGACGCGAATCGTAAGCAATTGCTACTCCTCTTTTCTTGTAAGCTTCACCATGTGCATCTATGTATTGCGCAAGACCTTCAGAGGCTTTTCGAATCGTATATAAATTCATTCGATTCGTACCTGGGCCAATTTCCCCCCTCATGCCACCAGTGCCAAATTCAAGATTTTTATAAAATGCATCTTCAAGTGATTGGTCTTGTCCTTTTAATGCTTCAAGATCCTTTTTCAATTCTTCATCAAGCGAAGTTGCTGATACCCATCTTTGATATTCATTTTTCCAGTCCATTATTGCCTCCTATTATGTAAATCTTCTTTAATTTTTATCAATTCTAGAAAACCTGTTAAAATCCTGCATTTTGGCTAGATTTTCTCCTTTTCTCTAATTATCATAATATGAATTTTATCGTACGCCAATGCTATATAGGAAAAAAACACCATTCGCTTAAATTCGACAAAAAAAGCAAGCCGCAAAGGTAGTGCACCCCGGAAGTTAGAGTTAAAAAACTAACTTCCGGGGTGTTTTTGTATGTCAAAGTATAGTGAGAATTTTAAATTAGAAGTTGTGATGGAGTATCTTCAAGGGTCTCTAGGATACCCTT
>NZ_JBEWYW010000011.1:0-92608 GCF_041366475.1 Pseudalkalibacillus sp. JSM 102089
TATCTACAGCTTTTTTCTTGAATTGAATATCATATGTTTTATTAATTTTACCCATAGAAAAATCCCCTCCATAATAGACAGCTTAGTGCGCTTTCTTTTTTCTGTCTACTATGAGGGGATCATATCATCAACGGGTGTATCTAATTAATACTAATAAAAGGTGTCGGGAGCTCCCGACACCTTTTATTATAAACTTTCTTCAATTTGAAACTGTTGCTGAGCAAGCTCTTTATAAAGACGGCTTGTCATATATAGCTCTTCATGTGTGCCCTGATCTGATACAATACCGTTTTCCATAACTAAGATTTGATCGGCATGAACAACGGTCGAAAGACGATGAGCAATAACAATCGTCGTACGTCCCTTCATTAAATTGTTCAACGCACGTTGAACCTGAACTTCTGACGTACTATCAAGACTAGATGTAGCTTCATCCAACAAGAGAATGTATGGATTTCGAACAATCGCTCTTGCAATTGCAATCCGCTGCCGCTGCCCACCAGAAAGCTTGATTCCTCTTTCGCCAATTTCTGTCTCAAAACCGTTTGGAAGATCTTGAATGAAAGGCAAGGCATAAGCTTGCTTTGCTGCCTCTTCAATTTTCTCATCCGAAATATCTTCTTCTAGCCCATAGACAATATTCTCTTTAATGGTTCCTGCTATGAGCGGACTTTCCTGAGAGACATAGCCAATTTGCTTCCGCCATGAGACGAGTGAAAAGTCATGAATATTTTTTCCACCAAGTGCGATTTCACCTTTTTGAGGTTGATAAAATCGTTCAATTAATGAAAATGTAGTCGTTTTACCGCTACCACTTGGACCAACTATTGCAGTGATTTTACCGGGTGGTACTTCAAAGGAAGCCTTTTTCAACACAAGTTCTTTCCCATAGGAAAATTCAACGTTATGAAATGAAAGCAACTTTGCTGGATCTTCCACTTCATCTCCGCTAAGTCGTTCTTCACTATCATGATCAAGTAAAAATTGCAGACGTTCTGTTGCACCCATTGCTTTTTGGATTGCTGTTAAGAACCTCGCCATTGAGCTGAATGGAATAATGATTTGAAAAAGGTATAAAAGAAAAGCGACAAGCTCTCCAGCTGATAGTTCTCCTGTTGATACACGAACGCCACCGTAGCCAACAATGACTACGAGAACCCCCATTAACAATAACGTCATAAGAGGCATAAGAAGTGCATAGATTTTCGCTTCCTTCATGCTATATGAGAAGACATTTTTAATGCCATTTTTCCCATTCTCTTCTTCCACATTCTCAGCCATCGAGAATTTCACAAGACGAACTTCTGATAATACTTGTGTGATTGTTGCTGTAAACTTAGCCGTTTCTTCCTGCAATCCCTTTGATACTTTATACATTCGCTTTCCAATAAAACGAATCCCAATCATCATAATAGGGACAACCGCAAGTAAAATGGCTGTTAATTTCCAATCAAGGTATAGTAATATCCCAATCGAACCGACAATCGACAGCGTACTCGTCAACAAACTAATTAAATGATTCGAGACAAGATCTTTTATTACTCCAGTATCATTCACAATACGACTCGTCGTATCCCCAACCCTATTGCTGTCAAAATAAGATATTTGAAGAGAAAGGACTTTCTTCATTAAACGCTCTCTCAACCGAGCTACCACTGTTTCCCCTATATACAACAGGAGGTACATAGATAAACCAGAGAGGATCGCCTGAACAACAAAGGCAGCAATTAATAATGTAATAACTCCCGAAGAAAGCGAGCTACTTGAGAGCTGATCAACTAGATTTTTCGTAAAAAATGGCACGATTAATCCAGCTACGGTTCCAATCATACTCAATGCAATAGCAAGTGCTACAAGAGGCTTTGAAGGATTTGTATCACGAATTAATTTTGATAGTCCTCGCCAATTCATTTTTTTCTCCGTATTTGCTTTTTGTCCCATTATATTCCCCCTTACGATCTCTCCTTAGTATACCTTGTCTTATCGTTAAATCAGAAAACGGAATGAAAATCATTCCGACGTTTCATTATTTCTCAAATACACGCTCGCTAGAACACTATGAAAAATATGTGCAGTGAGACTATTGCGTTTGGCTAACAAGACTATGTTAAGACAGAAAAAAGGAAGGGACAGTGCCCTTCCTTTAACATGATTTAAGATTAGAAGCTTTCTTTCACGACAACACGCTCAAGTGGGAAGCGAGCTGTTCCATGCGCTTCAACAGCTGCTTTACCAACAGAAATAAGCATTGTTGGTACATAACGTGAAGGAATGTTAAACTCTTCTACAAGGGCAACTGGATTAAAACCACCCATTGCCACTGTGTCATAGTCTTTTGCTTTTGCAGCAAGCATCAATTGCATTGCAGCCAATGAGCTATTCTTGATTGCTTCGCTTAAAGCAAAGCCTTCTCTTTCGTAAGCGCCATTGATTTGGCTAACAAGCGTTTCTTTTATAGCATTTTCCATGAATCCTAATTCAACTGCCTGGCCATAAATTTCTTCAGCATGTAGATTAGCTTCAAGGTCCCCTAGAATAACAATAGTAGCAGAGCTATCTACGATTTGCTGCTGATTAAAAGCAATTGGAAGTAGCTTTTCTTTTTGCTCATCACTTTCAATAACAAGGAACTTCCAATGTTGAAGGTTCCAAGAAGACGGAGCTTCAATCGTAGCATTTAAAATCTCATTCATAACTTCCTCAGGAATTTCGATTCCTTTCTCAAATTTCCTTACAGAATGACGATCTTTCATAACATCTAGAACACGATTGTTCTCTTGTACACTAACAGACATCGTTTATTTCTCTCCTTTTTCTATCCATAAAAATTCTCTATTGATGGTCTAATAACCCATCTCACCTATACTATAATGTAACATATATCATTACAGTTAGAAAACAAAAAATCATTAGCAATTGTGGCAGTATCTTCCCTTTTTGCTAGTATTTTTATTAATCAAATTCTGAAATCCATTTTTAACCTGCTTCACAAAAGAAGTTGCTGTGCGTTCAGGAAAATCAATGATTAATTTTAATCTTGAAAGCTCCGTTGTTAGTTTAATTGCTAATTCAGGGTAAGCCAGATACAAAGCACGATAGGACGTTTGATCAAGTTGAATGAGCTCAACATTAGTTATTGTTTTAGCATACAAGTTTTGATGTATAAAAATGGAGCGATTGCCCAAAACATCATTTGGCCCAAGAACTGCTAGAGACTCATCCATGTTATCCGCATGATAAATGGCAATACTACCACTTTTAATAATGTATACATCGCGATTTGTATGTTCTGGCTTTATCAAAAATCTTCCGTTGTTTCTCTTAATTAGCCGACCGGATCTTTCTAATCGATTCCAATCTTTCATATTAAGCTTGCTTCCTTCATTTCTTACCACCAGACCTGTACTCATGTCTGCTCACCCCCAATAATTTTATTGGAACATTTTTTGTTACAGTTAAGATATAAAACAAAAACAATTACTTATAATTGTTTTTGTTTTAGGCTTTGAATAATATCACGAATCGTATATTGTTTCAAGAATGCTGTTAAATGATTCTCAGCATCTGTGAAAATATCGCCCAGTACATTTGATAAATTCGCTCCCACAAGACAATACTGATTCGAATCAGGACACCTTGGTTGGAGAGTACCTATAGAAGTAAGGTTATAGATCTTATCAAGCGTGACATCTTCTACACGACAAGATAAAGTAAACCCACCTCCAGCACCCTCTTTTGAAACGATATAACCGTTTTTCTTGAGTAAACTAAGAATTTTTCTCATACGAACGGGATGGACAGAAGCACTTCCGGCAAGATAATCACTAGTTGCCATCTGCCCTGGCTTAATTGCGAGCAAAGCCAGACTGTGTACGGCGAGAGTAAAATCACTATTCAATTGCAGCGCCTCCCAACACTTTCTTCCACTTCCATCCTATCGTACTTCTTTTGTAGCTGGCAAGAAAATTTTAACAGGGAACTGCTTCCTCCGACTCATGTCGAAGCTGCTTAAGTTGTGCAGAAAGTTCCATGAACCATTGTTTATCTTTCGTAATTAAAGAAACTTCAATAAGGTTTAACAAGAAGGATTCATCCTGTTCAAAATTTGGTTCCTCCAGCTGGGAAATACGATTCTGGAAAGTTTCGATTACTTTTCCTACAGTTTCAGGATTATCACATTCTAGAACAAATACTTTAATCGTTCCAAGATAGTTATTTACAGATTCAACATATCCATGAATTAGTTCATCATGGACTGACTTTCCTTTTACCCAATCACCTTTTTGATATTGAGTTTGTTGATGTAATTGATTCATCATCATTTACCTCCTTATTTGGAAGACTAGTTTGTGTTCCAACTGAGTCAAGGTATAGTGTAATTCTAATTATTACAGTTCATTTTGTCAAGAAGAGGGTTTCTCATCTATTTGAAATGCATCTGCAATGAGTTTATAAGACTTCAGTCGAGATTGAAAATCGTGTGTAATCGTATTAATGATCACTTCATCTGTTTGATAAGCATTTGCTAATTCTTCAATTTGTTTTTTTACCTGGGTCGGACTACCTACGATCATTCTTTTTCTGTTTTCCCGAATCCGTTCTTTATCAAACACTGTATATGGAAAGCTACTCGCTTCATCAGGGGATGGAAATCCGTCACCTGACTTTCCTTGTTCGATTAATAAGATCGATAAATCCAAACTAGATGCCAAATATTCTGCTTCTTCTTCTGTTTCACCACAAATGACAAATATAGCTACATTTGTTTTCGGTGTCTCGTTAAATTCAGATGGTACAAAACGAGAACGATATTTGTCAACCACATTCGTTCCACCAAATCCATTAATGAAATGTGCAAAGGTAAACGCAAGTCCGCGCTGCGCTGCCATCATTCCACTTGCCCCACTTGATCCTAACAACCACATCTCAGGTGCCGTACTTCCAAGCGGTGTTGCTCGTACGTTCATTCTCTCAGGGTCTTCCCCTTTTAAATAGGCAGCTAGTTCGTTCACCTGCTCTAAATAGTTATCAATCCCCATACTGTTTCCCCCAGCGAGAGCTTTTGTAACATTCGGCATCCCCCCTGGAGCGCGTCCAAGTCCAAGATCAATACGATTGGGATTTAACGTTTCAAGCATACGGAAGTTTTCCGCTACTTTGTATGGACTATAATGTGGTAACAGCACCCCACCAGAGCCAATCCTCATACGCTTTGTGTTCGCTGCCAGATGTGAGATTAGGACTTCAGGACTAGACCCAGCCAGACTCTTCGTACTATGGTGTTCTGAAACCCAGAATCGATGAAAGCCTAACTTCTCAACTTCTTGTGCAAGTACTGTTGTTTCTCTAAGTGCTTCTGTTGGCGTATTGCCTCTTGATACAGGTGATTGATCAAGTACGCTTAACTTCATATTCTTTCCGCTCCTTTAATGTAAAGATCATCATTACAGTTTATCTTATCAGATGAAAAATTGTTGACCAATAAATATGCTTAATATTAGATGAACCTCTTCATACTAGTAGTTACCCTTTTAAGACACAAAAAAACGGACCGTCACGCCCAATTGGTTACGCCGGTCCATTCTTTAGAAAATCATAAGCTCTCTTTATATGACGTCATTGTAGAAACTTAAGTCTCTGCAACAACGAGCTTAACCTGATGTCGCCTTAGCATTTCCTGCACTTTCTCTTCAGGAATTTGATCCGTAATAATAAGATCAATATCTTCAAGATGAGCAAAAGTAAAAAACTCAGAACGATAGAATTTTGAATTATCAGCAAGAGCGATAACATACTGAGATTGTTGAATCATCTTTCTTTTCACCATTCCATCTTCTTCATGAGCAATGGTTAATCCCTGCTCTGATATTCCTATGACTCCTATAAAAGCAATATCTGCATTGTAGGTCGCCACCTTTTCGACTACAGCTGAACCATATAGGAAACGATGATCTTTCTCGAGTTTGCCTCCAAGAAGATGAATATCAATATGACTTCCGCTCGATAGAATATCTGCTTGATGAATGGAATTTGTAATCACTGTTGCTTGTTTTTCAATTAGAAATTCAGCGCATGACTGAACGGTTGTGGATGCATCAAGAATAACGACGTCACCTGCGTTAACATAGCCTGCGGCCATTTTGCCTATTCGCTGTTTTTCCTTTGACACAACTTTTAAGCGATCATGATAAGACTGGATCTCATGACGAAGCTGAGGAAGTACGGCTCCACCTCTTGTCCTCGTAACGGCTTCTTCTTCTTCAAGCTTCACAAGATCACGTCTCGCCGTGTCTCTTGACACTTGAAATAACTCGCAAATTTGATCTACGGATATTCTTCCGTGTTTTTTTAGATGATCTAAAATCGCTAGCATTCTTTCTTCTTGATACACTTCCTACACCTCATTTCCATGCACTTACATTATAAGTTTTCGTAAGTAATAAATCAATATTTATTAAGTGTTTTCGATTTTATATAAGTTTTTATAAGTAATGCTACTTATTTTTATTATTTCCTCTTATTGCTCCATGATGATTTTTCTCATCATTACAATGGTAAACAAGATAGAACTTAAATAGTCCGTTCACAGAAAGATCTCAGACCATAAAATCCTTTTGCGCTTTACCTTGAAATAATGTATTATTGAAAATATTTACTAGATAAATGGAGGCTAATGATGAAGGGAAATTTAGATAAAGGCATTTTATTAATATCTTGCCCAGATAGAGAAGGAATTGTTTCAGCTGTCTCAACGTTTTTATTCACAAATGGTGCAAATATTATTCACTCTGACCAGCATTCGACCGATCCTGTTTTGGGACACTTTTTTATGCGCATCGAATTTAGCTACCCTCAATTAAACGAACAATTAGGAGAACTTAAAAGGGCTTTTGAAGAAACGGCATCTCCATTTCAAATGGAGTGGTCCATAACGGCTTCTTCTAAAAAAACTCGTCTCGCTATTTTTGCTACGAAAGAAGATCACTGTCTTCAAGAGTTGATATGGAGATGGCAATTGGGGGAGCTACATGCGGAAATCGGAATGGTTATTAGTAATCATCTAGACTTTAAAGAATTAACGGAAAGCGCTGGGATCCCCTTTTATCATGTTCCAGTGACAAAAGATTCGAAAGCACAAGCAACAGCTGAACATCTTCATTTACTTGAAGAGCAACAGATCGATACGGTTATTCTTGCAAGGTACATGCAAATCATACCTGAAGAAATTATTAACCTTTATCACAACGACATCATTAATATTCATCATTCATTCCTACCAGCCTTTATCGGTGGTCATCCTTATCAACAGGCCTTTGATCGAGGCGTCAAGATTATCGGGGCAACAGCCCATTATGTGAATGCAAAGCTTGATGAAGGTCCAATCATCGAACAAGACATCACTCGTATTACTCACCGTTATAATGTGAACGATTTGAAAAGACATGGCAAAGACATTGAACGCATCGTCCTCTATCGCGCAGTGAAATGGCACCTTGAAAAGCGCGTTATTGTTCATGGCAACAAAACAATTGTCTTTCAATAATGCTCCATAAGAAAAAGCACCCGAATCGGGTGCTTTGCTTATTTTAGTAAGCCCATACTGCGCCAACGATAATCAAAAGAATGAACAATACAACGATTAGCGCGAAACCTTGACCATAACCGTAACTCATGCGTATCCCTCCCTTCATGCTAATTTAACAAGAAAGGTTTAGTAGCCATATCCTCCGCCGTAACCGCCGTAGCCACCTTTTCCGTAACCACCACATTGACCGCCGTAGTTAGCTCCACCAACTGCCGCAGCTCCAACGATAATCAAAAGAATAAACAATACTACGATCAACGCAAAGCCTTTACCGTAGCCTCCGCCATGCCCTTGCTCTTTTCCACCACTCATTAGAAAACCCCCTTTCCTGGAAGGTTACTAATACTATATGTCGTAAGAAAAAGAAGGATTAGGCTGGTGTCCATAGTTAGATAGAATTATCATTTCTACTTATTTGTCACGCTTAAATAATGCCTGCTACAGCGAGTAAAATAATGACAAGAAGAATGAAAAGAATCAGAAACAAAATCAGTTCATCCACTTAGATCCCCCCGTATTTGGTCGTTTAATAACATATGTGACTCTGGGCGGGCGGGTGAATTGCGTTCTCGTTTTCCAATTCGTAACCAGATCATCTTATTGAGGTATCGAATGAGCCGTCTTTCAACAATCCTTACCATGCGTTAAAAAAAGCCCCTTCCTACTGGAAGAGGCTTAGCTCATTGAATTATTCCATCGTGTTCCCTTTTGCAGGAATAGGATTTTCATTAAAGATTCGTGCAAAATGAATTAAGTTATACGCCATCGTTTTCGCATGACCGGTAGAAAAGTCATTCTTTTGACCATTAGCTTCGATATAAGAAGCGCCTGGTCCGGCTTCTCCAACCCAGTAAGCATCTACGTTTGGAGGAACGGTAATGCCAATATGAGAAAACCCGTATAGCACAGAAGCCGCTGCATGCTTAGCACCATCTTCGTTTCCTGTAATCACGACGCCGCCTACTTTATTGTAGTATAACGACTGCCCTTTCTCATTTGTTAATCCGCTTCCCCCATATAATCGCTCGATTGCAAGCGTAGCGACACTACTCTTTTCACCTAGCCAGAGAGGAGTACCTAGTATGATAATATCCGCTTCTTTTACTTTTTCAAAAATAGCCGGCCATTCATCACCATGACCTTCATCTTCCGAAATCCCATATGCGATCTTATAATCGCTTAAACGAATGCTTTCAGATTCAATTCCCTCTTCTTTAAAAACCGCTTCGGCCTCTTGATAAAGTGCATCCGTGTTAGAAGTCGTTTTACTCGTTTTAAGAGAACAATTTAGAAATAGTGCTTTCATAATAACAAACTCCTCCTTTAGCTTTGGTCATCCCTACCAACTCATTACCTCTTATAAAAAAACTTAAACAAAAAAGCACTCGAAATAGGATTCAAGTGCTCTTTCCATTGCTATTCTGTTATAAGTAATAATGGTGGTTCATTTAAGAATTTCATCATGTTTTGTCCATCTTCTGATACTTTTGCCCACGCCGGTGATTGCATTGCTTCTTCTAATTGCTCTTTTGAACTAAATTCAATAGTAGCTGTTAAGAAGTAGTTTTCATCTGTATTCATTGCTGCCGTCACATAGTTAACTTCAGCATTCATAACGTTCGGAACATCCTTTACAAGAGCCATATGATTGTTCTCATAATAGTTCTTAAACTCATCTACATCTTTCGGTTCTTGATAAATCACTATGATTTTTGCCACTTTTCATCGCTCCCATTGATTTAGTTACTTATCTACATCATAAAGTCCGTGAGGCTGACAAGAAAGTAATATGCACCGCTAAGGTTTATACCGAGCGGCTTAGTTTTTTCGATTCGACCTCATTTTCCCGAATATAAGCAGAACAATGATGATCGCACTTGCCCATATAAACCGCGTTTGGTACTTTTCTAAATTTGCTAAATCATGACCTACAATTGTATATAGAATGGTTCCAGGAATTTGACCTAGCGCAGTAGCTAACACAAACGATCGAAATGAAATGCGACTTAACCCTGCAAGAAAGCTAATAAAATCAAACGATACAATTGGGACTAATCTGGCTACGAGTATTAAGAAAAAACCATTTTTCCCACTGTACCGATTGGCATTCTCAAGAAGGTCGCTCTTCTTTGTTACTTTTTCAACAAATGCGGCTCCAAACCATCTTGCCAGCCAAAACATCACGAGAGCAGCTGCCATTCCACCTGACCAAGAAACGAGGAAGCCAAGTGGAATTCCAAAAGCGAGACCGTTAGCTGCTGTAATGACAAAGGATGGGAGCGGAGCGAGAATTCCTTGCGCAATCATTAAAGCAATACTAATAACAGGCGCCCATATTCCTAAGGAACGAAAGTAATCAGCGAGAAGAGGGAGTGAATCAAGCGAAATAAATGAACGCATTTGAGCCAACCATGGCGGATTAATTAAAAAGGTGATTATAATAACGATTAGGAGACATACTCCTATCCCTATCAAGGGTTTAGTGGACTTTTTCATAATTAACCCCGATTCTGAAAAAACTATAACATAAACGCTCACGATATCATTAGGAGATTGGTGAGGTATGGTCACAAAAATGATCATAGCATCTTATGAACGACAAAATCTATTTTTTACAACCTGGAGCGTTCAACATTCTCATTGAGGTAGAATTTTTTTGTTTTACGTTACCCCAAAAGAGGAAAACATCGTTATAATAACGTTACAATAACTATTACATAGGAGGTGAACCCTTACAACTCTGTAAGGGCCTTATTGGAACTAATCAAAGTAATTGCTGTGCTATTGTTAATTGTATTAACGGCATTTTTCGTAGCATCTGAATTTGCGATCGTAAAAATTCGAAGAACGAGAATAGATGCACTTGCGAGTGAAGGAAACAAGAAAGCCAAAGCCGTTCAAAAGGTACTTGGTAACTTAGATGGGTATCTTTCAGCATGTCAATTTGGTATTACCATTACAGCCCTAGCTCTTGGTTGGCTTGGTGAAGAAACCGTTGAACAGCTTCTGCATCCTTTATTTGAGCTTATTAACCTTCCTGACTCAATCGCTACACCAGTTACGATTGCGCTCGCCTTTGCGATTATAACCTTTCTACACGTTGTTCTTGGTGAGCTTGCTCCGAAGACATTTGCAATTCAAAAAGCGGAAGCTGTTAGTTTACTTCTAGCTGGTCCACTTATCTGGTTCTATCGTATAATGTATCCGTTTATTTGGGCATTAAATGGTTCAGCTAGAGGCGTGGTAAAGTTATTTGGTCTTAAATCAGCGAATGAGCATGAACAAGCCCATTCTGAAGAAGAACTTCGACTCATTTTATCTGAAAGCTACAAAAGTGGGGAAATTAATAAATCCGAAATGGAATTTGTGAATAATATCTTTGAATTTGATGAAAGAATGGCCCGAGAAATCATGATTCCAAGAACGGAAATGACCTGTCTATTTTTGGACAACACTACTGAAGAAAATCTTGAAATCATGAAGAACGGTAAATATACACGTTATCCTGTCGCTGACGGGGATAAAGATAAAATCGTTGGGGTCGTCAACATTAAAGAAATTTTAACACAGTACAAATGGGGCGAAGAGCTTATACTTAATGAATACATCCATCCCATTAATCACGTTATTGAAACAGCTCATATTAAGACACTGCTAGCGAAAATGCAAAAGAGTCATAATCATATCGCGATCGTCGTCGATGAGTATGGTGGAACGGCCGGACTCGTTACAGTTGAAGATATACTTGAAGAAATTGTTGGCGAAATTCAAGATGAATTTGATTTTGATGAAAAAGCGCCAATACGAGAAGATTCAAATGGACAAACAATCGTCGATGGAAAAGCCTTGATTAGTGATATCAATGAGCTACTCGGAACATCAATTGATCATACAGAAGTGGATACAATTGGTGGTTGGATCCTAACTCATGATATTGAACCGGAACAAGGAACATCCTTTACCGTAGACGGCTATCAATTTACAGTTCGTGAAGTTGATGGACATCAGATTAAAGAATTAGAAATTAAGCAACAAGTATAAAAAAAGCTGTCTCCTCAAATTGCATGTAGCAATGAGAGAGACAGCTTTTTTCGATTATGAGAGAAGGTCAATCCAAATCTTAATAGACGTTCCAAGAATAAGGGCAGCAAGTACCCACTGTAGAATTTTTGTATTTATTTTCTTACCAGCATTCGCACCAAGTGGCGAAGCAATTAAGCTTGCGACAATCATAATCGCAGCAGGAAGTAAAAGAACCTGACCTGTCGCGAATTTCCCTACCGTCGAACCTATCGAAGAAATAAACGTGATCGCAAGAGAAGATGCAATCGTCATCCGCGTCGGAATCTTTAGCACGACGAGCATGATCGGAACGAGAAGAAATGCTCCTGCGGCGCCAACGATCCCAGCGCCAATACCTACAATAAAGGCAAGAGCTGATGAAAGTAGTTTATTGAATTTCACCTGATCAAGCGGTATATCATCAATGCCTTTTTTTGGTATAAACATCATGACAGCTGCAATCGCAGCAAGCAGGCCATAGACGACATTGATTCCCTGTTCGGACATAATTGTCGAACCATATCCTCCGATAAAGCTACCGATTAGAATGCTAACCCCCATGTAGAGGATCAATTGCTTATTAAGATAACCACCTTTACGGTAAGCCCAAACACCACCAATGGTTGCGAAGAATACCTGAACCGCACTAATACCTGAAACTTCGTGGGCACTAAATGCCGCAAAACCGAGTAGTGGTGGGATATAAAGTAGCATCGGGTATTTAATAATAGAACCACCGATTCCAACCATTCCTGAAATAAAAGATCCAATAAATCCAATTGCAAAAATCGTTATTATAAAACTCAAATCCATCTTGTTCACCCCTTACATTAAAACGGAGGTACTTATCCAGTACCTCCTATCATTTGCTAAGCTTTTTTAATCCAGAAATAGAACACGCCGTCTGTTTCTTCAGACTTCATTAGTTCATGACCACCTGATTTCGCCCATGCAGTAAGGTCACTTTGAGCTCCTTTATCAGTCGCTTGAACTTCAAGAACTTCACCTGACTCCATGTCTTTCATTGCTTTTTTTGTTTTTACGATTGGCATTGGGCATGCTAGCCCTTTTGTATCTAATGTTTTTTGTGCATCCATTTTTAATTCCTCCTTATTAGTTAACCGCACAGCGGTTTGGTCCAATTTCCATTTCTCTTTTTGTTTCTTCATCAGGGGTAATTTTCCCCATATTTGTTTCACGAATTTCCTGATAAGCATTAGGCTGTGGCGGGAGATTCTCGGTTACCATTTTTCTGAAATCTTCTTCCTTCTCCACATTTAGACCGTCATTCTTTTGGTAAAGATCCTGAAGTTTTGCAGACACGCCTCCAGTTTCATCAAGTTCAGCCATTTTTGAGAAGTGAGCTGGAAGAACAACTAATTCCCCTGCCATCACTTTATACCGGTTATAAAGTGTTGTGCGAAGGTCAAGAACCCAATCTTCAGCTTTGCCAGCTAAATCCGGGCGACCAATTGATTCAACAAATAGAATATCACCAGTTAAAAGGTAAGCATCATTGATCATAAGTGACGTACTTCCGATGGTGTGTCCTGGAGAGTAGATCGGTTCAACTGTTACGTTTCCAATAGACACTGAAGTTCCTTCTTTAAGTGCTGAATATTCGAATGTTACTTCACCAGCATCTTCTTCTGGAAGGTAATACGTTCCATTTACCTGGTCAGCTAACGTCTTTCCCCCAGAAATGTGATCTGCGTGAAGGTGTGTATCAAATGTTGCTTTAATCGTAAGACCTTTGTTTTCTGCAAAGGTTGTGTAATTCTCAATCATTCGATTCGCATCCACTATAGCAGCCTCTCCATTTGATTCAATCAAATATGAAAGACACCCTTTACCAAGGCGAACAAATTGATAGAGTGCTCCTCCCGGAAGATCGCCTACTTTAACAGGTTCAAGGTATTCACTCCATGCCTTCATTCCGCCAGAAAGATAAGATACATTCTCCATTCCCGCTTCAACGAGTTCTTCACCTACAAAGATTGAAGAACCTTCTTTTGCACATACAACTAGAATTTCTTTATCCTTTGGAAGCTTTGGCAGGATCTCTTCAACGCCGTCAATTAAATCGAAGTACGGAACATTCATCGACGTAACAGATTCACCTTCGATTTTCCAATCGCTATAAGCTTCTTCATTTCTTACATCGAGAATAAAAAGCTCTTGCTTATTAATCACTTTTTTTGCTACTTCACTTGCATGTTTTTGTTTTAAACCCACTTCATATACCCCCATCCGTATTTATAATTCCAAAAAAATTTAAGTTGTACGCGGGGAAAAATCCCCGCCCTTTTATCATTTAAAGATCTGATGTAGTAGGACCATCCCACTCGGACATTCCTGGTACAACATTGATCACATCATAGCCATTTTCAGCTAACTTTTGAGCCGCAAGATCGCTTCTTGTACCTGTACGACAAACTACATAAATCTTCTTCCCTTTATCTAACTCTGCCATACGATTATCTAAATCGCCAAGTGGCAAAGAAATCGCATTTGGAAGGTGACTGAACGCATATTCTGCTGGCTCTCTTACGTCAACGATCGTCATTTCATCACCTGAGAGTTTAGCTGTAAGATCTGCATTTGAAATCACATGTGGATGACTCTGCTCAAGTGTCGTCTCACCATCTGAAGCTTTACGAAGATAATGTTTCAAAACGTCACCTTCTTCAATTGTTCCAAGATAGTGATGCCCTACTTTGTCAGCCCATGCCTTAAGATCTGCTTTTGATCCTTTATCTGTTGCTAGAATTTCAAGAACGACTCCTGCTTCAAGATCCTTCATCATTTTCTTCGTTTTCACAATTGGCATCGGGCACGCTAGGCCCTTTGCATCGAGTACGTGATCAGTTTGTATCATTAGTCTACCCCCTGTAGTTATTCTGTTTCTCCAGTCCATTCAAGCATGCCGCCTGTCATATTTAACACGGAATACCCGTTTGATTTTAGAACCATAGAAGCCATGCTGCTTCTGCCACCTGATCGGCAGACAATAATATGCTCCTTATCCTTATCAAGCTCATTCATTCTTCCCTGTAATTCATTAACCGGTAGATTGTAAGCACCAGGAACCTTTCCTTCTGCCACCTCTTCTGGTCCGCGAACATCGATAATACTAATTGATTTATTTTCCTTCAACATGTTATTAACTTCAGTTGGCGTTACATCTTTTACATAACCAGACATTCTAATTACTCCTATTTCCACATATTCATTCCGCCACGAACATTTGATACAGACGTGAATCCTTGTCTCTTCAATTCTCCGCAAGCTTTTGAACTTCTCATTCCACTTTGACAAATCACGACGACTTCTTTATTAGAATCAAGTTCCTTTGTGCGTTTGCTCAGTTCGTTGAGCGGCATATTTTTAAATTGCTTCACTTTTTGACCTTTATATTCACCAGGTGTACGAACATCAATAAATTGAACGTTGCGATCGCCAAACTTCCTTTTTGCTTCTTCAGAGGTGATCGATGTTACACCTTTTCCTGGTCCTACCTTTTTATAAATGAACCATCCAGCTATCACAATGACAGCTATTAGCAAAAGTTCCATTCTTTTCGCTCCTTAAATGAAGAGATTGACGTTACCATCTTCAGCGTCGCCTAGATATGCAGCAACACCTGCATACTCGATTTCTTCTAGCAGCTCATCCTTTTGAAGACCTAAAAGATCCATTGTCATCGTACAAGCAACGAGCTTCACTTCCTGTTCTTGCGCAAGCTCAATCAGCTGCGGAAGTTCTGTTACATTGTGCTTCTTAATGACGTTCTTAATCATCTTCTTTCCCATTCCACCATAGTTCATTTTTGAAAGACCCATTTTATCAGCACCGCGCGGCATCATTTTGCCAAACATTTTCTCTAGGAACCCTTTATTGACTTCAACTTGCTGATCTTTCCTAAGAGCGTTTAATCCCCAGAATGTATGGAAAATGGTTACCTCATGGTCATATGCAGCGGCACCATTCGCGATAATGTAAGCAGCCATTGCTTTGTCGTAATCTCCACTAAATAGGACAATCGTTGTTTTCTTTTGTTCACTCATTCTATTTCCTCCTCTTATACACCTAGGGGTATATAATGTATTAAATTTTTTTATTATCGACTTCTTACTAAAAGATTAACAGCTTCTTTCACAACATCATCAGTAGATTCTCCCTGTTCAATCTGTTGGTGAAGACACTGTTCAAGATTTGAACTTACAATTAATCCAATCGAACGATCGATACCAGAACGAGTGGCAGAAAGCTGATTTACAATGTCTTCACAGCTTTTCTCTTGTTCCATCATCTGGATAACACCGCGAATTTGTCCTTCAATCCGCTTCAATCGATTCATAACTGCTTTATCGTATTGCATTTCATTCCCTCCCCATTTTATACCCTTAGGGGTATAAAATCAAGTAAAAAAATTTATCTGTAAATCAAATTCGTTTGTGTTTTTTAATACCTATAGGGGTATTATAACGCACCTATATGAAATGTCAACACCCTGGTCTTAAGAAAGACAATTGATTTGAATGATAAAATACGTGGCGATCAGTGCAATCATTAACAACACTACTATAAGAAGAAACACAACAATCCATGAAGAAGAAGGAACCTCAAATTTCATAATGCGTTTTTTCGTTCGGTAGAACTGCACCGCTCCTCCAGCGATCGTTAATAATCCAAAAAATAAAGATGAGAAACTAATAAACACGGCGACCTGATCATCAGCTCTCTCTCCAGCAGCTCTAGTAAAATGTAAGCTTGCTGTTAGAAAACCAATACCAATGATCGCAATAGATGTTCGAACCCATGCTAGAAACGTGCGCTCATTCGCTAATAACTGTTGCACACGTCCATCTGCCTTTTTATTTTCCATTCTTATTCACCTCACATGACCTGTATTATATACCCCTATGTGTATGTATTCAATGTAGAAATCTTATTCAACTACTCTTATTCTTCTATCATGAACAAAAAAAGCAGAATCCATTAGGATTCTGCCCCTTCTTCAAATTCATCCAAATATTCTCCGTAACCCTTTTCTTTCATTTCTTCTTTTGGAATAAAATCAAGCGCTGCAGAGTTTAAGCAATAGCGGAGACCTGTTGGTTCAGGGCCATCTTCAAAAACGTGACCTAAATGAGAGTCAGCGTTCTTACTTCTTACTTCCGTCCTAACCGTAAACCAACTTTTATCCTCTTTCTCTACAATATTCTCAGGTACAAGGGGCTTTGTGAAGCTAGGCCATCCTGTTCCTGATTTATATTTATCCGCTGAACTAAAAAGAGGTTCTCCTGAAACGATATCGACATAGATTCCTTCTTCTTTGTTATCCCAATACTCATTATCAAAAGCTTTCTCTGTGTCGTCCTCTTGCGTCACACTATATTGAATCGGTGTAAGCATCTCTTTTAGCTCTTCATCAGAATACGTGAGATTTGTCTTCGCTTCTGGTGCATCTACCTCAAGATCATCTCCCCATGCTTTCTCAAGAAACTGATCTCGTCCTGAATTATTTCGATAATATTTATACCGCAGTTCATTTTCTTTGTAATAATCTTGATGATACTCTTCCGCTACATAAAATGTTTCTGCTTGTTCGATAGGCGTGACAATAGGTTTATTAAATCTGTTTGAACTTTGAATATCTTCCTTAGACGCTATAGCAGCTTTCTTTTGCTCTTCATTATGATAGAAAATTCCAGATAAATATTGGTCTCCCCTATCAACAAACTGTCCTTCATCATCAGTAGGATCGATTTGTCTCCAAAATACATCTAACAATGTTTCATAGCTCACAACGGAAGGGTCATAATATACTTGGACAGCTTCCACATGCCCGGTTCCACCAGAAGATACCTCTTCATAAGAAGGATTTTCTGTATTCCCGCCAGTATAGCCTGAGACCGCTTCTCTTACGCCATCTAATTTCTCAAACGGCGGCTCCATACACCAGAAACATCCTCCTGCAAAAGTCGCCATCGCTTCATTATCCTGTACAGCTTGTGCTGGCTCGCTTCCATAAGAACGTTTAAAAATCACATCATAAAGTTTTGGAATAGCAAATACGAGCACTGCCGCAATCCCAATTAACAGAAACCATCTCGTTATCTTCATTCATTATTCCTCCTTCTTCTCAAGTGGAAGCATAAACCAAAATTCGCTGCCATGACCTACGTTACTTTCAACGCCTATCTTCCCTCCATGAAGCTCAATCAATTGTCTTGATATAGCTAGACCCAGTCCGGAACCTCCGTACCTTGTGTTACGCGATTTCTCTACACGGTAAAAACGATCAAAAATCCGTTCTTGTTCTTCTTTCGGAATTCCGTTTCCTTCATCTCTTATAAAGAAGAGAGCAGCTGTCTCAACCTTTTTCAGTGTAATATGGATCGTAGAATGATCATCTGAGAACGCGATTGCATTTTGAATTAAGTTCGTAAGCACGCGTTTGATATGGTCTGGCATCATAGGGATGACACCTAGCTCTTCATCAATTTCAACTGCAAGTTCAATCTCTCTCTCTTGTAGCT
Organism: Pseudalkalibacillus sp. JSM 102089; assembly: GCF_041366475.1. Classification (NCBI taxonomy): domain Bacteria; kingdom Bacillati; phylum Bacillota; class Bacilli; order Caryophanales; family Fictibacillaceae; genus Pseudalkalibacillus; species Pseudalkalibacillus sp. JSM 102089. Next base: position 18,193 of record NZ_JBEWYW010000011.1, read on the forward strand.
TGCGATCGAACTGCTGTAGCGTTTCAACTAAAACGACGTCAGGGTGAACGAACCTAGGTTCATATGGTAAAGTGCCACTTTCTAGTTGAGATAAATTCAACAGCTCTTCAATCAAGTGGCTAAGCCGTTCTGTTTCTCTTTCAATCGTATCTAGATACTGGCTTTTTGTTTTCTCATCTGTAACGACGCCATCTTGAAGTGCTTCAGCAAAAGATCGAATCGAAGAAACAGGTGTCCTTAAATCATGGGAAACGTTCGCAATCAATTCTGTTTTGTATTGCTCAGAACGCTTCACTTCTGAAAACATTAGATTTAGCTTCTCGGACATCACATTGAAATGCTGTGCAAGCTCCTGTATTTCTGTTGGCCCTTGCTCTGCCACCTTGACATCGAACTTTCCTTCAGCAATTCTGCTCGTATCTTCCGTCATCTGATTCACTGACTTCAAAATTTGCGATGTGAATATAAAATGAGCCAACATCGATAGAGAACCAGCTCCAATCGTAATGAACGTAAGGGTTAGGATCAGTTCAGGTGAAAGGACCATTCTTACGTAACTAATAATGAGAAAGACTAGGATAAAAGCAATCGATATCCCATTGGCAAGCATTAGCATCGTTCGCAATTTCATGTTGATTCTCCTTCAAACTTATACCCGATGCCCCATACGGTTTTAATCCATTTAGGCTCTGCTGAATCTTTTTCAATTTTTTCACGTAGACGTCTTATATGAACATTTATCGTATTGCCATCACCGTCGAATTCATACCCCCATATCGCTTCAATCAATTGTGAGCGAGGAAAGACACGCGTAGGATGACTGGCTAACAAATAGAGAAGTTCAAATTCCTTAACAGTCAATTCCACTTCATTCCGATCGACTGTTACTTTTCTTCGAGATTCATCAATTGTAAGCTCACCGTACGTTAAGAAAGAGGCTTTCTCCACATGTTGTCGTTTCGTCCGGCGCAATATATTTCGCACTCTAAGAACAAGCTCTCTTGGGCTAAACGGTTTAGTTAAATAATCATCCGCGCCGATCGTTAATCCTAAAAGTCGATCTCGTTCCTGACCTAAAGCTGTCAGCATAATAATAGGAACATCATCGACCGCTCGAATCTCCTCCGCCGTTTCCATTCCATCTTTTAACGGCATCATCAAATCAAGTACAATGAGATCAGGCTTCTCTTTTTCCCACCTACTCATAGCCTCTTCTCCATCTGCTGCAGTAATCACGTGATACCCCTCTCTCTCCAAATACCTCCTACTAACGTCAAGTATGGATTCTTCATCATCCACGAGCAGGATTTTCTCTGCCATTGCACTTCACCTCTATTCCTTAAGAAGCAGTTCCGCAAAGCCGAAGTCAACTTCAAATGCTTTGCACCAAACGACAATCCGATCGCCTTCTTCAAGTGAAGACGAATCAGGAATGCGATAGTTCTGACTGCCAACATTTCCTTTCAATTTCCCAAGTATCGTTCCTTCATCTGTTGACTGCCCTTCTTTTACGAGTACAGTATATAAGTCAGGACCATTCGTCACTTCGAAGTTCTCAAACCTAACCCATTGTTCCGAAGCGGTGTAAAATGATGTAACGTTCCCTGAAGCATGATGGGCATCATCACCATCGACGAACATCCCTGAGTGGGATACAGCTGTTGATTCTTCATTGGATGTCTCTTCAGCATTAGTCGTTGCTTCAATCGTTGGCGGGAGATCTTCATCAACCACTTCATCAAGAAAAAGAGGAGAAACCATCCACCATCCAACCACGATCAAAAACACAAGAAAGATACTTCCAATCCATCCTTTCTTACTCATCAACATCGTTCCTTCCTCTTATAGGATATCCTCATCATAAGTAATAAAAATTAGTGATTCCTGAAGAAAGTATTACGATTTGATTAACTCTTCTCTAGTGTAACTCATTTTAAACGTTGCGTAGATGTTTGATCGGTTTTGAAAAGGCTGCCGGGTGTATCATCATTTTTCCGGTTAAACAAAGCTATAGGTGATAGGATATGGGTATAGAATTCAAACATATATTTATTGTAAGGAGTATATACGATGAAAAAATATAATATTCCTGTCGAAGCTGCCCTGGAAGTGATCGGAGGAAAGTGGAAAGTCGTCATACTCTGTCATTTAATAGAAGGCACAAAGCGTACAGGTGGACTTAAAAAGTTAATGCCTGGCATTACTCAGAAAATGCTGACCCAACAGCTACGTGAGTTAGAGACAGATGGTGTGATACTAAGAAAGGTCTATAACCAAATCCCCCCTAAGGTTGAATATTCTCTTACGGACTATGGATGGTCTTTAAAAGAAATTCTGGATTCACTTTGCGCCTGGGGAGAACAACATATTGAGAAAACCTATCCGTGTAAAGAAGACGTTCTTCTTCTGCCTGAAGAGCGTGACACAATGAAAGCCTAATTGCCATTCTTTCCACGGAGCTCATATCAGAATCAACCATCCCATATAAAAACGGTACGCCACTGAATAGTGACGTACCGTTTTTTTGTTATCTTCGTGCAGATGTCATTTTGTCAGGAGATGGTAGCCACCTGTCGAACGCCAATAGTTTCGAAAAGAAAGGCAGTGCGAACAAAGTGGAAATAAATAAAGTAAAGACTAAAATAAAAGGTACGCCCCATATCGTGGCGATCACTTCAGACGACTGCTGTTCTAAGAACCATTTAATAACAAATCCATGGAACAAGTAAATCGCAAACGTTCTTGATCCGAGTGGTGTAACTACAATGGGTCCCTCTGGAATCATTGAAAAGAACAAGAACATCACAATTGCTGTACCAACATAATAAGTTAGTCGAATCAACAAGTCTGTGTTAGATTCATAAACATACGTACCGTAAAGTAGATCAGCAAGTCCTTCTATTTTGTATAAATAAAACAGTAGGAACAGTCCGCCGAGCACAACAGGTGCTATCCACTTCATATGTGGAAATCTGATCGGTTTTTTTCGACATCCCATGACCATCCCAAGTACGAAGAAAGGCAAGAAAACAAAAAGTCGATCTAAGGATAAAAATCTCTCAACATCAAAATAACCCACAGCGAGCCCTGCACCAATACTTAATTGAAGCAAAATGCTTGCTTTCATTTTAAGCAAAAGCGGTGAAATCAGTTTATAAGCGGCTATACATAAAAGGAACCACATTGCCCATCGCGGCGTTAGAAACTCGATTGCAAATGACTTTTGATAAAGGTTTGTATAATAAATCGAATAAACAACTTGAAAAATCACATAAGGCAATAAAAACGTTGTGAATATTTTCCAGAAATACCTAGTTCCAGAGGCCTTTCTAGTGAAATAACCAGCTAGGAAAATAAATGCAGGCATGTGAAAAATAAAAATAACGTGGTAGAGACTATACAAAAAACGTGAATCGTCAATAAATGGAGTCAGCATATGTCCGCCCACTACTAACAATATTAATATAGCTTTACTATTATCAAAATACGCAATACGTTCTGACACGAAAAACAACCTCCTCAAAGGATTGAAAGACGATCACACGTATCGTCTTTCTCTATATACCCACTTTTTCGTATTTTCACCCTATATCTTTGTAAGTTATTCGCACCTCACCTATATTAATCTGTCAATATCACTAAAAGAAAGAATATTCAGATGATGTTTTCGTGTTATTCACATCCTTTTTACTAGTTAACACCAGGTCAAACGAACCAATTTTTAGTGAAAACGTTTGAATTAATAGAAAAATGTATTTTTTCTGAATAATTCTATTGTTTTTTCTCCCAGTGGTGAGTAGAATGAATGTTATATTTTCATACATCGAAAAGGAGGCGGGAGACATGATCACATTTGTCGGAGCCATTTGTTTATTGATTGTTGGCTATTACGTTTATTCTAAGGTGGTTGAACGAATTTTCGGCATAGACGATGATCGTGAAACGCCTGCATATACAAAGCAAGACGGCATGGACTTTATGCCAATGAGCTGGTGGAAAGGAAGTTTGATTCAGCTACTTAATATTGCTGGACTAGGTCCTATTTTTGGAGCCGTTCTTGGTGCTCTTTATGGACCAGTTGCGTTTATTTGGATCGTCATTGGTTCCATCTTCGCAGGGGCTGTTCATGATTATTTCTCCGGTATGATGTCGCTTAGACATAACGGTGAACAATATCCATCTCTCGTAGGTCGTTACCTTGGGAAGGGCGCAAAAGGAACAATCAATATTATCTCGATCGTTCTGATGATTCTAGTAGCTGCTGCCTTTACAGCTGGACCTGCCCAGCTGATGGCGCAGGTTACACCGCTTAATTTTACAATGAGCTTAGTCTTAATCTTTGCTTATTTCGTTTTAGCAGCCATACTTCCAGTTAATAAAATTATCGGGCGTATTTATCCGATTTTCGGCGTCATTCTTATCCTGATGGCCGTGTCAATCGCAATCGGCTTGTTCTTTATGGACAATCCTGTACCAAACTTAACATTAGCCAATCTTCATCCAGATAATTTGCCATTATGGCCACTCTTAATGATCACAGTATCTTGTGGAGCGATTTCAGGATTCCATTCGACTCAAAGCCCAATCATTGCAAGAACAATGAAACGTGAAAGTGATGGAAAAAAGGTTTTCTATGGAGCGATGATTGCAGAGGGAGTCATTGCTCTTATCTGGGCGGCTGCCGGAATGACTTTCTTTGGAAGTACAGGTGGACTTCAAGGTGCCCTTGCAGCAGGAGGACCGTCTGGGGTTGTAAATGAAATCAGTTCATCCTTACTTGGAACGTTTGGAGGCATCTTAGCAATCGTCGGCGTCATCATACTTCCGATCACAACGGGGGATACATCACTTCGATCGTCTCGAATGATGTTAGCTGATTTGTTTACTAAAAAAGGAAAGTCAGAAGTGGCAGATGGAAAAGGCAAAACGCTTTTGTTAACGGCAGCTGTTGCCACACCAACTTTTCTTTTAACCCAAATTGATTACACTTTCCTTTGGAGATACGTAGGATTCACGAATCAGCTTGTTGCCACTGTGATGCTTTGGACAGCGGCCATGTATCTAGTTAAAAAACAAAAATTCCATTGGATTTGTAGCGTTCCAGCACTTTTCATGACTATGACCGTAGCTACCTATCTCTTTCTTGCACCAGAAGGATTTCAGCTACCTTATGCGACTTCCATGTTCATGGGTGGAGGCATCACATGTTTAACTGCTGGATGGTTTGGTTATCAACTGTGGAATGCACGCAAAAAAGAACACGTACCAGTAGAAAAAGTAGCATAGAAAAAAGAACATTCCTCTTTACATACAAGAGGAATGTTCTTTTTTAGATTGGGGCGCCGTGTCGCAAATTGTGAGGCTGTTCTTAATGGATTTCCGCTCTTTAGGATTCGGAATAACAGCGGGCTTTCCAATATGAAGCATACCAACAATAACATCATCAGCTTCTAGCCCGATTCCTTCTCGAAACACCGGATCAAAAATAAATCCATTTGTTTTCCACACGACACCAAGTCCTTTTGACCAGGAAAGAAGCTGGACATTTTGTATGAACGCACATGTAGCTGCAAAATCTTCATGTCTTTCTTTAGCTGATTCAGAGGACTTCATATAAACAACTAAATGAATGGGGATTTCATTAATGAATTGATTGATTTTCTCCTTCTTCTTCTCGCTCTTCTCTTCATCCAACTCATTACGGACAATGCTTTCCTGCACTTGATCAATGAGTTGACCTTTCCCATCCCCTTTATATAGGACTACTTCCCATGGTTCTCTAAATTTATGGTTTGGAGCCCATTTGGCATCTTCAAGTATCTCCACAATTGTATGTAGAGGAATATCGTCTGGATGAAATTTGCGAATCGTTCTTCTCGAAACAATTGTATCCTGAATCATCTCATACATATCTAAAGCACCCTTTCTATATATACCTGCTTATCGTTGTGGCAATTAGATTTATTCAGATAAACTATTCTAATACTCATTTTATTGATAATGATTATCAATGTCAAATGGAAAATGATCATATTATGAATTTTATCCATTTGACCACTTTTAACGAATTAAAAAAGAAGCCTACTTTATAGGCTTCCGCTTTTCTGATAATAATTTGCCACAAGCTGATCCATTACTTTACTTGTTCGTAAAGCTGTCTTACCAGTACTTGGTGAATGACTTTCTCCATTCAACTCATTCACGATCGTCTGAATCAAAGGCTGTTGAACATGCTCAGGGTAGACGACTTCGATTTCACGTTCGCCCTGTTCATCTTTCAGAATCATTGGACGCTCTTGGAGAGTGGAATAGAGGAGTGACCCTTTATCACCAACAATCTCATTCCAATCTTCATTCTTATAAGAATTAAAACACCATTGCCCCGTACCGTGAACACCTGATTCAAAGATGTATGAACCAGAGACAATATCTTCAGCCTGATACAACTCCGCCTGATTCGTTGCAAATCCATTTACACTTTCAATAGGCCCAAGTACATAATCAAGAAAATCTAACGTATGACTTGCTAGGTCAAAGAAGTGACCACCGCCTGAAATTTCTGGCTGCACGCGCCATGGCAAGTTTCCGTTCTTTTCTTGTTCTGATGCTTTCTTATGGTGCACCGTAGTAACAAATCGAATGTTACCAAGAGCTCCACTCTCTATTACTTCCTTCACTTGCAGTAAGGCAGGCATAGCACGGCGATAGAAGGCAACAAACAGTGGCACGTCGTTCTCATCGCATGCCTTAATCATCTCCTCGCATTCCTCTGTATTTAGTGCCATTGGCTTTTCCACATAAACAGGCTTTGATGCTCTAGCTGCAAGAATGGCGTATTCTTTATGTGTTGATGGTGGTGTAGCGATATAAATCGCATCTACTTCTTCATCATGAATGAGTGCTTCTGCATTTGTGTACCACTTTGGAACATTGTGTCTTCTAGCATAGTCTTCAGCAAGTGTTGCGTTACGACGCATAACAGCAACGAGCTCTGAATTCTCGGCTTTCTGAAAACCCGGGCCGCTCTTCTTCTCTGTTACATTTCCACAACCGATGATTCCCCAGCGAATTTTCTTCACATGAACACCCCTAAGTTAAGTTATTGTTTGCTTCTCTTCTTTTTCATGCTCTTTAAATTCATTTACTTCGTTTTTAATTCTCATCATTTTGGCATCAAGATAATGTACAATCTCGGCTGCCTCTTTTAATTCATCACTAAGATTTCCAGGTATTTCACCTTCAAATTTATAATAAATTTTGTGCTCTAAGCTTGCCCAGAAATCCATTGCAATTGTACGCAGTTGAATTTCAACTCTTACTAACTCAGGACCCTTTGATAAAAAGACCGGAATTTCAACAATCAGATGCAAACTTTTATAGCCATTCGGCTTTGGATTCTTAACATAATCTTTTACATCAATTAAGCGAATGTCATCCTGACTTTCAATCATTTCATAGATTCGATAAATATCATTTGTAAAGGAACACGTCACCCTTACTCCAGCAATATCGTTTATATGTTTTTTCACATTTTCAGTTGTTATTTCAAGACCTTTACGTTCAAGCTTCGCCATAATGCTTTCTGGTGACTTAATGCGAGACTTTACATGCTCAATAGGGTTATGTTGATGCACAAATTGAAATTCATCATTTAAGATAGTTAACTTTGTATTAATTTCATCCAGAGCAAATTTATAAATAAATAAAAAATTCTTCCATTCTTCTATTCGTTCTTGGAATTCCTTCTTCATACTGAAATCATCCTCTCACCACATACGGTACCACATTTTTGTGAATGGAGTATGAACGACCTTTGACGAACTCTAAACAATATTCTTTTACGTGTCCTTAGATTGATAGAAATTTATTATGTCTGTCGATTTTATTTTGTCGCCTAATTATTTTGAGAAATTATGTTAAACTAACAGGAAAAGGAGGAGAATAATGGATAATCCAAAATTTCATCCTTTCACCCTTATCAATCTATTCATTAGCGCTGTGGCAATGGGGATGTTTGCCTATGATATGTATAGTGAGAGCAAATTAGTTTACACCCTTACTTTTGTTATACTTTGTCTCTTTTTCACTTCTTCTGCAATCTATGGAATCATACGAAACCAAAAGCTAGATCGTGCGAATTAAATCCTTCCACTACTCTATTGCAAAGGGGAGGAAATTCCCTCCCTTATCTTATGAAAACAAGCCCTAGCGAAATCGCCACTCCACTTACGATTAGAACAATAAAGCAGTATCCCATAATGTCTTTTGCTTTTAATCCGGCAATCGCAAGAGCAGGTAATGCCCAAAACGGTTGAATCATGTTTGTCCATGCGTCTCCCCATGCGACAGCCATTGCCGTTTTAGGAACGGAAACCTCAAGCGTCTTTGCTGCATCTAGCATAATAGGTGCCTGAACCGCCCATTGTCCCCCACCAGAAGGGACAAAGAAATTCACAATTCCCGCACTTAAAAAAGCAAAGAATGGAAAGGTAAATTCGTTTGAGATGGAAACAAACCCTTCTGAAAGCTGAGCAGCAAGACCAGAAGCCACCATCATCCCCATTATTCCTGCATAAAAAGGAAATTGAATAATAATCCCGCTAGCTCCTTTAACTGCATTACCTACAGATTCAAGAAACTGACGAGGTGTACCATGAAAAAGAATTCCCAGGAAGAGAAAGCCAAAATTCACGATATTTAAATTTAGTTCAAATCCGGCGTTTACGAAATAATAAACAAGATAAGCAAGCCCAACAAATGAAATGATCATCGAGATGACGCGACTGTTCTCGAGACGCTCAGCAGGTGTTAAATCTCCCTCCAGAGTTGCAGCATGAAGGTTCCCTTCTTCTAGCAAATTGCGATCAATTTGGACACGCTCTTCTTCCGTTGGAGACATAAAGTAATTAATAAGGGGTAACAGAATAAATAGTGACGCAACAATCACGATATTAAATAGGGAAAAGATCGTTTCCTTCGTTGATATGGTTCCAATGAGATCGGCTGTAAAATGATCAGGTGTTGCAATAGTCAATGGTATCGATCCAGCTAACCCACCATGCCACACAAGAAATCCACTATAGGCACTTGCAATCAGCAATCGGTAATCTACTTTTTCTACTTTTTTAGCAAGCTCTTTCGCATATAATGCTCCGATCACAAGACCAAATCCCCAGTTGATCCAGCTTGCTAGTAACGATACGAGTGTGACATACACAATGGCTTGTCCAGGTGTTTTTGCTCTCGCCGCAAGAAAACGAAGGCCTTTCTTGAAAAGAGGACTACTCGCAAGAACATATCCTGTTACAAGAACGAGTACCATTTGCATAGAAAAAGCTAGTAAACTCCAAAACCCTTCTCCAAAGTATTGCACCATCTGAACCGGTGAACTTCCAGTAAAAACAAGTCCAAATGCAAATACCACGAAAGTGAGGATGATTACAAATAAAAACGGATCGGGTAAATAGCGTTGCATGATGCGATTTGATAATGAAATAGATGCTTTTATCATATCTTCAACTCCTCTATGTATTGTGCCCCCTTCACATCATTCGTTAATAACAATCCCGTCTCCTTCCACACTAAAGAAAACGCTTACAAATCAAATCAAAAGCCGCACAGCGGCGACTTTATTCTCCTACTTTATTTAAGAATGCCTCAACCATATCGACATATGGCTGAGTATAATATCGGTTGTAATGAACAGCTGCAAGACGGACGGGATCCCCAAAGAAGAACCTTTCAAATTGTGTTTGACGAGAACCAAAGGCGCTCATACCAAGGTCCCAGGCCATTCGAAACAACTGAACTCGCTCTTTCGCTTCGATATTCGCTCCTTGCAAATATTGTGCTAAATCTTCTTGGATATCGGAATTGAAATCTTTTTCAGTTGGTATGGAAATTAATCCACTTGCGCCGAGCAACTGAATAATTTCAATTATCCTCGGGTAAACAGCTGGAAAGTATTGACTGGCAGCTTTCAACGGCTGACTATCAGGTACAAGCGTTCCATATTGATTGAGGTGACTATTGACCTCCGATGCTAGTAAAAGAGCTTTCATAATCTCAAGAGTTGTGATAATTTCACTCATTTTTTGCTTCACATGCTCATACTCTTGAATTTGAATGGCATCTCCCATTAATTCGCAAAGCCCAAGAGTATACTCTAACTTCACAACCTGCCTGCACACTGATTGAAATTGTAGAAACGTGTACATACCAGTCGCATCTTCCATTCCAGCAACGGTCTGGATGTTCTTATATATAAAAACACATTCCCATGGTACAAGCACTTGATCAAACACAACAATAGAGTCAATTTCCTCAAATTGTGAGCCTAATGGATGATCAAACTTCGAATCACTATAGCAAAATGATTCCCTACATAGAAATTTGAGACCTTTTGTGTTTGATGGAATCATAAAACCAAAGATATACGAATCATCTATCGTATGCCCACCTGCGGGCAAGACGAGCAGTTCATCCGTCAATCCTCCCTGTGTCGCTAACAATCTTGCACCATGAATGACAATGCCTTCCTTCTTTTCTTCTACAACCTTAGCAGCTGTGATCGTAGAGTCATCAAAATACTGACCAATGGACCGATTTACTTGGGGATTAATAAATGTATGCGTTATGGATAGATCTTCTGTTCTTGCTTTTTCATATAATCTTTTGATGTTGTCACCAAAGGCTTCCCGGTCCTCAGCAAAATGTGGAGCCGCAACACCAAGTGTCATAAGTAATGTATTCATATAGTCAGGCGAGCGCCCCATTAACCCCGCATTCAACCTTGCCCACTCCTGTGTTGCTTTTCGACGATTGGATAAATCTTTTATCCGTTTTGGTTGATGATAGGAAAACCCATATGCTTCCTTTAAATGAGGTAACGCATAACGAAAAAGCTCTTCGTTTTCCTCCTTACACTGATACTCGTATAGAGCAGCTTTGCTTTTCACTATTCCTTTAAATGGTGCTAACTCCGATATTTTGCCTGTGCATTTCTCTCCTGCAATCCATACTTCATTATTAAGCGCATCAATACGCTCAACATACTGCTTCCCATTAATCATGGAGTCTCACCTCTTAGTAATAAACTTCTTATTACTCTATGCGCTAGGCATCCTAGAAGTTAGTGCTTCCACCTGAATCACGAAAGAATGTAATAAGAATGTGGTATTTATCCCATACTTATTGTTAGGGGTTTTCAACTCTATCTTTTTGTGGAACAATAGACACAGCCTTTTGAAAGGAGCATGTGAATTGCGTAAATTAACTTACTTACTCATAACAGGTTTACTAATTGTTGTATTAGCTGCCTGTGGAGGAAATGAAGAAAGCAGTAATGACAAGAAAGAAGAAGATACAAATACAGAAGAACAAGCACAATCCGGAGAGCAGGAACAACCGGAAGTTGATAAAGTTGATGCAGATAAGGTAGTAGCAACCGTTAATGGTGAAGAAATTAAAGGCGAAGATTTCAATGCCCTTTATAGCCAGAGCCAAATGGAGTACGTACAAATGGGCCAGGAAGTGCCTAAAGATCAGCTAGACCAAATGAAAAAACAAGTCGCTGAAAGCATGGTTGGACAGGAATTAATTCTCCAAGCCGCTCAGAAAGAAGGCATTGAAGCTTCCGACGATAAGATCAAAGAAGAGCTTGCCGGTATTAAAGAGGGCTATGAAGATGAGAAGAAGTTCGAAGCAGCACTTGAACAAAGCGACATGACAATGGAAGATCTTGAAAAAGAAATTGCAAAGAACATCCAATATACAACTTACATCGACCAGGAAATCGAAGTGGATGAAGTGACTGAAGAAGAAATGAAAGAATATTATGATCAGGCAAAAGAACAGGGTACTTCAGAAGAAATGCCAGCTTATGAAGATGTGAAACCTCAGATCAAAAAAGGTCTAGAAGATGAACAAAAATCGAAGAAAACTCAAGAATTAGTTGAGAAATTAAAGAAAGATGCTGACGTTAAAATCAACATCTAACTTTTATGAAAAGCCACTAGCGAAGTTACTCGCTAGTGGCTTTTTGAGTTGTGTAAAGATGTGCTTCAAGCTGATTTCGTATGTCATCTGGTATTGGCATGCTTTTTTGTTGATCAAAATGGTAGTTCACATACGTGGCCGATCCTGTTACACAAACTTTTTCTTTCTGATGAATTTCCTCATAAACCTCAAAACTCGTTCGCCCCATTCTCTTGATCCAAGTGTATACAGTTATCGGAGTTCCGTAATAGAGTTGGGAGATGTATGTCACATTCATTTTTAGAAGGACGCAGTGCCAATCATGAAAGGTTAAATCTGGATTAAACAATCGAAAAATCGGATCTCGACCAGATTCAAACCATACTGGAATGACTGTATTATTAATATGTCCTGCTCCATCTGTTTCTGAGACCCTTGGATCAATTAATTTCTGATACATAGAGCACCTCCTATTGTTTTACTAATTCGCTCTGAAAAGCCACTCTTCCTTTCTCTAAAAGAGAGTGAGTTTTCTTTCATATGCCTACGAAAAACCCTCGTTGAATTGTGACACTTCGTGACGAACGAATGTTCTTTAGTATTTCTCGTCATAACGTTATACTAGATCTAGATAGACAAGCGACCTCATTTAAAGGAGAGTGAAGATTATGAAGCACCACCCGATTCCTTATTTCACATTTGAAGGCACAGCGCGAGAGGCTTTGGCATACTACGAAGAAATCTTCGAAGGCGAAATAACCGATCTCCAAACGTTCGGAGAAGCAGACTTCGAAACACCACCAGAAATGGACAATTACATCATGCACGCACGATTCAAAAAAGATGAGCTCTTTTTCATGGTATCGGATACTTTTTTGAATCAAAACGTAACTGTAGGTAATAACATCTCTCTTGCCCTCGAACTGGATAGCGCTGAAGAAATTGAGTCGCTCTATGCGCGCTTGAAAGAAAAAGGCACCGTTTATATGGAGCTTCAGGATACCTTCTGGGGAGCGACATTTGCGAAGGTTAAAGATGCCTATGGAGTGATTTGGGATCTTAACTTTGAGAAATCCGGGTCTTCTCAATAGTAATGGGGTCCTCCACGTGTGTGGGGGGCTTTTTTTGTGGTTGTTTGGTGGAGGAAATCCAGTTAATTCCGCGATCTTCTGGATAATTCCGCGAAATTCGATTTTATTCCGCGAAAACACGTATTATTTCCGCGGAAATTCAATTAATTCCGCGAAACATCAAAAAACCGAAAATCTAACTTATAGCGTCTTCCTTTTGTGTATCCAGTTGACTCCATTTTTAAAGATTTTAATAAACGAGTAGCAGCATCTCCGGAATCCATCTTCAAAAACCATCTCGCCTCCTGATTCGTAATCTCTCTAGACACAAGTAACGCATAGTCTTGAAGCGCTCTTAAGTGGGCATCACGCGAATAAGCACGACACCTCTCGCAATACCATCTACCGTGCAGCCTCCTCATAGCCAGGCGAGCACACTCTGGACAAGTTACACCAACTAACAAGTCTTCCCGAGAGATTGAAAATCGCTTCAGTACAGATCGGTCAAGCGGCTCATGTAGTTTAACAAGATTACGCCCCAGCTTTCGTACTTCTTTCATCGTTAAACATAATTCCCCATATCGTTGATCCAGTGACTTCACTTTTGTAGGCAGGTACTCACTTCGAATAACTTTTGAAGAAATGAATTGAACCGCCTCGGTCGCTTTTATTACTGCTCTTCGGTTAGCGATGACAATAAGCGTTTCAATAGGTACTTCTGGGATATTCATTTCTTGAAGTAAAGCACGAAGTTGGGAACGCTGACGTTCCACCTGAGTGAGGGGATTTGGGAAGGCTTCTTCTTTCGTGTCAGAAATGCGTATTAATTGATTGAATGTAGGATCAAAATGAAGAATTCCTGAAATGTTTTTCACTTCAAGAACCAGAAGATAGTGCTGGCTGATTACAAGCGTATCTATTTGAAAATGATGAACACCGTCAGAAATACGCAAGTCATGATAGATTGAAAACCGCTTATCGTCTAAAAAACTTAGAGGGAAATCAATGGATTTCTCACCTGATATTCCTGCTTGGTACATGGAAAGTTGCTCTTTCACTTCTTCAAAGCGTAGATGATGAGAAGGGAGGCGATCCAATAAGGTACTTAATTTGTGGAGATGTAGCGGGGGATCGTGTTCTTTCATTATCAAATGGGTACTCACTCCTCTAGCTTTTATTTTACCTATACAAATTCATTCTCCGCCGCTCAATCATTTCCTTTGCTGAATAAAATGAAAAAGCCAGCTTCTTCATACAGAAGAAAGCTGGCTTTTTCATTTTATTCAATATCCAAATCCGTTACGGCACCTTTTGCGGATGAGGAAACGAGTCTTGCATATTTACCGAGAATACCTGTCTTATATCGAAGCTCAGGTCGTACCCATTCTGCACGGCGACGCTGTAGTTCTTCGTCTGTCACATCAAAATTAATTTGTTGCTTATCACTATCGATGGTAATGGTGTCGCCTTCTTTTAAGAGGCCAATCGGTCCACCAACAAATGCCTCTGGAGATACGTGGCCGATAACGAAACCGTGCGATCCACCTGAGAAGCGACCGTCTGTCATAAGCGCTACCTTACCATTCAACCCTTTCCCAACAATCATGGAAGTAATGGATAGCATTTCCGGCATTCCTGGTCCGCCTTTAGGACCTACATTACGAATAACGAGAACGTCACCTTCTTTAATATCATCCGCTTCGATTGCTGCAGTTGCTTCTGCTTCGTTATTATAAACGCGAGCTGGTCCTGCAAAATGGCTAATCTTTTGACCGGACATTTTTGCAACAGAACCTTCAGGAGCTAGATTACCTCGAAGTACAACAAGTGGTCCGCTTGCTTTAATCGGATCATTTAAAGAACGGATAATTTCTTGTCCTTCTTTTAGCGATGGGGCTTCGGCCAAGTTTTCTGCGACTGTTTTTCCAGTCACTGTGAGGCAATCTCCGTGAAGCAAGCCATGCTCATGAAGAAGCTTCATGACGGCAGGTACGCCGCCAATCTCATAAAGGTCTTGCATCACATATTTGCCGCTCGGCTTCATATCCGCGATGTACGGAACACGTTCGCGAACGCGTTCGAAATCATCCAATGATAAGTCCACACCAGCTGAGTGAGCCATTGCCGTTAGATGCAAGAAGGCATTAGTTGAACCACCGAGGGCCATTACGACTGTGATCGCATTCTCAAATGCTTCTTTAGTCATAATGTCACGAGGGTAGATATCTTTTTCAAGAAGTGAAACCACCAGTTCCCCCGCCTGACGACATTCAGATTCTTTGTAATCATTTACTGCTGGTGTTGAAGATGATCCCGGGATACTCATTCCAAGTGCTTCAACTGCAGATGCCATTGTATTTGCGGTATACATTCCTCCACATGCTCCTGCTCCAGGACATGCAGAGCATTCGACTTTGTGCAACTCTTCATCGTTAATCGTACCAGCTTGGTATTGGCCAACCGCTTCAAATGAAGAAACTATGTCGATATCATTTCCATTAAGTTTACCTGGTTGGATGGTTCCTCCGTATACATAAACGGACGGAATGTTCATACGACCAATAGCCATTAAACAGCCAGGTGTTGTTTTGTCACAGCCGCCAATGGCTACAATTCCATCAAGTCGTTCAGCATTTGTGACCGTTTCAATCGAGTCAGCGATAATCTCACGACTTGGGAGAGAATAAAACATTCCTTCATGCCCCATCGCAATTCCATCAGAAACGGTAATTGTGTTAAAGATCATTGGCGCGCCGCCGTTATCCTTAGCACCCGCTTTCGCCTCACGCGCAAGAGAGTCAATATGTACATTACACGGCGTAACTTCACTCCACGTACTCGCTACACCAATCATTGGTTTTTTGAAATCTTCATCCGTAAACCCTACAGCTCGAAGCATCGAGCGGTTTGGCACTCGGTTAACCCCTTCACTGATGACTTTACTTCTGATTCGTAGGTCCTTTTTGCCTTCCATTCTAATCACCCTTCCAAATCGTAAATATAATTAGATAATTAATTCAATTCCAAATTTATATTCTTTGATGATACTAGTTTTCATGCTTTAACGCAAACAAATATCAGAAATTTCTTATAAACATTTGACAACCAAGTAAATATTCCATTCATTACCTGTCATTTTCACTTGTTCGCTTGGTTAGAATACGTTACGATTGGCCACTTATTTATGTTACCTTATAGTCACATTTTGGAGTGCTGAGATGAACAAAGAAGAAGAACTATCGATCACATTCAAAGCATTAACGCACCCCATTCGAAGAGAGATTTTGGACTTGCTTAATAACGGTCCAAAACAATGGGTGAAATAAGTGAGGCTTCCGCTAATATAAGTCGCTATGCAGTTATGAAACATCTCACTATACTTGCAGAAGCCAACCTCGTGCTTGTTCGCCGCAAAGGAAGACAGCGGCTGAATTTTTTAAACGCAATCTCGCTACAAAATATGGCTGATCGGTGGATGAATTATGTTCAATCAAACGTTGCTTCCTCTTTATTAACATTACAATCAACTATTGAAAGGGCAATACTCAAATGGAGAACGAATTTAAGCTAAATACGTTTCAAATTGAACATGAAGTGCGCATTGAAGCACCGATCGAACAAATCTTTACTTCATTGACAGATGACATTAACTCCTGGTGGGCATATCGCTTATTTGGAGAAGACTCAACACTTTCATTTGAAAATGAAATAGCGGGGCGATTTATAGAGAAGGGAAAAAACAGTCAGGCTCTTTGGGGTACCATCACTTATCTACATGCACCATATGAAATTTGCTTAAATGGCCTTCTTGGCATGACTGGTGCTGTTACGAGTGCTTACGCATATACACTAAAAGAAGATCGTGGGGCAACGCTCCTCTCCCTTTCTCATCAAGCATCAGGTGTACTTGATCCTAACTGGCATTCCGCTTATGAGGAAGGGTGGAAAGAGTTGCTTGGGACATTCCTTAAAAATTATGTAGAGCAAGGGAAAAGATACAATGAAAACTAAAAAAAATCGAAGTGAAAACAAGTATTTTGATTGAGCGGACACCTGAAGTTGTTTTTAACTACATCGCAAATTTCGAGAACAATCCAAATTGGCAAAGCGGTATGGTTTCGGCTACGTTTACCAATGGAGAATTGAGAAAAGGGGCGACATATGATCAAGTAGCTTAATTTCTCGGAAAAGAAATCAAAACCACTTTTATTGTTCGTCAATTCAATCCGTACCACAAAATTCAAATCGAAAGCGTTGATAGTACGTTTCCGATTAAAGTCACAAGAGAAGTCCAAGTTGCAGGTGACGGTTGTGTCGTTAAGGCTTTCGTCGAAGGAAATCCAGGAACACTTTTTTCACTCGCTCGTCCTGTTCTGAGTAAATTGGTGCAGCGCTCCATTGAGAAAGACTATGCTCGTTTAAAACAACTATTAGAAGCGTAAACGAGAAGCCGCCCTCGCTTGAGGACGGCTTTTTTTATGGTAACGCCTCAAAGAGTTTAAAGGGTACCAGGCTCAAATGTTTTACAATCCGTTTCTTCACTATTGCTTGCTTGATTTCCTTTATGACTGACAACGTAGATTTCGTCTGCTCCACACTGCTTACCATTTCGGTTGTGGACACAATTTGCTACCTCGCACAATACATCCATAGCCATTCCCTTCACCTCCTTCTTTCTAGCATAAACAAAATAGGCTGAAGGCATACCGAACGGATTATATTAGGTCCTTAACCATTCCTTAGCATTAAAACTTTCTTCGAATTCCGTAATTTATGTTTACCGCTCATGGTATGATATTAGAAACTAAAGAAGATCGAGGTCAAAATGATGTGGCAGAACAAAAATGTCTGGATTTTATTAATTGGTGAATTTGTAGCTGGACTCGGCTTATGGCTCGGTATTATTGGCAACTTAGAATTTATGCAAGAGAAAGTGCCTTCTGATTTTATGAAAGCTGTCATACTTGCGATCGGACTTCTTGCTGGTGTAGCGATTGGCCCCTATGCAGGACGAGTGACCGATCAAGTGAAAAAGAAGACGGTGATGATCGTAGCTGGACTTGCACGAGCCATTAGCGTGATCTTTATGTTAGTGGCTCTTCAAACGGGGTCCGTTCTCTGGATGGTTGTTTTTCTCATTCTTATTCAGACCGCTGCGGCTTTTTACTTTCCTGCTCTCCAAGCAGCCATTCCACTTGTCGTGAAAGAAAAAGAGCTCCTGCAAATGAACGGGATTCATATGAATGTCGCTACACTTTCAAGAGTACTGGGTACAGCTATTGCCGGAATCTTTCTTGCGATCATGTCTTTATCGACTATGTATATTCTTTCTTTAGGAGCCTACCTTTTACTTGTAATCTTTACGCTTTTTCTTGCGATCGATGAACCGACCGTCTCTGTTTCGCATCGATCAAAAGCAGAAAGTGGCTTCAAACATTTGTTTCCAATTATTAAACAGCTGCCCATTGTGACAATGACACTAATTATGACGATGGTTCCTCTTTTGTTTATTGGTGGTTTTAATTTGCTTGTTATTAGTATTAGTGAGCTTCAAGATAATCCTCTCATCAAAAGTTGGATTTACACCGCTGAAGGTCTTTCCTTCATGATCGGTGCTTTCGCAGTCAAAAGGCTTTCTAGGAAACAATCACCATACACAATTTTATTTCTTTTTTCATTTATTATTGGACTCTCTCAACTGCTGCTCTTTTTCGCAAACAGCCCGATTCTTTCCGTTGTAGCATTTGCGGTATTCGGTTTCTCAGTCGGCTGCTTCTTTCCAACAGCTGCTACCATTTTCCAAACGAGGGTACCTAAAGAATATCACGGTCGTTTCTTCTCATTCCGTAACATGCTTGATCGCATCATTTTTCAAGTTGTACTCCTATTAACGGGATTGATGCTTGATTTGATCGGGCTTCAAATGATGTCTGTCATCTTTGGTATAATGTCGATGGCGATCACAGCTATTTTCTTTTTTAAATATCGCCAGAACGTCTATGTTAAGCCTTTGAATGTTGATGTGAGTTAGTTTCCCATCAAATCCTCCCGTTTGATTAACCTATTTTGCTATTTTGTATAGAATACAATAGGGCGACTTTTGAAGAAGGCGATCACATCATGAACAATGAAGTAAAAGGTGTTTTTGGATCATGGGTACAGGCAATTGGAACGATCTTAGCCGCTATTGGAAGTACACCTATAAAAGAAATCCCCTCATCAATACTTGATAGTTTAAATCTTATTGGAAATGTGATGCAGGGAACAGGAAACGCTCTAATCGCTGATACGATTACTCCCCCTTCATTAGACAAGATTGGCAATCAGCTTCAGGCAATTGGGAATTCGACGGTTGTGACAGGGATTCTGATTGATTTTGATGATCGAGTGAAGCAAATACTGAATATTGATGGAAACTGGCTCCAAGCTCTCGGTGGAGGGGTATCTCTTGCAGATGCATTAGAAGGAGAAGTCTCGGCTTCAGCATTGTATAGCATTTATGGGAACTTCCTTCAGGCGGTCGGCAATTCGCTTCAAGCGATTTCAGGAATTAAAGAGCTCAACAATGAAGATGCAACAAATATTAATGTCGTAGGAAGCTGGATTCAAGCGGTTGGGTCTGTTATTTCAGCTATTGGCCAAACGAAATATCCTTCCTCTTAAAGAACCCCCTGATCTCTCAATCAGGGGGTTACGTGTATCATTATTTTAATAAACGGAGAAATTCTTTCATGAATCCTGGTAAATCTGGCCATGCCTGCCCTGAGACGAGATTATCACGCGTATGGACCTTTTCATCAATGTATGTAGCGCCACATGCGGTTACATCTGGTTTACAAGCTGGATACGCGGTATACTCGCGATCTTTCATAATATCAGGAACCACATTAAGAACCTGTGCCGCATGACAAATTGCACCTACTGGTTTATTTTCCTCAAAGAAATGTCTTACGATGCCAGGTACGCTCTCATCCATTCGAATGTATTCTGGTGCTCGTCCGCCTGGAATAATTAAACCATCGTACTCTGCCGGCTTGATTTCTGCAAACGCTACATGTGATTCAATTCCATAGGCTTGCTTCTCAACAAACGTTTCCATTTCATCTGTAAAGTCGTGGCATACCGTTTGTAGTTTTTTAGCGGTAGGGGATGCGATCGTCACGTCAAAACCTTCCTCTAGACAGCGATAGTAAGGGTAGAAAATCTCAAGCGCTTCAACAGCATCACCGGAAATGATTAATACTTTTTTACTCAAAACGAGCACCTCCATAAGATATTTGATTGCCTTCTTCCTTACCCCTCTTTTCTACATATGTAACAGCTCTCGTAAAAAATAGGTCTAGAATCCCCGTCTATGGTTGAATTCACAGATCATTTGCGACTACAATAAACCATAATGCATTTCTCATTCTGATGGGAATAGAGACAGGAGCTTCCATATGGACATTAAGCAGTTAGCCTATTTCGTTGAAGTTGCGAAGCAAAAAAGCTTTACGAAAGCCTCACACTCGCTCTACATCTCTCAGCCAACTTTAAGTAAAATGGTGAAAAGTTTAGAAGCCGAGTTAGATGTTGAACTACTCGATCGCTCGGCACGATCGAGCGAACTAACCGATGCAGGAAAAATCGTGTATCTTCAAGGTGAAAAAATACTGAATATGGTAGACGATCTTTCTTCTCACTTATATGACATGATGAACTTAAAGAAAGGGCACATTAAAGTTGGTCTCCCGCCACTCATCGGCGCCCTCTACTTCCCAGGTATTTTGAAAGGGTTTCAACAACTTTACCCCGATATTACGATTGAACTAATGGAGCACGGAGCTAACATTGCTCAACAAAAAATCCTTGATGGAGAACTAGATTTTGCAGTCGGCCTCTTACCTGTTAATGAAACAAAATTTGAAACACTTCCGTTCACAAAGGAAGAATTAATGCTTTTTGTGCACAGTTCGCATCCATTCGCCGAAAAAAGTGAGGTCTCAATTAGTGATTTACGTAATGAGCAGATCATTCTATTTAGTGAAGACTTCATGCTACATGATCAGATGATTGAACAGTGTCGCCAAGCAGGTTTTGAGCCTCAAATATCGTATGTTAGTTCTCAATGGGATTTCATTAGCGATATGGTTAGTCACAATTTAGGAATTACGTTCTTCCCTAAATCTATTCTCAGAAAAATCAATCAAGATAATGTGGTCTCTGTCCCAATTGTAAATCCTTCAATACCATGGGACCTCGGAATTATCCTCCGAAAAGAAAAATATATCTCTTACGCATCCCGTGCTTTTATAAACTACATTAAGTCTTCTATCTAGTTGTATATCTTATTCGAATAGACTCTATTTAAAATAGGTATTTCACACAAGAGATTCCGCATGGTATAGTAGGGAACTTTATCTTACTAAAGGATATATTATAGGAGGCTTTTACAATGGAAAAAGATCGCCTGCAGCAAGGTCTAGATAAATTAATGGAATACACATTATCATCAAATGACGACATATCAACTCATTTGAAAATCTCAGATGACCTGGAGGAAATTCCTCCTGATGTTGGTAAATATATTATCGAATTTCCTTGAGACATCTACTCTCGTGATGGGTTAACGAATCAGCAAAGAGCACTCGTTACCCTTTCATCACTTGTGACTCAAGGAACAGAACCTCTGCTTGAACTTCACATCAATACCGTACTCACCTCCGGGCTGACGGCATCATAGATTGGGGACATACAACTCATTCCCTATACAGGCTTTCCACGAGCTCTTAATGCGCTTACGCTTGCCGAAAAAGTGTTTACTCAACGCAACTTGGAAGTTTCAGACCACGAAGAAACCAAAGTAGCATCTGAATAGAAAACCAAACAAGTCGTCCAAAAGGGCGGCTTGTTTTTTAGAGTGTATTTGAACAAGTTGATAGACATAATGCCAACTCTAAATAATAACCATAATTTAATTTCTATATTTTCAAAAAACGTGCTATCATATATCTAATTGATACATATCTTTTAGATATAGGGTGAGAAAAATGGAAAAACAATCAAATACGAAATTTGCTATTTTAGGCTTACTAACTACCGGTTGTCGCACTGGCTATTCAATGAAACAAATGATGGATGATAGCTTGAATCATTTTTGGAAAATCAGCTACGGTCAAATTTATCCGACACTGAAAAGTCTTCTAGATGAAGAACTTATAACGGTCCAAAAACAAAGCGAATCCGGTAAGCCAGACAAAAAGGAATATGAATTAACACAATTGGGCTGGGATGCGCTCAAAAAGTGGATGGAAACGCCTGTTGAGGAAGTAGCTTTAGAGAAAAATGAGTTATTGCTTAAGCTGTTTTTTAGTCATCATCAGAGTGATGAAGCAGTCAAAAAGCAATTGGAAAGCTATCTCGCCAAACTCCTCGATCGCTTCAAAACTTATGAAGCCATCGAGGAGATGATTGTACAAACGTATGGTGATCAGGGGGATGCAAAGTTCTGGCTTATGACTCTTGACTATGGGAAACGAACGACAAAAGTTGCTATTGAATGGGCAAAGGATGCGAAAATAAAGCTCTAGAGGAGGAAATTCAGATGGCAAATCAGGTCTTTAGCGGGCGCTACACGGTGGATAAAGGACAGGACGTTGTAGTATTTCTCATTGGCATGCGAATCAATCAGTGGTGGGCTGTGCATAAATGGCTTCCAGTCTTTCTTGCGATGCCTGGCATGATTCGTGAGCTTAGCACCAATAAACAGTTAGGGTGCCTTTCTATGGAAAACTTCTTTAGTTTCCGTACAACGCTACTTCTTCAATACTGGCGCTCATCTGATGACCTACGCCATTATGCGCATGGTCAAGCTCATTTAAAAGCATGGAAAAACTTCAATCAAAAGATCGGAAATAACCGTGCTGTCGGTATTTATCATGAAACATACGTCCTTCCGAGCTCTCACTATGAAACCCTTTATGGAAATATGCCTGCTTTTGGATTAGGAAAAGCACTCGGCCATGTTGCGGTCACCCCTCAAGCTGATTCTTTTACTAAACGTCTCCAGGGGAAACAAATTAGTCACTAAAAAAAGCGGAGAACGTGAAAGTTCACGTTCTCCGCTTTTTTTTAGTGAAGTGATTTTTTTCAAATAAAAAACCACCAAATATGTATTTGGTGGAGACGGTGGGAGTCGAACCCACGTCCAGAGATATCGGCACTTAAGCTTCTACGAGTGTAGTCGTTATATTAGTGTTTCACTACAATTCTGCCCAACGACAGGCGTCCTTGTAGCTAGTCTGGTTAATCTCTTCCAACTTTCCTCAGACGGTGGATTGTTGGCGTATCCCACTTAAGTTGAGTCCCTTACCCTACCACATGGGCGATGGAGGGAGGAACCGCAAAACAGCTTACGCTGCTAGTGCGAAGTTGTTGTTTTCTTTGCCAGTTATAGGCATGGCGTTTTTAACGTAGCTCGCCAACTCGACTCGCGACTTAAGCTCGACCTATCCCTGTCGAATCCGTAACGTCCCCATATAAGAAATGAGAACCGAAAACGGGAAAGCACTTAAGCTTCATATGTTGTTTCGGTAATAGTTAGTATAACACAGATCAGCTTCCAATCAAATGGAAACTATATCCGCTGACGCTCTTTCAACGCTTTATCCACTTCACGCTTCATCGTTTTATCTTTCAGATCTTGGCGCTTATCGTACTTTTTCTTACCTTTGGCAAGACCTAGAAGTACTTTCGCATAACCATTCTTAATATATACTTTAAGCGGAATAATTGTATAGCCCTGTTCTTTCGTTAAGCCAAGGAGCTTATCAATCTCTTTCCTCTTCATCAATAGCTTACGAGTACGGGTTGGATCGTGATTAAAACGATTTCCCTGCTCATATTCATTGACGTGCATATTGATAAGAAAAATTTCGCCTTTACGAATAATGGCGTGAGAGTCTTTCAGGTTTACGCGTCTTGCCCTGATGGATTTAATTTCAGTTCCCTGTAGAACTAGACCTGCTTCATATGTTTCAATAACAGAATAATCGTGTCTTGCTTTCTTATTTTGTGCAATGAGTCCACCATCACCTTTTGGCATGACCGTCCCCCCTCTCAAACGTCGAACTCCAGTATATCAATTTGGTCAGAATAAGTCAAGATGACTTACTCCGACCGACATGATCGAAATATCGCTAGTTAGGCATTATTATTTCGACGTTTTTTCTTTTTGTTTTTTGCTTTCTTTTTCGTTCCCTGACCATCTTTAGGTGGAGAGAACTTTCTTTTTTTCTGTCCTGCATCAGTTGTTTTATTCGATGACTTCCCACGTTTTTTACGCTTTCCGCCTTCAATAACTTTAGGACTTTCTCTACGACGACGTTCTTTCGGTGGCTTCATGCCAACAATTTCGAAGTCGATCGCTCGTTCGTCAATGTTAACATTTAAGACGCGAATGGCGATTTCGTCACCGATGCGGTATACGTTACCGGTACGTTCGCCGATCATCGCATAAGCACCTTCGTCATAATGGTAATAGTCATCGGTTAAATAGCTAACGTGGACAAGCCCTTCGATCGTATTTGGCAATTCAACAAATAAGCCAAAGTTTGTTACGCCGCTAATCACGCCTTCGAACTCTTCCCCAATTTTATCTTTCATAAACTCAGCTTTTTTCAGATCATCGGTTTCACGTTCAGCGTCAACTGCACGTCGTTCCATCGCTGAAGCGTGCTGAGCGATTTCACCAAGCGCTTCGCCCCACTTAGAAGTTGTCTGATTGTCGACTTTTTTCTCAAACAGGTACGTACGAATTAAACGATGCACAATTAAGTCAGGATAACGACGAATTGGCGATGTGAAATGCGTATAGAAATCTGTCGATAAACCGAAGTGGCCGAGACTTTCAGGGAAGTATTTCGCCTGTTGCATAGAGCGAAGCATAACCTTACTGATGACCGCTTCTTCTGGCTCACCTTTCACTTCTTCTAAAAGCTTTTGAAGCGCACGCGGGTGCACCGTGTTAGCATTACCTCGTACGACATAGCCGAAGTTTGTAATAAACTCAAAGAATGTATTGAGTTTGTCTGAATCTGGATCTTCGTGAATACGGTACATAAACGGAACTTCCATGAAATGGAAGTGCTGTGCAACTGTTTCGTTCGCTACAAGCATAAATTCTTCAATTAAGCGTTCAGCTACCGAGCGTTCTCGTTGAACAATCTCCTGTGGTGCCCCTTCTTCATCTACAAGGACTTTCGCTTCCGCAAAATCAAAATCAATAGCGCCTCGTTCGAAGCGACCTTTTCTTAAGATTTCAGCTAGTTCTCCCATGCCATCGAAGAATGTAACTAGAGATTTATAGCGCTCAAGTACTTCATCGTCTTCACGTTTAAGAATTTTACGTACATCCGTATATGTCATTCGCTCATTTGTACGAATAACGCTTGGGAAAATTTCATGATTCACAACTTCACCCTGCGTTGTAATTTCCATTTCACACGAAATCGTTAAACGATCCACTTGAGGATTTAAACTACAAATACCGTTTGATAACCGGTGTGGAATCATCGGGATTACACGATCGACAAGATAGACACTCGTACCACGATCAAGCGCTTCTTGATCGATTGGAGAGTTCTCAGTGACATAATACGTAACGTCTGCAATATGAACACCTAATTTATAGTTCCCGTTTGGAAGTTTAACAACGTTAACCGCATCATCAAGGTCTTTTGCATCAGCACCATCAATCGTTACAATCGTTTCTTCACGCAAATCACGTCTACCCTCAATTTCCTTCTCATCAATTTGATCAGGCGTGTCATTGGCCTGTTTCATCGTTGCATCCGGAAATTCGCCTGGTAATTCATGTTTATAAATAATGGAAAGAATATCTACTCCAGGATCATTCTTGTGTCCTAGTATTTCTGTAATTCGTCCTTCAGCACTCATACGTCCTTCAGGATACTTCGTAATTTCAACAACGACTTTGTGGCCGTCAACCGCACCACCAGTAGCCCCTTTTGGAATAAAAATGTCATGTGGGATTCGTTTATCATCCGCAATCACAAAACCAAAATGCTTGCTGTCAGAGTATGTACCAACTGTGCGCTTAACACCTCGCTCAATGATACGAATAACGGTCCCCTCTGGGCGTGTCCCTGATGATTTTTGATGTAGTCGTGCGATGACACGGTCTCCATTCATCGCTCCCTCAAGGTCACTCTGGTTAATATAAACATCCTTCTCGCCAGTGTCGCTATCTGAAATCAGGAATGCAAAGCCTTTTGCATGCACCTGCAGCTTTCCTCTTACAAGATTCATTTTCTCAGGAATGCCATAGCGGTTACTTCTTGTTCTTACAATTAAACCTTCATCTTCCATCCCGTTTAAGGTTTTCACAAACTCCTTAAACTCACTTGAATCTTTCACTCCAAAAACTTCTTCAAGTTCTTGTACAGTTAGTGGTTTGTATGCTTCCTCTTTCATGAAGCTCAATATTCTCTGTTCATGTTCTTCTGCCATTGTCTTCCACCTTCTTTCTAGTAAAATATATCCGTAGATTATTCAGACCAATCAAGTCCATCAAGAAATGCGTGTACGTCCTTATGAAGTTCCTCTTTCTCTTTTCCAAGCGTAATGGCGTGTGTTGAATTCTCATACCATTTCAAACTCTTCACATCTGATTCTACATGATCATGAATAACATTCGCACTCTCCGTATTAATCATCTCATCGTGTCTTGCCTGAGCGACAAATGTCGGAGCATAAATCATATCAATGTTATCACGCACATCATAGATCAGGTCTCGAAGTTCTCCGAGCGTGTTCATTGGGGTTTCTTTGAACGCTTCCATTTCTTCTTCAATTTGTTCAGGAGACTTCCGTTCAAATTTCTTATATTCTTTTGCGTAAGAAAGAACACCCTGATACATCGATTCTTCATCCTTCATATCCATTGGGGCGCACATGGGTACGATTCCCTTTACAGGAACAGTATAACCGAGCTTTAAAGAAAATACGCCTCCAAGCGATAATCCCACAACAGCTATTTCCTCATGCCCCATGCTTTTAAGCTTTTCATACCCCTCTTTAACGTTTTTCCACCAGTCTTGAGGACCTGTATGTACTAACTCTTCTGGGGGAACGCCATGTCCTTCATATTGCGGGGCATGACAAGTATATCCCTGTTCCTGCAAATAACGTCCCATCATTCGGACATCTGCTGTATTACCAGTAAAGCCATGCAACATGAGTACCGCGCGATTACCTCCTTCAAATGTAAATGGCTTGGGTGCTACTACTTTCATGATGTGATCCTCCTCTAAATAATCCAGTCCTACTCATTAGTTTGACCTTCAAAAAACGATTTATCCTGTCTATTGAAGTCCTTATATGCATTTTAACGGTTTCCGTCCTCAGTAAAAAGGAATGTGTTCTTCTAGCTTATTTCCCTGTTTCATTCGACAAAAAACTTGCTTTTCTTTCTTCTTTAAAAAAGCACAGGAGCCTATTTCACCCGCAACATGCTTAAGACCTCGAGCGGATATAAGCGCCAGATCTCGGCTTCACTGAAATTGATACTTTCATTTCCTCCAATGAAAAAAGCAGCAAGTGGTTCAACACCTGCTGCTTCCTTTATCACATTACACGAGATACGCAACGAGAATTGAAAGAACAAAGAACAATACGGCAAGTACTACCGTTACTTTATTTAAAACCGCTTCAAAGCCGCGGGCCTTTTGCTTTCCGAATAATTGCTCAGCTCCACCTGTAATGGCTCCTGATAACCCAGCGCTTTTACCAGACTGAAGCAATACGACAGTAATAAGTAAGATTGAAACGATAACTAATGCAATTGTAGCTGCAAGATGCATGATTCCACCTCCCGGACTATAGCCTTTCCAATACTATCAATTTACCATAAATTTTTCAGTAAAAGCAATCTATTTCGGTAATACAGGACATTCTCATACCTTCTTAAACATTGTGTTAACACTTCTTGAACGGTAACGACTGTTTTTGTAGACGTTGTTCCGATAAGAGTAGTGACTGATTTGCGTGAAATCTCAACTTCACGCAAATCAGCAAAAAATCACACTGTTCATTAACAAAGGCTAAAAAAGAAAAGAACCCAACAAAAACCCCCGCGTCTTCACGCGGGGGTTTGTTCAACTTACTTCTTATCTAAGTTGTAGAAGCTAGTGCGGCCACCGTAGATTGCAAGGTGCTCAAGCTCATCTTCGATACGAAGAAGCTGGTTGTATTTAGCTACGCGGTCCGTACGAGACGGTGCGCCTGTCTTAATTTGTCCAGCGTTAGTCGCAACAGCGATGTCAGCGATTGTTGTATCTTCTGTTTCACCAGAACGGTGAGAGATAACAGCTGTGTATCCAGCGCGCTTCGCCATTTCAACAGCATCAAACGTTTCAGTTAGTGTACCAATTTGGTTCACTTTGATTAGGATAGAGTTACCTACACTGCGCTCGATTCCTTCAGAAAGTTTGTTTGTGTTTGTAACGAAAAGATCGTCACCAACAAGTTGAACTTTCTCACCAAGAGCTTGAGTAAGTTTCTCCCAGCCTTCCCAGTCGTTTTCGTCAAGACCATCTTCAATTGAGATGATTGGGTATTTTTCACATAGCTGGCTGTAGAATTCGATCATTTCTTCAGATGTCTTCACTACGCCTTCACCAGCAAGATTGTACTTACCGTCGCTATAGATTTCAGAAGATGCTACGTCTAGAGCGAGCATTACTTCTTCACCAGGCTTGTAGCCAGCTTTTTCGATTGCTTCGATAATTGTTTGGATCGCTTCTTCGTTTGAACCAAGGTTAGGAGCGAATCCGCCTTCGTCACCTACAGAAGTGTTAAGGCCTTTTTCTTTCAAAACACCTTTAAGGCTGTGGAAAATTTCAGCGCCAGTGCGAAGTGCTTCTTTGAAAGAAGGCGCTCCAACAGGCATAACCATAAATTCTTGAATGTCTACGTTGTTATCAGCGTGCTCTCCACCATTAAGAATGTTCATCATTGGTGTTGGAAGAGTTTTGGCATTGAAACCACCAAGATAAACGTAAAGTGGAAGTTCAAGCTCTTCAGCAGCTGCACGTGCAACAGCCATAGATACGCCAAGAATAGCGTTAGCACCTAGCTTACCTTTGTTATCAGTACCATCAAGGTCGATCATCATGTGGTCGATTCCAAGTTGGTCGTAAACGCTCATTCCTACTAGCTCTGGAGCGATTGTTTCGTTAATGTTAGCTACTGCTTTTTCTACGCCTTTACCAAGGTAGCGATCTTTGTCACCGTCACGAAGTTCAACTGCTTCGTATTCACCAGTGGATGCGCCAGATGGTACCATTGCGCGTGCTTTAACGCCTGCGTCTGTAAATACTTCTACTTCAACTGTTGGATTGCCGCGGGAGTCAAGGACCTCGCGTGCATAAACGTCAGTAATGATTGGCATAACGTGTCATCTCCTTTAAATGTAAGTTATTTAATTAATGATTTCCCTGTCATTTCCTTCGGTTGCTTGCCGCCAAGCAAATCAAGAAGGGTTGGTGAAAGGTCCGCAAGAATTCCGTCTGTACGAAGCTCAGCACCGTCTTTAGTAACAATAACAGGTACAGGATTCGTTGTATGAGCAGTCATCGCATCGCCATCAAGCGTCGTGACTTCATCAGAGTTCCCGTGGTCAGCGGTAATGATCGCATTTCCGCCTTTTTCTAAAATTTTATCAACGATCTTACCAAGACATTCGTCAACAGCTTCAATCGCTTTGACTGTCGGTTCAAGCATTCCGGAATGCCCTACCATGTCAGGGTTAGCAAAGTTCAAGATAATCGCATCGTGCTTATCGGCATCGAGCTCTTTCAGTAACGCGTCCGTTACTTCGTAGGCACTCATCTCCGGCTTCAAGTCATAGGTTGCAACCTTCGGAGAGTCGATAAGAATGCGCTCTTCCCCAGGAAACTCTTCTTCGCGTCCACCGCTAAAGAAGAAAGTAACGTGTGGGTATTTCTCTGTCTCAGCAATACGCAGCTGCTTGTAGTCCTGCTGAGCTAGTACTTCACCAAGCGTGTTATCAAGGTTTGTTGGTTTGAAAGCAACGTCGCCTCCAACTGTTTCACTAAAACGAGTGAGTGAGACAAAGTGAAGATCTTTCGGACGTTCTTCCCCACGATCGAAACCGCGGAAATCATCATTCGTAAAGACTTGTGAAATCTGGATTGCTCGGTCAGGACGGAAGTTAAAGAAGATTACTGCATCCTCATCATCTACCGTCGCAATCGGTGAACCGTCTTCTTCTGTCATAACGGAAGGAAGAACGAATTCATCATAGATTTCATTCTTGTAATTATCATCAATTAACTCATTTGGATCTTTGTAAGAAGGGCCTTCACCGTATGCCAGGGCACGGTAAGACTTCTCTACGCGATCCCAACGCTTGTCGCGGTCCATGGAATAATAACGTCCTGAGAGAGTCGCAAGACGACCTACTCCGACTTCTTCCATTTTTTCCTCTAACTGCTGAATGTAGGTTTTCGCAGATTGTTGGCCAAC
Source organism: Pseudalkalibacillus sp. JSM 102089 (assembly GCF_041366475.1). Classification (NCBI taxonomy): domain Bacteria; kingdom Bacillati; phylum Bacillota; class Bacilli; order Caryophanales; family Fictibacillaceae; genus Pseudalkalibacillus; species Pseudalkalibacillus sp. JSM 102089. Next base: position 48,786 of record NZ_JBEWYW010000011.1, read on the forward strand.
ATCACGACCATCAAGGAAACCGTGAACATAGACATCTTCTAAACCTTGCTTAGCAGCAAGTTCAAGAAGAGCGAAAAGATGTTTAATGTGACTATGAATACCACCGTCAGAAAGAAGTCCGAACAAGTGTAGGCTTGTCCCTTTTTTCTTCGCATGGTCAATAGCCTCTAGAAATGTTTCGTTCTCGAAGAAGTCGCCTTCTTCAATTGCAAGATTTACTCTTGTTAAGCTTTGATAAACAATGCGTCCTGCACCGATATTCAAGTGGCCAACTTCTGAGTTACCCATTTGTCCGTCTGGAAGACCGACTGCTTTACCACTCGCTTGTAGGGTAGCGTGTGGATATTGGTTCCAGTAACGGTCAAAATTCGGTTTTTTCGCATGAGCTACGGCATTTCCTTTTTCTTCATCTCTAAGGCCGAAACCATCTAAGATGATTAAAGCTTCTGGCTTTTTAGGCATTCTGACCAGCCTCCAAAAGCTGAAGGAAAGATTTCGCATCAAGACTCGCACCGCCGACTAAAGCTCCATCAATGTCGGATTTACCCATAAGCTCGTCAATGTTACCAGGTTTCACACTGCCACCATATTGGATACGGACCGCATTAGCTGTTTCGTCAGATGTTTCGTCTTTAAGTACGCCGCGGATAAATGCACATACATCATTTGCTTGATCGCTTGTTGCTGTTTTGCCAGTTCCAATTGCCCAGATCGGCTCATATGCGATGACAGATTGAGCTACCTGTTCATTTGTAAGACCAGCGATTGCCTTTTGAACTTGTTCTTTAACGACATCTTCTGTTACGTTGCTTTCACGCTGTTCAAGCGTTTCACCAACACAGATGATCGGTGTTAGGTTATGTTTAAACGCTGAATGAGTTTTCTGGTTAACGACTTCGTCCGTTTCACCAAATAGCTCACGGCGTTCAGAGTGACCAAGAATAACATAGCCTACTCCAAGATCGTTAAGTGCGACAGGGCTGATTTCACCTGTAAACGCGCCATTTTCTTCAAAGTGCATGTTTTGAGCACCTACTTGAAGTGCTGTTCCTTCTAGCTCATCCGTTAAATAATCAAGGAAAAGAGCAGGAGCACAGACAACGGAATCTACGCGATCGCCATTAGGAATAAGTCCTTTCACTTCGTCAACAAAGCTTTTTGTTTCCGTAAGTGTTTTGTTCATCTTCCAGTTACCTGCGATGATTGGTTTGCGCATGTTCACTCACCATCCCTTTATAAATTTAAGTCATAAGTATTTTATTTGTCGTTAAGTGCGACAACGCCAGGAAGTTCTTTACCTTCCATAAACTCAAGAGAAGCACCGCCACCAGTAGAGATATGGCTCATTTGATCAGCATAGCCGAATTTCTCAACCGCTGCTGCAGAGTCACCGCCACCAATAACAGAATACGTATCATTTGCATTAGCAAGTGCTTCTGCTACTGCTTTTGTTCCATTAGCGTAAACATCTAGTTCGAATACACCCATAGGGCCGTTCCAGATAACTAGCTTGGAATCAGCAACAACTTTGCTGTATGTTTCTCTTGTTTTTGGTCCAATATCAAGCGCTTCCCAGTCAGAAGGGATTTCTTCGATGCTTACAATTTTCGTGTTTGCATCATTTGAGAAATCGTCGCCAATAACAACGTCTTCTGGCATATAGAAATTAACGCCTTTATCTTTCGCTTTATCCATGAATGTTTTCGCAAGCTCAATTTTGTCTTCTTCAAGTAGAGAAAGACCGATCTCATGGCCAAGCGCTTTTACGAATGTATAAGCAAGTCCACCACCGATGATCAAGTTGTCCACTTTATCAAGTAGATGATCAATCACACCGATTTTGTCTTTTACTTTCGCTCCACCGATAATCGCAGTAAATGGACGAGAAGGCTCCGTTAGCGCGCTTCCTAGAACTTCAAGTTCTTTTTCCATAAGAAAACCAGCTACAGCAGGAATATGATGAGCGATGCCTTCTGTTGAAGCGTGGGCACGGTGTGCAGCTCCAAAAGCATCATTTACGTAAAGATCTGCCATTGCAGCAAATTTCTTCGCAAGTTCTTCATCATTCTTCTCTTCTCCAGCTTCAAAACGAACATTCTCAATAAGAAGAAGATCGCCATCTTCAAGACCTGCAATCGCACGGTCTACTTCTTCACCATAGACTGCATCTGTTTTTGTTACTGTTTTGCCAATGAGGTCGCTTAAACGGTCTGCAACCGGATCAAGACGTAACTCATCAACAGCTTCACCTTTAGGACGACCAAGATGGCTTGCAAGGATGACTTTTGCTCCTTGATCAGCCAAATGCTGAATCGTTGGAAGTGCTGCTTTAATGCGCGTTTCATCTGTTACCTTTCCATTATCCATAGGTACATTGAAATCAACGCGACAAAATACCTTTTTGCCTTTTAACTCAACATCACGAATTGACTTTTTGTTCATCACGCATGTCCTCCTCTGCATAAAGTTTTAAAAGGTCGTTAATACCACCTTTTAAATATAGCTATATCGTTAGTAATGACAATGGAAAAGGAGGAAGGCTCAAGACTTCCTCCTCCTCTATTAACAATTCTTATTATAGCCCTTTTGCAGCGATGTAGTCGACTAGATCTACTACACGGTTAGAATAGCCCCACTCGTTGTCGTACCAAGAGATAACTTTAACCATGTTTCCATCGATACCCATTGTAGAAAGACCATCTACGATTGAAGAGTTCGGGTTACCGTTGTAATCTTTTGATACTAGTGGCTCGTCGCTATAACCAAGGTATCCTTTAAGGTCGCCTTCAGCAGCTTCTTTAAGAGCAGCGTTTACTTCGTCAACTGAAACGTCTTTATCAAGTTCAGCTACAAGGTCAACGATTGATACGTTAGGTGTAGGTACGCGCATAGCCATACCATTCAACTTACCATCAAGCTCTGGAAGTACAAGAGATACTGCTTTAGCAGCGCCTGTAGATGTTGGGATGATATTTTCAGCTGCCGCACGAGCACGACGGTAGTCTTTATGTGGAAGATCAAGAATTTGCTGATCGTTTGTATAAGAGTGAGTTGTAGTCATTAGACCACGCTTAATACCGAACTTGTCGTTCAATACTTTAGCAACTGGTGCAAGACAGTTTGTCGTACAAGATGCGTTTGAGATTACGTGATGGCTAGCTGCATCGTACTTGTCTTCGTTAACACCTAGAACAACTGTAATATCTTCGTCTTTAGCTGGTGCGGAGATGACAACTTTCTTAGCTCCTGCTTCAAGGTGCTTCGCAGCATCGTCACGGTTTGTGAAACGGCCAGTGGATTCGATTACCACTTCAACACCAAGATCTCCCCATCCAAGTTGTGCTGGGTCGCGCTCAGAAAGAACAGTGATTTCAGTTCCGTTAACTACAAGATTCTCGCCGTTAACTTCAACTTCAACATTAAGTTCTCCATGTACGGAATCGTATTTTAGAAGGTGTGCAAGCATGTTTGCATCTGTAAGATCGTTTACAGCTACAATATCAACACCAGGGTTGTTTAATGCTGCACGGAATACGTTACGTCCAATACGTCCAAAACCGTTAATACCTACTTTTGTTGCCATTGTGTAGTTCCTCCTTGAATTTCCTCGTTTCCCGAGGTGTGGTTTATTTAATAAAGGGAATCTCCCTCTAATAACGCTTTAGCGGCGCCTTCATCAGTCACAAGGATACTTTGAATCCCTGTTTTAAGATAGGCTTCGATGGCTTTTGCTTTCGAACGGCCGCCGGCAACCGCAATGACTAGTTCACTTCGCTCTAAATCTTCGAGCTGCAGTCCGATCGTTTTCACTTTATGAACGACTTCACCAGACTGATTGAAGTAATACCCGAACGCTTCAGCGACAGCATCCTCACGCTCAATCTTATCAATAACTTCAAGCGTAGATTTACGCCTTTGCGCCATCGTTCTAGCTTCCCCAATCCCATGAACCACAATACCGGCAGACTTGATAATCTCAAGGATATCTTTCACACCAGGCTCTTCAATCAGGGATTGGTATGCTTCTTCACTCAATTGATCTGGAACATGAAGCAAACGATAGTCAGTATGGGCTTTTCTTGCCATCTTCGCACAAATAGTGTTGGCCTGATTTTCAACCTGTTCTCCGAGGCCCCCTCGAGCCGGAACAAACAGCGTCCCTTCCATATCTGAGGAAGGAATCATCATATCAGCCACACCTGCGAGCGTGGTACCGCCTGTTACAGCAATCACTCTATCTTTTAGCTGAAACTTTTTCAAGCGTCCCACAGCGGCTCTGCCCATTTCTTTCTTTACCCAGGGGGTTACATCACTATCACCAGGGACAATAAATACTTCCGGAATGCCAAGTTTATCTTTCAAGCGTTTTTCAAGATTATCAAGCCCGGAAACTTCATTCATAACCGGTTCAAGCTCAAGAAGTAGCTGTTCGCCTTCCTCCGTCAGTTGCATACCTTGTACAGACATATGTAGGAGCCCCTGATCTTTAAAGAAAGTGACTTCGCTTCTGAGAACTCGTTCGGTTATACCCAGACTGTTCGCGAGACTTCTACGGCCAATTGGCTGCATTAGCCTCAACTGTCTTAATACCCGATAGCGCTTATTCATAACATCTAACATGTCCGGCAATAATTTTTGTTGAAGTGACAATAATGAGCGCATAATTCGTCTCCCCTGCTGTTCTTCTTTTTCCACGAGACGTATTATGTCCCGCTTAGACATTTTCAGTCCCACCCGGATCAAAAAGAACTTCTTACAATTTTCATTGTAGCAGTTGCCAAAAGTATGGGCAACTATGTTATACTGAAATTTTTAAAGTAAGCGTTTTCTTATCGATTTTTTTGAAATTCGACCATAATCCACTACTTCCTCATCGATTTCAACGACGGGTATCATCAGCATAAACTTTTCTAACAGTGCCTCATCCTTATAAATATCGACTATCTGAAGAGAGAACATTTCCTCTTCCTGAAGCTCAAGAAGTAGTTCATATGCTTCATCACAAAGGGGGCATGTCTCTTTCGAATATAAAATAACCGATTTTTGCACACGCTAAACCTCCCTTCATTACTTTACTAGTTTACTCAGACAACCTTTCGAACGCAAAAAAAGAGCGACTAGTGTAGCCGCTACGAATATCGTTTTCGTTTCGATGAGCTTAAGATCTTTAACTCATCTCGATACTTTGCAATCGTACGCCTCGATACTTCAATCCCTTTCTGGATATGAAGAGCTTCTACAATCTTTTGATCTGATAATGGTTTCATCTTGTTCTCATTCTCCACAAGTTCCTTAATAAATAGCTTTACACTAGAGGAAGAAGCAGCTTCTCCAGATTCACTTGACAGTTTGGACGTAAATAAGTCCTTTAAGGCAAAAAGACCATGTGGTGTTTGGACGTATTTGCTTTTAATCGCTCGACTTACTGTGGACTCGTGAACATCTGCTTCCATCGCTACTTCCCTCAAGGTTATTGGAGAAAGCTCACTTATCCCATTTCTCAAAAAATTTTGTTGGTGAACAATAAAAACGCCCATGATTGCACGAAGCGTTTGCTTTCTTTGCTCAATACTTTTTAATAACCAGCTGACTTGCTGGTATTTATCCTTTAGATACTCTTCCGCTTCGTTATTTTTAAAAGAACGGTAGGCGTTGCTCACTTTCATTGCTGGTAAATCGTCATCAAGTAATGCAATAGAGAATCTCCCATTTTTCTCTTCTATCATGACATCTGGAACAATGTAGGATGGTTTATCAATGCCCCACTTTGATCCTGGACGAGGATCGAGATCAGCTACTATATCTGCAGCCCGCTGTATCTGCTCCACAGGAACATGAAATTCTCTCGAGAGTTCACGATATTTCTTTTCTGCTAGCGCTTTCAAATGATAGGAAACAAGATCTCGAGCAAGCTCAAAAATTTCTCCCGACTCATTTAACTGTAATAAGAGACATTCGGAAAGGGAACGCGCCCCTATACCTGTTGGATCAAGTAATTGAATCTCTCTAATGGCTTCAGTAATCTCAAAGGGCTCGACATCAAGGTAATTCATTACCTCCGTCTCATTTATTCTTAAGTAACCACTTTCATCAATATTATCAATTAAATAATGCACAATGGCTTCCCTTTTACGTGGAAAGTGTAGACACCTCGCCTGATCGTGTAGCTCATCATGCAAACTTTTTCTTGTTTCAGCGTATTCGAGTGGATCTTTTTTAAGTCCCGTATCATAAGAGCGTTTTGAAGAACGAACGCCACCATCCCATGAAGGCGAGTGTAATTCAATTAATGGATTTTCAAGAGCCTGTTCTTTCACGTACTCCAGTAATTCGACCGTAGAATATTGGAGTATAGAAATCGCTTGATGCAACTGGGTTGTCATGACTAATTTCGTTGTCTGCTTTTGTATCAATCCTAATTCCATCGCAATCCCTCCACCTTCATCATACTATATCGCTTCATTTTATGGTATGAAAAAAATGATAATGACCAGAATTTTCTGTTTTTTAAAAGGGGATTTTGACACCATTTTTAAAGAAAATGATGAAATAGCCCGTCCCTTAGTCAAATTTCTACATAAACTGTCTTATAGAGAGAGAAAAAGGAGGCAAATGCCATGGATTTAGCTGTATATGGAATTGCTTTGCTTCCAGTCATCATTGGAGTTGTACACCTTTTTAAGGTGTTTGGTTTTCCGGTAAGGTTCTTACCGATTCTTTCCATTGGAATTGGAATTGTAATGAGCCACATTTATGTTGAACCGGAAGACTTCAAAAAAGCCTTCTTTATAGGATTATGGCTTGGACTATGCGCTACTGGAATGCACTCAGGCTTCAAACACACGATGAGTGGAGCAATCAGCAAAGGACATGACGATGACAAAGATAAGCCCTGTTAGAAGGTAAGACTGATCGCAAGAAGAGTGGACGAGTTCTACTCTTCTTTTTTTGTTCAAAATGAAGGATACTATTCATTCCCTGGATCTAAGCGAACAAAAATGACATTTACCATAAAAAAATCCCCTTCACACTAGCGAAAGGGATTGGAATTATGTATTTGGTGCGCCCGGAGGGATTCGAACCCCCGACTGACGCGGTACCGGAAACCACCGCTCTATCCGACTGAGCTACGGGCGCGCTTCATTAGCGCAAGGATTATTATACGATATGCCCCCTTTTTTTGCAAGGTGAATTTCATAGCTTCCATGTGGCAATCAATGAGTAAACAATAGAGTATAAGAGCGTTTTATCTAAACCATGTTAATGAACGCTGTTGCTTTTTTGCTCTGGAGAACGGTGAGATATTAACAATATAGGCTAAAGCTATTACCCAAACATTTCATTCATATCATAGAAAAGGTATTGCTTCAGTTCTTGACGTCTCAACTGTCTCATAGTAAAGTTATACCAAACATACGTTCTGTTAGGTGGAGATGATCATGTTCCAATTAAGTAAAGAAGAAACGAAGGCATTAAGAAACTACCTCTTACTTCCTTACCTGAAAAGAGTGCTGGAGATTGACGCGAAATGGGTGAACCGTTCGAAAATGAAACTTCCGCGCCCTTATCTGGAACTAATTCATGCCGCTTTAACGTTAGCCTCCTCTGACTTAAAATGGGCAAAAGCAATACTTCATGATAGAGGAATCCGCGTCTATATAGAAGATACGAAAGAAGATGTTGTGATTTGCAAAGTATATTGTCGAGGTTACAATCAAACATACCGCTATTCTTCCATTCAAATACGTAATCAGGTAGAAAGACGAATTTTAGCTTACTTTTTAGCAGACGATCGATTAAAAAAAAGGAACATTCCCTCTGTTTAAAATAAAGGGATGCGGGGAAAATGGGTGTATGTGGTTAAAGAAAAATCAAACCCTTTTCATCTATTAAAAAATAGGACAGCACTTTATTTGACCTATATTGACCTTTTAGGTATGATGAACATACAGCAACTACATATTCCACAAATATAAGGGAGGAATTTAAAATGGTTTTAATTCCAACGGTAATTGAACAAACAAACCGCGGTGAGAGAGCGTACGACATTTATTCTCGTCTTCTTAAGGACCGTATAATTATGCTAGGAACAGCAATTGACGACAACGTATCAAACGCAGTCGTTGCACAGCTTCTTTTCCTTGCTGCTGAAGACCCAGATAAAGACATCTCACTTTATATCAACAGCCCCGGTGGTTCAATCACTGCAGGTATGGCGATTTACGATACTATGCAATTCATTAAGCCAAAAGTATCAACAATCTGCATCGGTATGGCTGCTTCAATGGGTGCCTTCCTTCTTGCTGCTGGTGAACCTGGTAAGCGCTATGCTCTACCAAACAGTGAAGTAATGATTCACCAACCGCTTGGCGGTACGCAAGGTCAAGCTTCTGATATTGAAATTCACGCAAAACGCATCATCCAAATGCGCGAGAAGCTAAACAAAATTCTTTCTGAGCGCACAGGTCAACCACTTGAAACAATCGATCGCGACACAGATCGTGACCGTTTCATGGAAGCGACTGAAGCGAAAGAATACGGCTTGATTGATGAAGTAATGGAAAAGAAAGCATAAGATAGACCCTAGAAAGCCTTTCCCTACATAATTGGGAAAGGCTTTTTATTTCTTGGAATAGGCGCTGTTTTTGAACCACCTTCTATTTGAGCAGCCAATGAAACACAATGGATGCTCCCTCTCTCTATAACTCTATTCTCTTAAGAATGTTTCGCAACGTTTACAATTTAATGCAAAACAAAAACCTGGCACACAGCCAGGTTTTGCTAATCTTTTTGAATAAAATCAATTAATGAAGACATCGCATCTTCCTCATCATTACCATCAACAGTTAAAACAACAGAAGAACCAGTTCCAACAGCTAAGCTCATGATGCCCATGATGCTTTTGGCATTAACTTTTTTACCATCCTTTTCAAGGAAGATGTCCGAGTTAAATCGGTTTGCTTCCTGTACGAAAAGAGCTGCTGGACGTGCCTGTAATCCTGTATCCAATGTAACCACAACTTCTTTTTGAATCACTTGTTCATTCCTCCCCTTATTTAAAACAGTCGATCAGAACACTAGAAGTGCTAAACCAGTTATTCTTGTACTCGCCACTTTCAAGCTAAGGCTATGATAGCTTATTTTGTAGCCTCTCGATTTTTAATTTACCAAAGTGTTATTCCACCCAAAAAAGTAAGCGCTATCTCGAAAGGTGAAAAATTTAGAAAAACGCTATTTCCAATGCTTTCATTAAGAAATAGGGTTTTTCTTTGAAGATTCATGCTATCTATTGTACTGCTAGAAAACAACCTTCCACCATTATAGGTGGAAGCTTTTTTCTAACTTGTCCGAAAGACTTAGGAAATCGGTTTACCATCACGAAGCTTATCAGCAATCTGGTCAATCTTTCGTAATCTATGATTGATCCCTGATTTACTAATAGCTCCGCCAGTAACCATCTCACCGAGTTCTTTCAGTGTAACATCTTGATGCTTCACGCGAAGTTCAGCGATCTCTCTTAACTTATCAGGAAGAATTTCTAAACCAACTTCCTTTTGGATGAAGCGAATATTCTCAACCTGCCGAAAAGCCGCGCCTACCGTTTTATTCAAATTAGCCGTTTCGCAATTCACGATACGATTAACAGAATTCCGCATGTCTTTCATAATGCGTACATCCTCAAAATAGAGTAGCGCCTGATGGGCACCGACAACACTTAAGAACTCCGTAATCTTCTCGCCTTCTTTGATATAAACGATATATCCTTTCTTTCGCTCAAGCATTTTCGCGTTTAATCCAAATTCATTCATTAAGTTACAAAGCGATTCCGTATGCTCTTCGTACATTGAGAAGATCTCAAGATGATAAGAGGTTTCAGGATGATTGATTGATCCACCCGCCAGAAAGGCTCCTCTTAGATAAGAACGTTTACAACAAGACTTTTTGGTAAAATCCTTTGAGATTACTCTAGTGAACGTAAAGGCGTTATCCATTATACCGAGATCTTCAAGGAGATCTCTTGCTTTGGCTGAGACACGGACAATGTATACATTGTTTTTCTTCAGCCTCATTTTTTTACGGACAAGTAGTTCAACATCGAAGTTGTATATCCGCTTAATGAGCGTATAAATTCTTCTTGCAATGGCAGCATGTTCAGTCGGAATGTTTAAGATCAGCTGTCTGTTTCCAAACGAGATCGATCCATTCATTCGAATAAGTGCTGCTAGTTCTGATCTTGCACAGCAAGGTTTACTTTCTAACTGCGTCAATTCTTTCTTTGTATCAGCAGCAAATGACATTGCCATCCCCCCTTTTTCATGCAGGGGCCCCACTGACCCATCATGATCTTTTATCGTCTAATAAGGATAAAAGAATCGATGATATTTCCTTCGCATCATGGCGTACATATTTCTCATCGTATTGAATAATTTTATCACTGATTACATGAAAACCAAAGCTCTTTAGACGATTTTCGTCATATTGCACAACCTCTGCTCGTTCTTGTGCATAACGTTTTGCATAGAACGATGGAATCATTTCCTCGTTTACAATAATCGTATCCATAAGTTTATAGCCGATGTGATCAATGAGTGCCTGCACGTGGTCACTCGCCGTATAGTTTTCCGTTTCACCGAGCTGAGTCATAACGTTACAAACATACACTTTCCTTGCCTTTGACTGCTGAATTTCCTCAGCAATGCCAGGAACAAGTAAATTCGGTAGAATGCTTGTATATAGACTACCTGGCCCAAGAACAATCAAATCAGCTTCACGAATGGCTTGTAGCGATTCAGGGAGCGCTTTGATGCCTGGTGGTGAAAGAAATACCCGCTTAATTGCTTTATTTACCTTAGGAATTTGTGATTCACCTTGAACAAAAGTACCATCACGCATTTCAGCATGTAAAACAATACTTCGATTTGATGCAGGAAGAACTTCACCACGTACGTTAAGAACGCGGCACATTTCTCTAACTCCTGTTACAAAATCACCAGTAATGTCCGTCATGGCAGCTAACATTAGGTTGCCAAGGGAATGACCTGATAGCCCATTCCCATTTTTAAACCGATGTTGCATAAGTCCTTCTAACAGAGGTTCAACTTCCGATAGCGCTGTAATAACATTTCGTACATCACCTGGAGGAGGTATATCAAACTCATCACGTAATCGACCTGAACTTCCTCCGTCGTCAGCTACAGTGACAATCGCAGTAATGTCGACAGGAAACTTTTTAAGTCCACGAAGAAGTACCGATAGGCCTGTTCCTCCACCAATGACGACAGCCTTTGGCAGATTAGTGTCATCCATATTATTTATGACCCTTCCCTTTTTCGATATCCCTGTGCGTAATATTCGTGCGATACTCTGTTTCGAAATGGTGACCAATGTGTTCTGCAAATGCAACAGATCGATGCTTTCCACCCGTACATCCAATCCCAATGACGAGCTGGCTCTTCCCTTCTCGTTTATATTGAGGAAGCATATACGCAAGCATATCAATTAATTTGGCTAGAAATGTTTGTGTTTCTTTCCACTTAAATACATAGTTCGCGACTTCTTCTTCCACACCTGTTTTTGGACGCAAATGCTCCACATAGTGTGGGTTTGGTAGAAAACGAATGTCAAAGACTAGATCGGCATCGATTGGAATACCGTATTTAAATCCAAACGACATCACATTGACACCAAAGTTCTCTTTCTCATTGTTCGAGAATCGGTCCATGATTTTTTCTCTTAGCTGAACTGGCTTAATGTCGCTCGTATCAATAATTTGCTGCGAGCGCCCTTTTAGCTCTTCAAGCATTTCTCTTTCTTTCTTAATGCCTTCTAGCGGCAAACCTTCTGGTGCAAGCGGATGAGAACGTCTTGTTTCTTTATAGCGTCTAACAAGTGTTGAGTCCTTTGAATCAAGGAAAAGAATCTCCGCATCAAGACGCTCATGTGAATCAAGGTGATCAACAGCTTCCACGAGATGGTCAAAGAAATCCCCACCACGTAAATCCATCACGAGTGCTACTTTATTTAATTTCCCTTCCGAACCGTCAACCATTTCAACGAACTTCGGTAAGAGCGCGGGTGGCAGATTATCAATACAGAAATAGCCGATATCTTCAAAACACTGCATTGCCACTGTCTTACCAGCACCACTCATTCCTGTAATAATGACCATATGAATGCGTTTATCAATCGAATCGGTCATTTTCCCCACTCCGTTTCTCAATTTCTCTTATTGTGACACTTCTATTTAAGACGGGTCTAATCGATATGAAAGAAGTTTAAAGTCAGGTGTATAAGTAAATGTACCGTAAATAATGCCGTGACCTTTCATCATATAATCAAGTATATGATAATCACCTGGAGCCATTGGAAGCTCACTAACGTCATCTGTATTTACCCACGAGACTTTTCCTTCATCTGATTTCTCAACTGGTTCGCCATCGTACTCCGTTGCAAGAAACGTAAACATCATCCATTCTGATTTTGTTACTTCATTTTCTTTAATAATGAATGTGAAAATGCCTTTTAGTTTAGGGTTCTTTAAATAGACACCAGTCTCTTCTCGAAACTCTCGGATCACGGAATCACGGATTGATTCTTCCGATTCCATCTTTCCACCTGGTGCAACCCACCATCCGCGTCTTGGCTTTTGTAGTAAAAGTACTCGATCATTTGCTTCGTCATTTAAAATACAGTTTGTTACACGTTGCACAATTGTCACCTCAATTCGATTATCCGATTTTTATATGAAAGCCTTATGTGCTCAGACTTCAAGATTTTCTATACATAGTATACTATGATTGCTTATCATGAACAATGAGATCGGTTTGGAGAAGCTGTTACGAAACGTCTCAACTCCAAAAAAAAGAGCACGGAGCATATGCCCGTGCCAATGAATGAATCTATTTAAAGGGGGTTAAATCTATTTATAGTGTACCCCATTTGTATTTCAGCGCTGTTACAGCGAAATTAAAAGCGAATGACGCGGTGACAGGCACCACCCGATACCGCTCGAAAGCTGTCGAAATAAGGTTTGTGGGTCAAATGTAAAACCGGGAATCATGAAATTCCCGGCTTCGATTTGGTATTAAACCAGCGCTTCTTTTCCAGCGTCTTCTAGTGATTCAATGTAGTGCTGAACAGATTGTGCAGCAATACTTCCATCACCAGTAGCTGTTACGATTTGACGAAGCATTTTGTCTCGAATGTCACCAGCTGCATAGATGCCTGGAACCTTCGTCGCCATATTTTCATCTGTTACGATATAACCTTCTTCATTTGTAATCTCAAGTCCACTAACGGCCTGATTTAATGGAAGCATACCGATGTAGATAAAGACACCATCTGCACTGAATTCACGCTCTTCACCCGTTACAGTGTTCACAAGCAGCGTTTTACTCACTTTCCCATTTTCACCTAAAATTTCTTTTATTGTATGATTCCAAATAAAGTCGATTTTTTCATTATCAAACGCACGTTGCTGAAGAATCTTCTGTGCTCTTAGCTGATCACGTCTGTGTACAATCGTCACTTTAGATGCAAATCGAGTAAGATACACACCTTCCTCTACAGCAGAGTCTCCTCCACCAACAACAACGAGTTCTTTGTTTTTAAAGAAAGCCCCGTCACAAACTGCGCAATAAGATACGCCACGGCCACTGTACTCAGCTTCACCAGGTACACCGATTTTCTTGTATTCAGCTCCACTTGTTACAATAATGGCTTTCGCATGGAATTCTTGATTTCCGGAGACGACTGTTTTGTAATCACCATTATCTCGAATTTCTTTTACATCACCATATTGATATTGAGCGCCAAATTTCTTCGCGTGCTCAAACATTTTCGTAGATAGATCTGGACCAAGAATACTATCAAACCCTGGATAGTTTTCAACATCTTCTGTATTTGCCATTTGTCCGCCCGGAATCCCGCGTTCAATCATAAGAACATCGAGATTAGCACGAGAAGTGTATACAGCTGCAGTCATGCCTGCAGGACCGGCACCGACAATAATGACATCATAAATTTTTTCACTCATCTGTTTCACTTCCTTCACGTTTCTATTAGTAATTTAATTATATTCATTATTAGAAAGTAATATTTCTTATTTAGAATCATATCCGATTAGTAGAAAAAAGTCTAATAGGATGCTCAACATACCTATTGTTCTAAAGTAATCGAGTTAACTTTTTACGATAGGCATAAACTGTTGACCCAGATACACCGAACGCATTTGCTACGTCGATTTGAGTCACATCCGTTTGGTTAACTTTATGCCACATGTAGAGCATGGCTGCAGCAGTGGCTTTCTGATTTTGAAATGCTTTGCCACTTTCTGAAAGCTTAACATAACAAGGTAACCAGATCATCGCAATTAGCTCATGCAAATCTGAGTCACTGATGTCCGCCTGCTCGAGCTCAGCAATCACACGCATACCTGAAAGAACGTGATCAGGGAAGTCTGTCTGAGTGTAAACCATATATTCATCTTTTTCATTTACAATTTGAACAGGTTCATCAGAAAGCGTAAGCGCAATATAAGCTGACAGTTCCTTTACAATAAGGGGCTCATCTTTACGTCTGCAATACGATTGCAGAATTGATGCGCCTTCCGGATCACGTCTTGTATGGAGCAGCATAAGATGCGTCATTCTCGCATGATAATCATGCTTCGCATCATTCTCCTCTGGGACCGACATCTGGGATCGGTAGCTTAGCTGATTTTTATCAAGCGTCCCTTGCTCTAGTTCACTAAGATAGCGGCTCGCCATTTCATTAGATGATTCCACTTGTTGCATCTTTTTCCAATTACGTCTCGCAAGATCAGGACGATCGAGATGAAAAGCAGAGACAGCCAGCCAATGATAGAATGGTGCATCCCATGTGTGGCGTGTTACTTCTGCTTTACGTAGCCAGTGATAGGCTAACTCATGTTGACCTAAGAATCCAAATGTACTCCCAAGCTTATATGAATGATCAGGATGAATCGGATAAACATTTTTCAACCGTTCCAGCATGACGTCACGTTTGACGTGCTGGCCAAGGAAATCATAGAAAAGCGTGAGATTACAAACCGCATTCAAGTTCCCTTCGTTTTTCGTCAAAACATCATCTAACACTTGGATGGCTTCCTCATATTGCTCGCTATAAAAATAAGCGAGCGCAAGGTTATTATAGGCAGGCCAGAATTCAGAGTAAACCTCCGTCATCTGCTCCAGTAAATCTATGGCATCAAGAAAGTGGCCGGATTCAATGGCTTTACGTGCAGCTTCATGCTCTTGAATCAGCTGCTCCTCTTCGCCAATCTCCTGAGGTAAATCTTCCGACTGCTCGAATAAAATAAGATCTACGAGCTCTTCTGCATCTTCAATAAATTCTCCCTCAGGTTCGTGCTCAAGGTAAGTTCGCGCATTCTCTTCCGTTTGTTTAAACAGACCCATATGTGCGTAATTGTTCGCAAGAAAAAAGTAGCAATCATAGTATTCAGGATCAAGATCGTCAAGTACAAATTTGAGCCATTCATTTGATGCTTCATATTCGCCTAATTCCGACAGGACCGCTGCAAGTTGACATATATAATCGACTTCTTCGGGGACAAGTTTAACCGCACGTTCAAGATGCTGTTTTGCTTTATCCAAATTCCGTTGCTGATAGGCTTTCATAGCCTTTTTATAAAAATAATCTCCGTCCTGAACGAACGGAATCAGTCGGCCTTTCATTTCCGAAGAAGCATGAAGTTCTTTCCTCATGTTTCCCCCCAATAAGTTCGCTTCGAATAATACTATTACCAGTCATATCCGTTCAAAAGTATAACATACATCAGGGTGAAGTCGTAAAAGAAAATAAGTAGTAAAACCTGGCTAGCGGCACACTCAAGCTAACTTAATTGTTTCTTTCTGTCCCAATAGCCCAAAATAAAAACGAGCTCCGCGGCTCGCTTTTATTTCCACATATCTTTTTTGCGCTTTGAGATTTCTTGCGCAATAAAACCAATTCCCATTCCAAGCAGTACACCAGGTCCTGGCTGTCCGAGAAAAAGCCCAATAGCAAGTCCCACAAACATAAACCCTACAAACATACGACCTCTCTCCATTTCTCGTAATTGAATTTACTCTTATCTACGATCAAAAGAGAATAAAGTTTCATTACTTCGAAGCGTGTCGTTCCTCAAGTACTTGAAGGACGTCATCAAGTGAACATTCCTGCTCTCTTAACAGAACCATCCAGTGGAAAATGAGATCCGCTGATTCCCACGTAAGTTCTTCGTGATCGCGGTTTTTCGCTGCAATTATAACTTCAGAAGCCTCCTCTCCTACCTTCTTCAGTATTTTATCGACACCTTCCTTAAAGAGATACGTAGTATAAGCCCCTTCAGGACGCTCTACTTCTCTTTTCGCAATCACTTCTTCAAGCGTATTGAGTATGGTGAAGCGATCAGCATCCGGCTTTACTTCTTCTAAAAGTAAGGAATCATTGAAGCAAGAATAGGTTCCTTTATGACAGGCAGGTCCCGCAGGGTTCACAAGTACAAGGACGGCGTCTTGATCGCAGTCATAACGTAGATCCAATACCTGTTGCGTATTACCTGAAGTCTCTCCTTTATGCCAGAGTTCTTCACGAGAGCGACTGTAAAACCACGTTTCTTTTGTTTCAATCGTTTTCGTAAGGGACTCTTTGTTCATATAAGCAAGTGTGAGAACTTCTTTACTTGCTGCATCCTGTACAATCGCGGGCACTAGACCTTTTTCATCAAATTGGATCATTTCGGTATTCATCGAATCGCCACCCCGTTTTGTTTTAAGTAATCTTTCACATGTGATAGAGAGGTTTCTTTATAATGGAAGATGGACGCCGCAAGAGCAGCATCTGCTGAAGCATCACGGAAGACTTCGAGAAAATCTTCTGAAGACCCTGCTCCTCCTGATGCAATCACTGGAATTGAGATGGCATCTCCAATTGCTTTCGTTAAAGGAACATCAAAACCATCTTTACTGCCATCCGCATTCATACTAGTTAGTAATATTTCTCCTGCGCCCATTTCCTGTGCCTTGATTGCCCATTCAACTGCACCCCATTCCGTCGCAGTCCGACCACCGTGCGTATACACACGCCATGATTGTGTTTCATCTTCCCACTTCGCGTCAATCGCCACAACCATGCACTGCGTCCCAAAATAATCGGCACCTTCACGGATTAATTCTGGACGAAGAACAGCGGCGGTATTCATCGATACCTTATCAGCTCCGGCACGAAGTACACGCTTCATATCCTCAAGCTTATTAATGCCTCCACCAACTGTGAAAGGAATGGCAAGCTCTGCTGCAACTTGCCTTACCACATCAACCATCGTTTCTCTTCCTTCATGAGAAGCTGATATATCTAGAAAAACGAGTTCATCAGCGCCCTCTTCATCATACACTCTTGCTAATTCAACCGGATCACCGGCGTCTCTCAGACCAACAAATTGGATACCTTTCACAACGCGGCCGTCTTTTACATCAAGACATGGAATAATTCGCTTTGTTAGCATGTCTAGACCTCCAACGCCTGTTTCAATGTAAATTGATTTGTATAAAGAGCTTTCCCGATGATTGCACCGCTAATCGAATCACTTCTTTGCTGAAGACTTTTTACATCGTCAAGGTTACTTATCCCACCTGAAGCAATCACTTCTTTCCCCGTAGCCTCACCAAGTTCAGCAATTGCCTCAACGTTTGGCCCAGACAGCGTGCCGTCCTTTGAGATATCTGTAAAAATGAAAACTTCCGCTCCGTGTTCAGCGAGTTCTTTGCCAAGATCCACCGCTTTGATTTCAGAGGTTTTCAACCAGCCTTCCACAGCGACATACCCATCTCTTGCATCGACACCAATCGCGATTTTTTCTTTATAGCGCTCAAGCATTCTTTTCACGAAGTCAGGATCTGAAATGGCGCTACTACCGAGAATAATACGATCAACACCGTTTTCAAGGTAATAAGCGACATCTTCTTCAGTTCGAACCCCGCCGCCAACCTGGACACGTGCTGATAACCCATTGGCGACCTCAAGAACGTGACGATTATTCACGCGCTTACCTTCTCTCGCACCGTCAAGATCAACCATGTGAATCCACTCGGCCCCATCATCTGCAAATTGCTTTGCCATATCAAATGGTGAATCGCCGTAAACCGTTTCTTTGTTATAGTCACCTTGCAAAAGGCGCACACATTTGCCGCCTCTCATATCAATAGCAGGATAGATCGTAATTGGCATCTTATGCGTCATTCCTTTCTACGTA
Source organism: Pseudalkalibacillus sp. JSM 102089 (assembly GCF_041366475.1). Taxonomy (NCBI): domain Bacteria; kingdom Bacillati; phylum Bacillota; class Bacilli; order Caryophanales; family Fictibacillaceae; genus Pseudalkalibacillus; species Pseudalkalibacillus sp. JSM 102089. The sequence goes on from NZ_JBEWYW010000011.1 coordinate 67,060, forward strand.
TTGTGCATAATTCTTTAAGATCTCAAGGCCAGCATGGCTACTTTTCTCCGGGTGAAACTGGGTGCCAAACACCTTCCCTTTACCAACAACCGCTGGAACTTCCTCAGCGTAATTTGCCGTGGCAATAAGAACATCCCGATCGTTCGTATCAACATAATAGGAGTGAACAAAATATACGTGTTCCTCACCGACATCATTCATTAAAAACGACTCTGGCTGCTCGATCACTAGCTTGTTCCATCCCATATGTGGAACTTTATAAGCGTTGCCTAAAGAATCTTGTCCAAGAAATTTCTTTACTTTACCTGGCAAAAAAGAAAAGCCTTCCGCATACCCATTCTCATCGCTTTCTTCAAATAGAAGCTGCATGCCAAGACAAATACCAAGTAGCGGCTTTCCTGCCTCCACTTCTTTTTCAATAAAAGCCTTTAATCCTGTTTCAGTCAAAATCGACATCGCGTCACGAAAGGAGCCGACGCCAGGAAGGAGGAGCCCTGTTGCTTTTGAAAGCTCCTGTTCATCTTCGGAAACGAAATAATTATAACCGAGACGCTCTAGTGCCTTACTAACGCTGTATAAATTCCCCATGCCATAATCAATAATTCCAATCATTTACAGCATTCCTTTCGTTGATGGTACGCCTTCTACACGAGGATCAATAAGCGTTGCTTCGTCTAAAGCACGTCCTAGCGCTTTAAAAATGGCTTCAATGATGTGGTGCGTATTGTGACCATAGTGAACAATCACGTGTAAGTTCATTCTTGCTTCAATGGCAAGCTTCCATAAAAACTCATGAACCAATTCGGTATCAAATGTCCCTACGCGATTCGATGGCAATTCAACACGATATTCAAGATGAGGACGGTTGCTTAGATCAACCACTACTTGCGCAAGCGCGTCATCCATCGGCACAAACGCATTTCCATACCGCTTAATGCCTTCTTTCTTACCCAGTGCTTGTTTCAACGCTTCCCCTAGACAAATACCAATGTCTTCCGTTGTGTGGTGATCATCCACTTCGGTATCTCCGTTCGCAGCAATGGCTAAATCAAACTTTCCGTGCTTCGTGAACAGATCAAGCATATGAGTAAGAAAAGGAACGCCGGTTTGTAAATCTGTTTTCCCGCTTCCATCTACCCCAAACGAAAGGTTAATCGATGTTTCAGATGTTTCTCTTGAAATCGAACTTTTTCTCTCTTCACCCATCATAAATCCTCCAATCGAAGTTCAACGGCTCTTGCGTGTGCATCCAAACCTTCAAGCTTTGCGAGCGCTGCGATGCTGCTACCGTTTGTTCTCATTGCCTCTTTACTATAAGAAATAACGCTTGATTTTTTAATGAAATCGTCTACTGATAGCGGACTTGAAAAACGAGCTGTTCCGTTCGTAGGTAGTACGTGGTTCGGGCCGGCAAAATAATCACCAACTGGCTCTGAGCTATATGGTCCAAGGAAAATAGCTCCTGCGTGACGAATTTTCCCAAGAAGCGTCATTGGTTCCTCGACCATAATTTCAAGATGCTCCGGAGCGAGTTCATTGACGGCATCTACCGCTTCAGCCAGATGATTCACGACATAAATCATTCCGTAATCATCAATTGACTTAGATGCAATTTCAGCTCGTGGAAGCTCGACAAGCTGTTGCTTCACCTCTTCTTGAACACGCTCAGCTAGTGTCTCTGAAGTTGTCACTAGAACAGCGCTAGCTCGCTCATCGTGTTCGGCCTGCGATAATAAGTCTGCTGCCACATAAGCTGGATTAGCCTTTTCATCGGCGAGAACAACGATTTCACTTGGACCAGCGATCATATCAATATCAACAATCCCAAATACTTCTCGTTTCGCAAGGGCTACAAAAATATTTCCTGGACCGACGATTTTATCTACGGGTGCGATCGATTCCGTCCCGTAAGCAAGCGCGCCAACAGCCTGCGCTCCACCTACTTTAAAGATTTCCGATACCCCCACTTCATTTGCTGCAACAAGTACACCTGAAGGAACGTTTCCGTCTGAGTCAGGTGGCGTTACCATTGCAATTCGCTTCACACCTGCAGCGACAGCAGGAATAACATTCATTAATACAGAAGAAGGATATGCAGCTTTGCCACCCGGAACATAAACACCGACAGAATCAAGCGGTGTTACTTTTTGTCCAAGCATTGTACCGTCTTCAGAAGTTGTAAACCATGATTGACGACGCTGGCGTTCGTGAAATGATTGAATATTGCCAGCCGCCTGTCTAATCGTCGTAATGAGTTCATCAGATAAATCGCGATATGCCCGTTCGATTTCTTCATTTGAAACGCGAAGTTCTTTCAAGTCTGCTCCATCAAACTTCTTTGTATTTTCCTTAACGGCTTCATCGCCAGTTGCTTTAACTTGCGAAAGAATAGAAAGAACAGCCTGACGCTGCTCTTCTGTTCCCTGCTCAATCGATCGTTTGATGGATGCCCCTTCGCTCCTATTAACGATTTTCATCTACGCTCTCTCCTTCCACAACCGCTGAAAGACGCTCGACCATATCGTCAATGATTGCATCCTTCGTTCGATAGCTTACCGGATTCACAATAAAGCGAGAGGTGATTGGCTCAATAAACGCCGTTTCCATTAAACCGTTTTCCGTTAGCGTTCTTCCTGTTGAAACAATATCGACGATGCGATCAGCAAGGCCGATTAGCGGAGCAAGCTCAATCGATCCGTTTAACTTAATAATCTCTACCTGTTCACCCTGCTGGCGAAAATAGTTAGAAGCTACGTTCGGATACTTTGTAGCAATCTTTGGTGCAACGCCTTTAATTGGCCCATCCGAAAGACCTGCAACAGCTAAATAGCATCCACTAATTTTTAAATCTAGTACTTCGTATACATTGCGCTCTTCTTCTAGCATGACATCTTTCCCAGCAATTCCAACATCCGCTACACCGTGCTCCACGTATGTCGGAACATCCATTGGTTTTGCTAGAATGAAACGAAGATTTTCTTCTTCTATATCGAGAATTAATTTTCTTGAATCATCAAACTCAGGGGGAAGTTGATAACCCGCGCTTCGAAGCAATTCTATCGCCTCTTCAAAAATACGCCCTTTTGGCATTGCCATCGTCAACATTACAACATCCCCTTTCCGTTCTTACCGATTAAATACGTGACGTCATCAAAACGTTCCGAGTAAGCATCAAGGTTTGTGACACCACTTAATTCCTGCACCACAACTTTTTCACCATTAGCCCTTCGTTCTGACGCCTGTTGAATCGCTTCTTCTCTTCGTTCAGGACTAAAGATAATCGCATATGGGAGATTTTCCTCACTCGTTACACCAAGTGCTTCAGCAAGGTGATCCAAACGAATACCGAACCCTGTTGCCTGTGCCGGACGATCAAAACGAGACAGCAGTTCATCGTAGCGTCCGCCATTGCTTAACGGTACACCAAGATTATTGGCATATCCCTCAAACACAACTCCCGTGTAATAACTCATGTGACTTACAAGAGTGAAATCAAATTTCACCTGGTTAGCTACCCCATATGCTTCAAGCGTATGTAGAAGTGTACGAAGCTCCTCAAGAACTCTTTCACCAGCGTCAGTCGGTAGCAATTCAATGGCTTCTTCTAGTTTTGAACCATCACCTCTGAGCGTTAAAAGAGCCATAAGTCTTTTTTGATCAATTGTAGAGAGCGGCATTTCTCTTACATGCTGGCGATACCCTACATAGTTTTTTTCATATAAATAGCGGCGTAGAATGGCAGCTCTGTCTTCGTTACCAACGATCGAAAGAAACAGCTCCTGAATAAATCCAACATGGCCAATCGCGATTTGGAAATCTTCAAGACCAGCTTCTTTTAAAACGGCTGCCATTAATGCGATAACTTCTGCATCAGCACTCGTCGTGCGATCACCAATTAACTCAACACCTATTTGTTCAAACTCTGCCGGTTTTCCACCTTCGTCTTCCTGCGCTCGAAACACATTAGAATCATAAGCAAGGCGCAGTGGAAAAGGCTCATTCTTTAGACTAGACGCAGCGACACGAGCGATTGGCGCAGTCATGTCGGGTCTTAAGACAAGCGTATTGCCACGCTGGTCAAGTAGTTTAAAAAGCTGCTGATCAAGGATAGCAGAAGCTTCTCCGACCGTTTCATAGTACTCTAGCGTAGGGGTGTTCATAAAACGATAGCCCCATCCCTCTGTTACACGCTGAATTTTTTCACGAATGCTTGTTTTCAAGTCATATAGTACCGGTAGCGTATCGCGCATACCGAGCGGCTTCTCAAATACGAATGGTCTTGTCATTTTGTGCACCTCACATTTCCTTTAGTTCGCTAACATACTAACAAGATGAAGTTATTTGTAGTTTACACGCCTTTATTTTCTTCGTCAACCAATAAGGGGCATTATTCCCTTTACTCCTTTTCTGTACTCCAATATGAATCCCCTTTATTTTTTAGGTAATCTTAAGGAATGATGTCGATTTATGACTCTTCCCGTCTTCATCAGGATCACTTATTGATAAATTAGGGTAATAGCTTTGAAAGAAACTTTCTTTTCCAATTTAGGAAATCTATAATGAGGAAAAGAGTAGATAATGAAAAGAGAGGATGTGTCATGTGGTCAATAAAATCTTCTTCTTCCTAGTTATTATTGGGGTACCATTGTCCGTTGTCGGAAGTCTTCTTCACTGGTCGCAAACACTAATGTTTATTGTGTATTGCTTAACAATCATTTCTCTTGCTGCTTTTATGGGAAGAGCGACGGAAAGCCTTGCTGTCATCTCTGGCCCTAGAATTGGCGGGTTGTTAAACGCCACATTTGGCAATGCTGTTGAACTGATCATTTCTATCTTTGCATTAAGAGAAGGTTTAATTGAAATTGTGCTCGCTTCGCTAACAGGATCAGTACTAGGGAATCTACTCCTCGTTGCAGGATTATCCTTTTTCGTTGGAGGCTTAAAATTCAAAAGGCAAAAATTCAATGTATTTGACGCAAGGCACAACTCAGGATTACTTATGTTTGGTGTCATCGTAGCGTTTGTTATTCCTGAAGTTTTTTCAATGGGTATGAGTGATGCTGAAGCCATTTCATTAAGTACAGGCATTTCCATTATCCTCATCATGCTTTACCTTGCCGCTCTCTTCTTCAAGCTTGTCACTCACCGCGGCGTCTATCAGCACGTCTCAGACCAAGAAGGTGGCGATCATGCACATGAAGAGCCTGAATGGAGCAGAAAAAAAGCAATGCTCGTTCTAGCACTCTCCACAGCCGCCGTTGCCTACGTGTCAGAAAGCCTTGTTCATACGTTTGAAACAGTTGGAGAAACGTTTGGATGGAGCGAGTTATTCATAGGAGTGATTATTGTTGCGATTGTAGGAAATGCCGCTGAACATGCTTCAGCTATTATAATGGCCTACAAAAACAAAATGGATGTTGCTGTGGAAATTGCAGTAGGATCAACGCTTCAAGTTGCAATGTTTGTTGCACCGCTACTTGTCCTAATCTCTCTTTTCTTCCCAGTACAAATGCCACTCGTCTTTACCTTACCAGAGCTTGTCACTATGGTAACAGCTGTCCTACTTATGATTGTGATTAGTAATGATGGAGAAACAAACTGGTTTGAAGGAGCAACATTACTTGCTGCTTACTTAATCATGGGGATAGGATTTTATCTACTTTAATCAATAGCTATGTTGGCTTATATTGTTGATATCTTTATTTTTGGTTCATTAATATAAGCTAAACAATAAACCTGCAATTTGCGGGTTTTTTTGTTACAGTAACTGAGGGAAGTTCTTCCGCATAACGTGTTAGAAAATAAACGATAATAGCCAATAGCAGGTGGAAGAAACACCTAATAGAACAAATGAATACGCAGAAAGTAGGCGAAAATATGATTCACCGTAAAACAAATCGAGAGATTCAATTAATGAAAGAAGCAGGCGAAGTACTTGCCGATTGTCACAAAGAATTACGAAGCATTATCAAGCCTGGTGTAACAACCAAACAAATCGATGACTTCGTTGAACTCTTTCTAGAAGAACGCGGCGCGACACCTGAGCAAAAAGGTTACCAGGACTATCCTTACGCAACGTGTGCTTCAGTTAATGATGTCATTTGCCACGGATTCCCAGGTTCAAAAAAATTAAAAGAAGGCGACATCGTTACAATTGATATGGTTGTCAATTTGAATGGCGCACTAGCTGATTCTGCATGGACGTATGCAGTTGGAGAAATTTCAGAGGAAAAACAGCATTTGCTTGAAGCTACGAAAAAGTCCCTCTACCTTGGCATCGAGCAGGCAGTCATTGGCAATCGTATTGGCGATATTGGCCATGCAATTCAAAAATACGCAGAAGCAGAAGGCTTTGGCGTTGTCCGTGACTTCACAGGACACGGCATTGGACCAACGCTTCACGAAGAACCAATGATTCCACACTTTGGTCAACCTGGTACAGGAACACGATTGAAAGAAGGTATGGTCATTACAATTGAACCGATGCTCAACATCGGTAAACCATATAGCACAATTGACGAAGACGGCTGGACAGCTCGCACAGTAGATGGTTCTACATCAGCTCAGTATGAGCATACGCTTGCGATTACAAAAGACGGTCCAGTAATTTTAACTGATCAAGGTGACGAATAACTAATAGAAATCCCGTAGCAATATGCTACGGGATTTCTATATATCATGCTTTGCTCGTTCTTCTTTCGTATAAATCACCTGCATCGGATTCCCACCAACAAAAGCCCCTGCTGGCACACTTTTATGAACTAGCGTTCCAGCTGAAACAATCGCTCCGTCACCAATCGTAATGCCAGGAAGCAAAGTACTATTTGCTCCGATCATTACGCGATCGCCAATTACAACATCCCCAAGTCGATACTCATCAATCAAATATTCATGAGCAAGAATGGTCGTATTGTAACCAACAATTGAATTCTTCCCGACTGAAATTTTCTCCGGAAACATAATGTCGAGCATCACCATTAGGGCAAATGCGGTTTGGTCGCCGATTTTCACTCCAAGAAATGTCTTATATAACCAATTTTTCATCGGAATAAACGGGGTATACCGAGCAAGCTGAATAATAATAAAATTCTTAACTACCTTCCAAAAGGGGACTGTTTTATAAATTTGCCAGAGAGCGTTGCTACCAGTAACGGGGGACCGCTCCGTGTTTCTCACTTTTCGACTCCAGCAATTTCAAGAAGTTCTCCCATATGGTCAACAAGGTAATCTGGCTTAAACGACGCCAGGAAGTCGCTCCCTTTAATCGTCCACGAAACACCTACAGTCGTAACACCTGCGTTTTGTCCAGCAAGAATATCGTATTGGCTATCTCCAACCATAATCGTTTCTTCTCGAACTGAATGAAGCTCCTTCATTGCTGTTTCAAGCTGTTCTGGATGCGGTTTAGGGTTCTCAACTTCATCAACTGTGATGACAACTGGGAAGAACTGATCAAGCTCAGTTAGCTTTAACCCCATTTCAACTGTGTTTCTCATTTTTGACGTCACAATTGCAAGCTTATATCCGTTTTCAGAAAGCGTCTTAACCGTTTCAAAAACGCCATCGAATTCCGTTACAAGCTTATCGTGATTTGCGATATTATGTTCACGATAATAAGCGACCATTTCTTCCGCTCGACTTTCATCATGCTTAGCAAATGTCAGATAAAGTGGCTCTCCAATAAACTGCTTCAACTCTTCATCCTCATAACGACCTGGATAAAAATGTTCAAACGTATGTCTAAATGAAGCCATAATTAAATCATTCGTATTAATTAGTGTTCCGTCTAAATCAAATAAAATTGTGTTAATGCTCATACGATGGTTCCTTTCTTTCTGAAGCGTTCAATTCACGTCGCTTCCATATTACTGAGACGATAATCGTTAAAAGAATGGCTGTTACAAGTCTTACGAGAAGCAGCCAGATAACAGGAATTCCAAGAGGAATGAAAATAAGAGTATCCTCAATGACAGCATGACACGCTACAAGAAAAATAAACGCTAAGTAAAGGTCTTTCTTCTCAACGCCATCTTCTTTTACAGCTTGAATCATTACTCCTGCTCCATAAGCGAGCCCAAAAACAAGACCTGCAGCAAGCGTTGTAGATGTATTTTCTTTCATACCTAACCCCTTCGTCACTGGAGCCATCCAGCGTGAAAACGTCGAAAGCCAGGATAAATCTTTCATAACCTGTATGAAAATCATAAGTGGAATCACGATCAGAGCGAGCTGAAGAACACCTAATGATGCTTTTTCTAATCCTTGAAGAATAATAGAGCCCCAACCGGTAACCATTTCATTCGTTTGAGAAACAAAACCATAAGCTGCCTGTTCACTTCCACCCTGCCAGACAATGTTGATTATAAAAGCAGAGAGGACAGCAAGCCCCAGTCTAACGGCAAGAATAACCCATAACTTTACACCCACTCTTGCAGCTACGCCTGACTCAATAAGCAAATTGTGTGAAAAGGAAAGCATTACAGCCAAAATAAACACCTCTTTGACCGTTAAATCGAGTGTAAGAATAGCTCCGATCCCCGCATAAAGATTCAAGAAATTCCCTAACACAAGAGGGATAGCTGCGTCTCCAGACAAGCCAATCCATTTCATGACAGGAGCAATTAACGTAACGATCCATTCGAGGACAGGTGTATAACGCAGGAGGGTCATTACTAAGGTGATTGGAAAAATAATTTTCCCAAGGTCCCACGTTGTCATGAGCCCTGCTTTTAAGCCCCGTCGCAAAATGCCCACAATGACACTCCTCCTATCCTTTTTCGTTATAAGGCTTTGCTTTCATTACTTTGCGTCGATAAATGATTAAAGCGATTGATACAACAATCAATACGACTGAAATCACCTGTGCTACCCTTAAAGATTCCGTTAACATTAGACTATCTGTACGTAGTCCCTCAATATAAAGGCGACCAATAGAATACCATGTTACGTAAGCAAGGAAAACTTCTCCTCGCTTAACGGCCGTTCTTTGAAGAATAACAAGCAGCACGACTCCAGCTATGTTCCAAAGTGATTCGTAAAGGAATGTCGGGTGATAATAAGTCCCGTCAATATACATTTGATTAATAATAAAATCCGGAAGCATCAAGTTCTCGAGAAATGCTCTTGTGACAGGTCCCCCATGCGCTTCCTGGTTCATAAAGTTACCCCAACGTCCGATCGCTTGCCCTAGTATAATACTCGGAGCGGCGATGTCAGCAATTTTCCAGAAAGATAGTCCACGCTTTCTAGTGAAAATAATAGCTGTAATAACAGAACCAATTAATGCACCGTGAATGGCGATACCACCTTCCCAAATGGCAAAGATGTCACCAGGATTATCCTTGTAGTAGCTCCACTGGAAAATGACATAGTAAATACGCGCTGAAATAATGGCTATGGGGACAGCCCATAAAATTAGATCAACAAAGGTTTCTTTTGGCAGGCCCTGGCGCTTTGTTTCTCTCATAGCTAGAAGCAAGCCAAGGTAAGCTCCAAAAGCAATGATAATGCCGTACCAGTAAATCGAGATCGGTCCCAGCTCTAGCGCGACGCGATCAAGAGGCTGTATTGAGGCTAGCATGTCGTTGTCTCTCCTTTATCCATATCTTGATTAAGATTAGATGCTGTCGTGCTCGTCTCCATCTTCAATCTCTCTTGTTAGTCTTTCTGAGAATTGCTTTGCTGCATTCATTCCCATATTTTTCAGACGGAAATTCATCGCTGCTACTTCTATAATGATCGCAAGGTTTCGTCCTGGACGAACTGGCACAACGAGTCTTGGCACATTCGAATCAATGATTTTCATATACTCCTCTTCAAGACCAAGACGATCATAAACCTTTTTCGAATCCCAAAGTTCTAGATTCATCACTAAGGAGATCTTTTTGTAGTTTCGAATCGCACCTGCACCAAACAAAGTCATGACGTTAATGATGCCGAGGCCTCTTATTTCAAGTAAATGTTGAATTAATTCAGGAGCGCTACCGACTAACGTATTTTCCGCTTCCTGACGGATTTCCACGGAATCATCTGCTACAAGACGATGTCCACGCTTTACAAGCTCAAGAGCTGTTTCACTTTTCCCTACGCCACTCGAGCCTGTAATGAGTACACCTACGCCATAAATATCCACAAGAACGCCGTGAATCGCAGTGTTTGGCGCAAGCTGACTCTCAAGATAATTCGTTAAGCGGCTGCTTAAGCGAGTCGTTGTCATATTAGATCGTAAAATAGGAACATCTTTTTCTTTAGATGACGCGATCAATTCCTCAGGAACTTCCATATCTCTAGAAAGAACTATCCCAGGTGTTTCGTCTGTACAGAGCTTCTGCATCCGCTCTACTTTCTGCTCACCTGTTAAACCATGAAAGAAGGACATCTCTGTCTTTCCGAGTAGCTGCAAACGTTCTGCTGGATAATAAGTGAAAAAACCAGCCATTTCTAGTCCCGGTCGTGAAATATCACTCGTTGTGATCGGACGATGAATCCCTTCCTCCCCGCTCACAAGCTCAAGACTGAACTTCTCAATGACATCTTTCATACGAACTTTAACCATTCGTAAACCTCCTATGTAAGAACCAAAAAGACGGTTCCATTTCAACTTCCCCTATTGTACCATTTCCTATTTCAAAGCACATACAGAATTGGAGCCCTTTTTGAGAGTGGGATTAGGAGATACGTACCTGACCCCACTTTCACTCTTAAAAAGATTAACACTCCTTAATACAAAAAAACCGAAGCGAATGCTTCGGTTTGAAAAGCTTATTTTACTTTTAATGGCACAACAGCATCATGCATTTGCTTATCTAGCTCTTGAATGTGAGCTTGTTTCATTTCATTTGACCAGTTAAGTCGCTTAGCCATATACTCGATAACTGGCTCTTTCCAGCGACGAACCCAATCAATGTCAAAGTAAAGGGCACTTGTTCTACGATTGAAGTAATCAAGTGGAGTTGCCACCATTTCTTCTTCAATACCATAGATGAGGGTAGCGAATACTTCAAGACTTAAGTTATGGAAATTCGCTTCCGTTCCGACCGTTTCAATAATTTGATAAATTCGTTCAATGTTAGAACCATATCGCTGCACGAGCGCTTCTGCTTCATTAACACTTAGACCAAGTGTTGTACCTCTACGAACTTGTTCTGTTGCATATTCTTTAAAGCCTTTGCTTCCTCCAACATAGCCACCAGAGAGAACCATATTTTTTGTAGTAGAAGCAGGAAATTTCTTATATTTTTCTTCTTTAAATTGATCCGCAATCAGACTAACGACTTTTTCAGCCATTTTGCGATAGCCCGTTAATTTACCACCAGCAATGGTAATCAAACCGGAATCTGATAGGAAGATCTCATCTTTACGAGAAATTTCAGATGGGTCTTTTCCTTCTTCGTGAATCAACGGACGTACGCCTGACCAGCTTGATTCCACATCTTCTTTTGTTACATTAATGCTTGGGAACATATAGTTGGCTGCATCCACAATATAATCTCTGTCTTCCACTGTCATCTGAGGATGTACAGGATTTTTCGTATAATGTGTATCCGTTGTACCAATATACGTTTTGCCGGCGCGTGGGATTGCAAACATCATTCGCCCATCATTAAATGGCGTGTCGAAATAGACGGCTTGTTGAAGTGGGAATTTAGATTGATCAAATACTAGGTGAACCCCTTTAGTTAGGAACATGTGCTTACCTTTTTTCGATTGATCAAGACCACGAATCTCATCGACCCATGGACCAGCTGCATTCACAACTTTTTTCGCTCTAATCTCACGTGTTTCACCTGTTACAACGTCTTTAGCTCGTACACCAACAATCTTACCATCTTCATATAAAAGCTGTTCTGCTTTCACATAGTTTACAGCTTTTCCACCGCGATGAACGGCTTCTTTCATAATTTCAAGCGTGAGACGGGCATCATCTGTTCGATACTCAACATAATATCCGCCTCCCTTCACATCACTTTTACGAAGAAGTGGCTCTTTGTCTAGCGCTTCCTTCTTAGAAAGCATGCTTCTTCTTTCTTTCCGTTTAACACCAGCCAGTCTGTCATAAAGTGCAAGACCAGCTCCAGTAGAAAATTTGCCGAATGTACCGCCTTTAATAATTGGTAGTAGCATCCATTCAGGTGTTGTAACGTGAGGAGCATTTTCATAAACGATCGCTCTCTCTTTCCCAACTTCAGCGACTAATCCAATTTCGAGATTTTTCAAATAACGCAATCCACCGTGAACAAGTTTCGTTGAACGACTTGACGTACCAGCAGCGAAATCCTGCATTTCGATAACAGCCGAGTTCATTCCACGTGATGCAGAATCAAGCAAGATACCTGCCCCTGTAATTCCGCCTCCAACAACGAGTACATCTAACTCCTCTGATACAATTTGATCAAGCACAACGCTTCTTTGTAATCCTGAAAATGGTTTAACCAAGATGAACACACTCCCTTTTGTTATATAAACACTTACATTTTTAAAATGATTAATTAATACCTCTTCAGTACTTTACCCCTAATGTAGGGTTTCTTAAGCATAAGATTGAACATTCCTACTAAGAAAACTGGTTTAAAGGACAAAAAAAGACCACAACACACCAGAGCATAACAAACTATGCTTGGGCGCTGTGGTCTTCTCCTATTCTCCGACCAGAACTATATTAACTTGTTTCCATTGTAGCACAGTTAGAAGACTATGCCTACAAAAAAGGATTATTTAAAAGCCATTGTAGCATTTACAGCTTTCTTCCATCCTCCGTAAAGCTCTTCTCTCTGATCTTCTTTCATTTCAGGATCAAACGTGTGATCAATCATCCATTGCTTTTTGATCTCTTCTTTATTTTTCCAATATCCTGTCGCAAGTCCTGCAAGATAAGCTGCACCAAGTGCAGTCGTCTCACTAACAGTCGGGCGCTCAACAGGTACACCAATGATATCGCTCTGGAATTGCATCAAGAAGCTATTGTTTACTACCCCTCCATCGACGCGAAGTGTTTTCAAGTCTATGCCAGAATCAGCTGTCATCGCATCAAGAACATCTCTTGTTTGATAAGCAAGTGATTCAAGAGTTGCACGAACAAAGTGCTCCTTACTCGTTCCTCTAGTTAATCCAAATACAGCACCTTTTACATCGCTATCCCAATAAGGTGTACCAAGACCAACAAAGGCAGGTACCATATACACACCGTCTGTTGACTCTACACGTTCCGCATAGCGCTCACTTTCTGGTGCTTCGTTAAACATACGTAATCCATCTCTTAACCATTGAATTGCTGATCCTGCGACGAAGATACTACCTTCAAGTGCATATTCCACTTTTCCATCAACGCCCCATGCGATAGTCGTGAGAAGTCCATTATCTGATTTAACCGCTTTTTCACCTGTATTCATAAGCATGAAACAACCCGTACCATATGTGTTCTTAGCCATTCCTTTTTCATAACATGCTTGGCCAAATAGTGCTGCTTGCTGGTCTCCGGCCACCCCAGCAATCGGGACATTTTGACCGAAGAAATGGTAATCGACTGTATTAGCATATACTTCAGAAGATGGGCGAACTTCAGGAAGCATTGATTTAGGAACATTCAGCATTTCAAGCAACTCATCGTCCCATTTTAAGTCATAAATATTATACATCATCGTACGAGAAGCATTAGTATAATCTGTCACGTGTGCTTCCCCACCAGATAGTTTCCAGATTAACCAGGAATCAATTGTACCGAAGAGAAGATCCCCATTCTCAGCCTTCTCGCGTGCACCATCAACATTATCCAGAATCCATTTAACTTTCGTTCCAGAAAAGTAAGCATCGATTAGAAGACCAGTTTTATCTCGAACCATTTCTCCATAACCCTGTTCTTTTAATTCATTGACAATTCCGGCTGTTTGGCGAGACTGCCATACAATTGCATGATAAATTGGCTTACCAGTATTCTTATCCCAAACAACTGTTGTTTCACGTTGATTTGTAATCCCGATGGCTTCAATGTCTTTCGCAGACAACTCAGAAGTGGACGAAAGTACTTGAGCCATTACCGAAAGAATAGAGCTCCAGATTTCTTGAGCATCGTGCTCAACCCAACCAGCCTTAGGAAAATGCTGCTTAAATTCTTTTTGAGCAACGTTTACAATTTCACCTTTCTTATTAAACAAAATGGCACGCGAACTCGTAGTTCCTTGGTCTAATGATAGAATGAACTTCTCTGACATGATAATTCCTCCCTAAATATAGTTATGAAGATTAATTTTTAGCCTCTGAAGAAGAGTGAACAGAATCTTGAAGTTTATCACTAAGCTGATACAACACAATAAATAAAATGGCTGTAATCACTGTAGCTATCCAGAAAATCATACCATAACTTGCTTCTGTTACGGCTTTAAAAAGAATGGCTCCATACATTCCCCCACACACTGGCCCTATAACTGGAATCCATGCATATTGCCAATTCGAATCACCTTTACCTGGAATAGGTAAGAAAAAATGTGCGATTCTTGGACCAAGATCGCGAGCAGGGTTAATGGCGTAACCAGTCGTACCGCCTAGTGATAGACCAATAGCTACAATGAGAAAACCAACGATGAATGGATTCAGTCCATCGGTAAATTCATTAGAACCAATCGCTAGTAACCCAATTAAAAGCATAGCCGTCCCAATAAACTCACTTAAAAAGTTGCTGAACGTATGCGGTATAGCAGGGTCAGTAGAAAAAACAGCTAATTTAAGCGCTTTATCATCTTCTCTACGAAAATGAGGTAGAAAATGAAAATACACAATACATCCACCGAGAAATGCACCAATCATTTGCGCCGTTATGTAGCTCGGTACATCGCTCCATGGAAAATCGCCAACGGCAGCTAGTCCTAATGTTACAGCTGGATTGAGGTGAGCCCCACTAACTTGTCCAACAGCATAAACACCCATCGCAACACCAAGTCCCCAACCGAGGGCTACAACGATCCATCCACCTCCCTGAGCTTTAGAATCTTTTAAGTTAACGTTTGCAACAACGCCACCACCAAAAATGATTAAAATCATAGTTCCTAATATTTCACCAATAAATGGAGTCAACTTAGTCACCTTCCTCTTGAGTTTAGGTAAAAACTCTTCCATGTATCTATTCCCTTTTTTTATTATTCTAAAAGGGTAAATAAAAAAAACCACAACAATATTTCCTATCTATATGATAGGACTTGTGTGTGGTTCTCCTCATCTCAGGCACGAGTTATTAACCTAATAACTATTTAAGCAGATAAATGTAAGCGATGTCAACTGGATTAATTTGGTTGGAAATGTCTCCACAGCTCTTTCTTAGAGGTTGTTACAGCAGCAGCACCACCTCTTAACGCCGCTTCTACATCCTCAACTGAACGAATAAATCCTCCTGCGAAAATAGGCACTTTAATTTGTTCATGAAGCTCTTCAAAAACCTGCGGAATGATACCAGGCAATACCTCAACACAGTCTGGCTTCGTATTTCTGACCATGCTGTAACTGGTATCAAGGGCCATTGAATCAAGCATAAACAAACGCTGCACAGAAAGAATCCCTCTCCGTTTAGCAACGGAAAGAACGCTCGATCTTGTAGAAATTAATCCAGCAGGCTTTACTTCCTGACAGAGAAATTCTGCACCATGTTCATCATTCCTTAACCCTTGAACTAAATCAGCATGAAGAAGAATCTTTTTCCCTGCTCGATTCCCTTCCTTAATTACCGATTTCAACTGACCAATGTGCGTATCTAAAAGCACGATATATGTATACTTACTGTTCAATAATGTTTCAAAATCACGCATCTTCCTAACAGCAGGCAAAATGCTCTGGTTATGAAATGACATGCACACCCCTCCTTTTCTTATTATCTTACCAGAAAAAGCACTCCCGAATGCGACGAAAAACACGCCCTCACAAGAGGGCGTGCTTTTAGGCTTTATTACGAATAGGTTCGATAATCACTTTATCAATTAACAAGTTCAACAAACCTATAATAAGCGCAGCAAGAATGGCCATCATAAAACCATCAATTACGAAAGCTTCTCCCATTAAAAAGGCCGTTATCATAAGCGTAATAGCATTAATAACAATGAGAAACAGACCCAGAGTGACAATCGTAACAGGAAGCGTAAGTAAAATTAAAATCGGCTTCACAAAAACATTCACAATTGCAAGGAGCACGCTTGCCAGTATAGCCGACCCGATTCCTTGAAGGTAAAAACCTTCAAAATATCCTGCTACGACCATTAATACTATACTGTTGACGAGTAAGCTTACAATCCAATGGCGCATCACGATTCCTCCTTACAATTGACCTTAATAGTATAAACTGTTAATTACACCTTATTCGAGCAATCAAAGATACGATACTGAAATGGAACCAGCAGTCGAATTGGCTTCAATTCGATAGTTATGTTCTGATTCTTCTTCTGTTCTAAACTTCTTCAATCGATGAGAAATTTCTTTCTTCTCGCGAATAATACTCATATGATCAAGGTCAGTCGTAATCGCTCCAATCGTCGATTTTAGATCACCTTTAATATTCATACCCTTCGGCACAACAATTTGAATCGTACCGTTCACTGTTTTAAGGTCTGCACTTCCGCTTACTGGATTGGTAAGAGTATGACGAATAGCTCCGTTCATGGATTGCGCATCTGCTTCAACAAATGTACCATCAATTGTAATTGGGCCGTTTGCTGTCTCGAGCTCACAAACTTCTCCATTTGTATCTTCTACAGAAATTGCGCCGTTTCCGGTCTCAGCTTCAAGCACTTTCACCGTAGATTTTCGAATGCCAATTTTACCATTACCTGTTTTTAACTTCGCTTTCGCAGAGTTCATTCCTTCACCTGTAACGTCACCATTGAAGGTCGTTATCCATACACCTTGATATTCTTTAGCAGGAACATAAATAACTAAATTCACTTTCACATCCGCACGTTCTGATTTAAAAGTTACTTTATCATTATCAACGGAAAAGTATGTTTCACGGAGAAGCTTATCCATGGCATCTTTCTGATTAGACACTCTGTATACATTAGCGCGACAATCAATTTTTACGTCGTTACGGTCCCAAGTTTGAAATGTAATTTCCCCATTTCGAACATGAACATCAAGTGTATCCGTCGAAACCTCTGATTGTTCAAAAACATGGGAAACCTCTTCAGAAGAACCAAAGTTGAAATCAAGATCCATATCCTTTACTTTTTGAATGAGCGACTCAACGAATTGACCTACTCTATATGCTGGTGCCGACCGATCCGCGTTAGAATCTGAAGACTTCTCTTGCTTCGTTTCTTCGGATTTTTCGTTTGTGCCAAGAGCTTTTAATAGTTTCGCACCCTCATCAGCTGATATTTTACCATCTTCAATCATTTTCAAAATCATTCTACGTTCTTCATTCATTCAAAACATCTCCTTTTTTAAATTCGTGTGAACCCATGTACGATTACCAGCGGAGAACCTGAATACCTTTGACAATGTTCCAAACAAACACAATGACATTAAGTAAACTAAACAATAGAAAACCTAAAATGATCACAACTCCTATATCCATCATAAAAACAGCCACCAACGCAAGAAGGATAGTGAGAAATGGAAGGAGATGAGAAAAAATCGAGCGCTTCGCATGGTAAGAAACTTCTTCATCCTTCACCACAAAATAAACGATGATTGGGAAAAGAAACGGTGCGAAAAAAACGCTAAAATAACAAAGGGAGGACATCACTTTCTCAACAGACATAATTGCTTCCCCTTTCAATATTCTCTAACTATCTATACGATTCGTCAAAAAGAAAGTTTCAAAAATGAAAAAGAAAAACGAAAAGACAGCGATCGCTGTCTTTTCCAATTATACTGACTGTGTTTGTTCTAACCTTTTCTTCATCCGGTTCTTATCACGCTCTAGAATTGGGGCAAGGTAACTTCCCGTATAAGAACGCTCTTCTTTTACAATTTTTTCTGGTGTGCCAGTTGCAATGATTTCACCACCACCGTCGCCTCCTTCAGGTCCGAGATCAATGAGGTAATCAGCGGTTTTAATAACATCTAGATTATGCTCAATAATGAGGACAGAATCACCGTTTTCAACAAGTCTCTGTAAAACTTCCAGTAACCTTGAAATATCGTCTACATGTAATCCCGTAGTCGGTTCATCAAGAATATATAGGGTTTTCCCCGTTGAACGTTTGTATAGTTGTGAAGCTAGCTTCACACGTTGCGCTTCACCACCGGATACGGTTGTTGCTGGCTGACCTAATTTAATATAGCTTAACCCGACATCATAAAGCGTTTGTAGCTTACGATTAATCTTTGGAATGTTTTTAAAGAAATCTAGACCATCTTCTACCGTCATCTCAAGAATATCAGCAATATTCATGCCCTTGTATTCAATTTCAAGCGTTTCACGATTATAGCGTTTGCCATGACATACTTCACACGGGACATAAACGTCTGGCAAGAAGTGCATTTCAATTTTAATAATCCCATCGCCACGACAGGCTTCACAACGTCCACCTTTGACGTTAAAGCTGAATCGTCCCTTCTTATACCCGCGAACTTTTGCTTCATTTGTTTGTGCAAAAACATCACGAATGTCATCAAAAACTCCTGTATACGTTGCAGGATTTGAACGTGGCGTACGGCCAATTGGAGACTGATCGATATCAATGACTTTATCCACATTCTCGAGTCCATTTATCTTCTTATGCTCACCTGGTTTATCCTTTGCTTTATGGAGTTTCTGAGCAAGTGCTTTATATAAAATTTCATTAATAAGTGTACTTTTACCAGATCCAGATACACCCGTTACACAGGTGAATAATCCAATTGGAATCTTCGCCTTCGTGTTTTTTAGATTATTTTCTTTTGCCCCTACTATTTCAATATATCGACCGTCTGGTTTTCGACGCTCAGTCGGAACAGGGATAAATTTCTTGCCTGATAAATATTCTCCAGTTAAGGAATCCTCGTCATCCATTATTTCAGCAGGCGAGCCTTCTGAGGTAATGTATCCACCATGGGCTCCCGCACCAGGTCCTATATCAATAATATGATCTGCCGCTAACATCGTATCTTCATCATGTTCTACAACAATAAGTGTATTCCCAAGATCCCGCATATTCTGAAGCGTTGATATCAAACGATCGTTATCACGCTGATGTAATCCGATAGACGGTTCATCCAAAATATAAAGTACACCCATTAATCTTGACCCAACCTGTGTTGCAAGCCTAATCCGCTGCGCTTCACCGCCGGATAATGTGCCAGCTGATCGGTTAAGCGTTAAATAATCTAAACCAACATTAACAAGGAAGCCAAGTCGATCCTGGATTTCTCGTAAAATCATTTTTCCGATTGTAGCTTCTTTTGCAGTTAAATCCAACTGATCAAAAAAGCCAGCAGCATCTTTAATCGCATATTCCGTTGCTTCGCCAATATGTTTTCCATTAATTAAGACAGAGCGCGCTTCTTTCTTTAATCGATAACCTTTACAAGTTGGACAAGGTTTTTGTGCCATATAGGCTTCCATTTGCTCACGGATATAATCTGAACTAGTTTCACGATAGCGTCGTTCAACGTTTGGAATAACCCCTTCAAAAGGAACGTTATTTTCACGTACCTGCCCAAAATCATTTTCATAACGGAAGTAAATCTTTTCCCCATCGCTACCATAAAGCACTTTATCGAGCTGTGCTCTAGGAATTTTGTTTACTGGGGTATCCATATCAATTCCAAAATGATTACAAACACTTTGAAGTAGCTGTGGGTAGTAATTGGAACTTACCGGCTCCCAAGGTGCAATGGCATGTTCTCGAAGGGATTTGTCCCAATCCGGTATGACTAGGTCAAGATCCACTTCAAGTTTCAGTCCTAAGCCATCACAAGAAGGACAAGCACCAAAAGGACTGTTAAACGAAAATAATCTCGGCTCCAATTCCCCGATGGAAAAACCACAGTACGGACAGGAATGATGCTGATTGAAGAGAAGCTCTTCCTGCCCCATAACATCTACAATCACCTGGCCACCACCAAGATTAAGGGCGGTTTCAAGGGAATCTGCTAATCTTGATTGAACGCCTTCTTTCACAACAATACGATCAATCACAACTTCAATGGAATGTTTCTTGTTTTTTTCAAGCGAGATCTCATCTGCAACTTCCATCATCTCACCATCTACTCGTACGCGAACATAGCCTTGCTTCTTAATATCTTCTAGTACTTTTACATGTTCGCCTTTACGACCTGAAACGACTGGGGATAAAATTTGGAGCTTTGTTCGCTCTTCATAAGTCAGTATCCGATCAACCATTTGTTCGATCGTCTGTGACGTAATTTCTACGCCATGACGTGGACAGACAGGGCGACCAATTCTTGCAAATAGAAGACGGAGGTAGTCATAAATCTCGGTTACCGTTCCGACTGTTGAACGAGGGTTACGACTCGTTGTCTTTTGATCAATGGAAATGGCGGGAGACAGACCTTCAATAGCATCTACATCCGGCTTATCCATTTGTCCAAGAAATTGTCTTGCATATGCTGATAACGATTCAACATACCGTCTCTGTCCTTCTGCATAAATCGTATCAAATGCTAGAGATGATTTTCCTGATCCTGACAAGCCTGTTACAACAACAAGCTTATCTCTTGGGATCGATACATCTATATTTTTTAAATTATGGGCTCTTGCCCCTTTGACGACGATTTCATCGTTTGCCATCTGTTCGTCATCCTTCCGCTTTAAGCTCTAATAGTAGGTCACGAAGTTCTGCAGCACGTTCGAAATTCAGTTCTCGTGCAGCTTCCTTCATTTCAGTTTCCACATTTTCAATCACTTTAGCACGCTCTTGCTTCGTCATCTTACCTTGCTTAGGAATCTTGTATTCTTCACCATCTTCAGCTGCAACCGTTGCTCTTATACCTTCACGCACTTTCTTTTGAATGGTTGTCGGAGTAATGCCGTATTTTGCGTTGTATTTTTGTTGAATTTCTCTTCTACGACTCGTTTCATTCATTGCCACTTCCATTGAATTGGTGATTTTATCAGCATACAAGATAACATGGCCACCTGAATTTCGAGCAGCACGTCCGATTGTTTGAATTAAAGAACGTTCAGATCGTAAGAACCCTTCCTTATCTGCATCCAAAATTGTCACAAGGGATACTTCCGGAATATCAAGACCTTCCCTTAAGAGGTTAATTCCTACAAGAACGTCAAATACACCTAATCTGAGATCACGAATAATTTCAATACGCTCGAGCGTCTTTATTTCAGAGTGAAGGTAACGTACCTTTACCCCCATTTCAAGTAAATAATCCGTTAAATCCTCTGACATCTTTTTCGTAAGTGTCGTCACCAGCACTCGCTCATTACGTGCAGATCGCTGATTAATTTCATCTAATAAGTCATCAATTTGACCTTCGATAGGACGAATTTCAATCGTCGGATCAAGCAGACCGGTTGGACGGATAATTTGTTCGACAACTTTGGTTGAATGTTCTTCTTCATATGGCCCTGGCGTTGCAGATACATAAACAAATTGATGAGCCTTCTCTTCAAATTCTTCAAAGCGAAGTGGGCGATTGTCTTTTGCTGATGGCAAGCGGAAGCCATGATCCACTAGCACACCTTTTCTTGCCTGATCTCCATTGTACATTCCTCTTACTTGGGGAAGCGTAACGTGAGATTCATCAACCATAATTAAGAAATCATCTGGAAAGTAGTCCATTAACGTATATGGCGTTGCACCTGCTTCTCTCAGTGTCAAATGCCTGGAATAGTTTTCAATTCCTGAACAAAAGCCCATTTCAGCCATCATTTCAATATCGTATCTCGTTCGCTGTTCAAGACGTTGAGCTTCAAGAAGCTTTCCTTCTTCATTTAAAACCTTCAGTCTCTCTTCAAGCTCAGCTTCAATTCGCTGTATCGCGATTTTCAACTTTTCTTCACGGGTAACGAAGTGGGAAGCTGGGAATATAGCCACGTGCTCTCTTTCTCCAAGAATTTCACCTGTTAGTGAATTTACTTCAGTAATACGGTCAATTTCATCTCCAAAAAATTCGACGCGAATACAGTGTTCATCTCGTGAGGCAGGGAAAATTTCCACAACGTCTCCTCTAACCCGGAACGTACCACGTGTGAAATTAATATCATTTCGCGAATATTGAATATCAACCATATTGCGCAACAGTTGATCACGATCTTTTTCCATACCTTTTCGAAGCGAAAGTACTAGGCTTCTGTATTCTTCTGGATTACCGAGACCATAAATACAAGAAACACTTGCTACAATAATGACGTCATTACGCTCAAACAAACTGGATGTAGCAGAATGTCGTAGTTTATCTATTTCGTCATTAATACTTGCATCTTTTTCGATGAATGTATCTGATTGAGGTATGTACGCTTCTGGTTGATAATAATCATAATAGCTTACAAAATATTCCACAGCATTATGCGGAAAGTACTCCTTAAATTCACTATATAATTGACCAGCAAGCGTTTTATTGTGCGCAATAATGAGGGTCGGTTTATTCACCTCTTGTATCACGTTAGACATTGTGAACGTTTTACCAGTCCCTGTTGCGCCGAGCAACGTTTGGTGGCGTTCATTATTATGAACACCTTGTACAAGTTTCTTAATGGCTTCAGGCTGGTCGCCTTGAGGATTATAATCAGATACCAACTCGAACTTTTTTTCCACCATCTTCGCCTCCGTTCCTATCATCCATGTCACTTATTATATCACAGAATATGGTCTAAACTTCAATTAAAGCGAACTGATATTCGCATTGCATTTTCAAGGTTATCTTTCTCTTCATTCAAAACTGTTGTATGCTGTTAAAGATTGATTCACAGTGTAGCAGAATTCACGCACTTAAAGGGATTACTAAGTATTACTACAAAGGAGTTTTAACATTGCTGCTTTTATGGGCTTTACCACTTGGCCTCTCGATCGGTGCTGTCTCAGGATTTTTTGGCGTAGGCGGGGGATTTCTCCTCACACCTATCCTTTTGTTACTTGGTTATTCACCTGCAACAGCAATCACCATTAGCCTTCTTTATAGCATGAGTACTTCGATTTCTGGAGCTTTGAAGTATATTCAAAGTAGAAGAATTCTATGGAAAGTGACTCTTTTTCTATCGATTAGTGGCATGGTCGGCACACAGCTTGCTCAACCACTTGTCTTATATATGGAAGAGAGCAAAATCGATGGTCCTGTTATCTCAACTTTATATATCGTTCTTCTTGCATACTTTTCCATATCCATGCTTTCCAAAGGACAAACTATAGATGAAGAAAATTCTTCTATTTCTGTTTCCCCTCTTCGAACAATTTTAATCGGCTTACTAGGCGGATTTATTTCTTCTACTCTTGGAGTGGGGGGCGGTTTTGTCATGGTACCACTTTTAATTCATGTACTACGTCTCCCGCCACGCCTTGCAGTAGGTACATCTTTAACTTCGATCTTCTTCATTGTATTGACCGGTTTTTTCTCATATATTCAAACGGTTACCATTCCGACCACCCTCGCCATTCTCTTAGTGAGTGGAGCAGTCATTGGAGCTAGAATTGGGGCTGGAATGACAGATTCTTTCACTGAAACCACAATAAAGAATCTCCTTGGTATCCTTTACTTTTTTACATTAGTTAGTATTCTATTACAGCTATTCCATCAATCAATTTCAGGCCTACTCATTCTATTTCTCTATATCATTTGCTTAATGTGTCTCTTCATTTACCAGTATTGGACGAAAAAGAAGCGCCTATTCTTTTTAAAATAGGCGCTACTTCATTTTCTTCTTATTTTGTTTTTGTGTTTTCATTGAAAAGTAAAATCCAACAAGCGCTGACAAAACCGTTAAGACAATCAAATGTATCGGATGATCGATTCCACCAAACACAGCCCACATAAATAAAATCGTTAACCCGAAACTAACGTAAGTATTATATGTAACTCGCGTAAACACGACCATGATAATTGCCGGAACGAATAAAGCAATTAATATTCCTTGCATACTGGTAAGTTCCCCTCTCTAATCACAACTTCTCCCCCCATCTTACAACAAGTTAGGGAGAGAATGCTATGATCATAAAAGAAAACTCATCATTGGATATTCGTAACCTTGTCACATAGAATAAGAAACAACTTTACAATGTAGTAAACTGAGCTGCATCCCAAGGCTTTGGTGTTCCAAATTCACGAGCTAGCTTTCTACTTTCACCTTTGCGACCTTTACGAATCTCTTTTCGTTCAACAGCTGTTTCATTCAAGAATTTCTCCTCTTCTGTTTCAGGGTAAACACCTGGTACTTCAACTGGATTTCCTTCTTCATCAAGGGCTACAAATGTTAAAAGCGCAGTCGCACATACGTGACGTTCACCAGTGAACATTTTCTCTGCAATTGCTTTAACGAAAACCTCCATTGATGTCTTATGAGTCCACGTCACCATGGATTCAAGACAAACAATGTCTCCTTGGTTAATCGGATGAAGAAAATCTACTGAATCGGTTGAAGCTGTTACACAGGGTCTTCTTGAATGACGAGTTGCTGAAATAAGAGCAACGTCATCAATAAAGGCCATCAGTTGACCTCCAAATAATGTTCCATGAATATTTGTGTGAGTCGGATTGACTACGGTTGCTTTAGCCGTTCTGGACTCATTGGTAGACTTCATATTTGTATCTTCGAATACATTGTCCATTCTAATCACCTTTTCTTTCTTAATGGCTCTGCTAGTAAATTATTTTCTAGATTCATACCCTAATCGAGTAAATCTGTGTTGTTAGAAACAAATGACGAAATTCAACTCTTTATAGCTTATTTACTATATTTAAATCCTTTTTCACTAATCCGAGTAATAGGATATTCTTTTGACTCAGCAAGCATTTCAAGAATATTAAAGAGGGATGACTTAGAAATCGTGATTCTATAATGCTTCTCTAGTAGATCTGTCAGGTAAAGCGGCCCCATTGCCACTTGAGAACGTTCAAGGATTTCTACGATTTCGGAAATTGGAGCTCTTGTAACGACAGACGCGCTACCGTGCATTTGATTCATAATTGTTTCACGCTCTATTTCAAACTTTTGAAGCAACTTCATTTCTCTTTCATTAAGATCCATTAATTGTTGCTGCAACTGCTTTTCTCCAGTCATTGCGACATGCTCCTTTACGTTAAGAATGATCAAAGTGTAGCAAGCGTATTGCTAACATACAAGACAGTGAAAATCACTGTAAACGCAATCATGCAGGAGGAGAAACGCTTTTCTCACTTCCATATATTTCTCGAATAGAATCTATAACTAAATGGCATAGAAACAAGTACAATTTTATTTAGGTTTATATTTATAAGTAATAAAGAGAAACATGACTTTTACTATTTAATTAAAATAGCACAACAAAAAAGAAGAAAGCCTCAGCCTTCTTCTGTTAGTAACGGTGATAAAATCCCTTATAACAACGGTACCAAATTCCCCACTAATAACGGATAATCATTCTATATAACTTTTAGACATGGAGTGTAGAGTGATGGTCCAGACTGGGGAATTTTTTAT